>NZ_JBMKHB010000026.1:0-71616 GCF_049238285.1 Enterobacter cloacae complex sp. IR53041 | reverse complement strand
CACTGTCGTTCTCAAAATCGGTGGAGCTGCATGACAAAGTCATCGGGCATTATCTGAACATAAAACACTATCAGTAAGTTGGAGTCATTACCGCATACTGTGGATAAAAGTTACTCATGTGAAATTAATGTTAAGTGCCATTAATGAATAGTCTTAATCTAAATTAAAATTTATTTATTATTAACCTATAAAATGCAACTTTAGTTAATTTTAATAAAATTAGTTTAGAAGCTTAACATTCTTCTTTAATCCTTAATATTGCAATAAGACTTATAAATAAAGTGGATTTGGGTTAAGATGTCTTCAAGGAAAGCAGAGGACAGATGCACGTTTTTTGTATATCTGACACTGGTTTTCTGAATTAATTGATTGTTATTGTTAGAGTTATCTCTGGCTGGAATGTGTCGCACATCTCCTGCTACGTTGACAGCGCTGCGATACAGATGGCAGAAAAGGTGTTATACCTTTAATGTAATTTACATAAACCTGCGAACATCTAAATATCCTGAACGTTTAAGAGAATAAAAATAACGTCATGAAACGTGCTTTCTGACTGTTGATATAAAGCAGCACAATAACTATCTGTCAGGCAGTCTGCCGGGCCGGGATGCGAGGGAAAATCTTCAGAGGGAATTGCTTAACTGTACACACACAGCTTCAACCCGGGCAGCTCCGCACGAGCAACCTGAAAGTGAATAGATATGATAAATGCAAATCGTCCGATAATGAATCTCGACCTCGATCTGCTGAGAACGTTTGTTGCGGTCGCCGATCTCAACACTTTTGCGGCAGCTGCTGCCGCCGTTTGCCGAACTCAGTCCGCCGTCAGCCAGCAAATGCAGCGGCTGGAGCAACTGGTTGGTAAAGAGCTATTTGCCCGTCACGGGCGTAATAAGCTCTTAACGGAACACGGTATTCAGCTTCTGGGTTATGCCAGGAAAATTCTTCGCTTTAATGATGAAGCATGTATGTCATTAATGTTTAGCAACCTTCAGGGCGTGCTAACGTTAGGTGCATCTGATGAGTCGGCGGATACTATATTGCCGTTTCTTCTCAATCGCATCAGTTCGGTTTATCCGAAGCTTGCGCTGGACGTTAGCGTAAAGCGTAATGCTTTTATGGTTGAGATGTTAAATGAGAATAAAGTCGACCTGGTGGTCACCACGCATCGTCCCGGGCAGTTTGATTGCCTGACGCTGCGTACATCACCTACGCACTGGTATTGCGCGGCCGAATACGTGCTGCAAAAAGGCGAGCCGGTGCCGCTGGTGTTACTGGATGACCCGAGCCCGTTCCGCGATATGGTGCTGACGGCGCTGAATGAGGCCAATATTCCGTGGCGTCTGGCGTATGTGGCGTCCACGCTGCCAGCGGTGCGTGCCGCCGTGAAAGCCGGTCTGGGTGTTACCGCCCGTCCGGTAGAAATGATGAGCCCCGATCTGCGCGTTCTGGGAAAATCCGATGGCCTGCCTGCGCTGCCGGATACGGAATATCTGCTCTGCCATAATTCGTCCAGCCATAACGAGCTGGCAAAAGTGGTGTTCGAGGCGATGGAAAACTACCATAACCCGTGGCAGTTCGAGCGCGTTACCTCCGAAGGGGGGGATGATTCCCTGATCGTTGAAGGGGATTTTGAGTGATCGCCAGCTCAAAATTCTGGTAACAAAATGTAAGTGTAAAAAAAAGCCACTCGTGTGATTTTCACATGCAGTGGCTTTTTTTTAGCAATAATACCCGCGTATGCCGCGTGGATTTACGGGATACCCTCTATTTATCAATAAGCTAAATGCTTTTGATTAAAACTCATCCGTTTTCCGTTCTAACTTCATCCATATCCCCCCTATGTTAAAAAAACAGGAAATATGTTGCCGTTTTCCAGGTTGAATTAACAAAAGCGTGTCGCAGATCAAGAAAATACTCCTATTTGGGGGGAGGAATCGTTGGCAAATCCTGTCAAAATAGGAGGGTTATTTTTTTTACTTCCGAAACGGACACGATTCAACAACATACATTTGACGGAAAGTCATGTACCCACCAGGGTTAAAGGGCACCAAATGTTAATGAGAATCGCTCGATGTAATTTAATGTGAAGAAACCTTTGTTAAAGTTGACAATAGGTTATAGAAAGGAGTAAAAAACCCCATCATTTTGCTGTCTATGTCTCATTTCTGACAGTTAGTGTAAGGTTATTTGTTCCTCCCCATGAATCGATGTGATGCCCATCTGCCAGCAAGAGCAGTGTCGTTGGTATCACTTTTGATGAGTAAGCAATGAGTATGTCAACATCCACAGAAGTCATCGCTCATCACTGGGCATTCGCAATCTTTCTTATTGTAGCCATTGGCCTGTGCTGCCTGATGTTAGTCGGCGGCTGGTTCCTGGGCGGTCGCGCCCGTGCAAGGCACAAAAACACACCTTTCGAATCAGGTATTGATTCAGTAGGTACCGCTCGCTTACGCCTGTCTGCCAAGTTTTACCTGGTAGCCATGTTCTTCGTCATCTTCGACGTGGAAGCGCTTTACCTCTTCGCATGGTCTACCTCCATTCGCGAAAGTGGTTGGGTGGGCTTTGTCGAGGCCGCAATTTTCATTTTAGTGCTACTGGCCGGTCTGGTTTATCTGGTGCGTATTGGCGCGCTTGACTGGACGCCTGCGCGTTCACGTCGTGAACACATCAACCCGGAAAACAGTATCTCTAATCGTCAGCAGTAACAGCGAGGCAATAAGATGGATTATACGCTCACCCGCATAGATCCTAACGGTGAGAATGACCGTTACCCCCTGCAAAAACAGGAGATCGTAACCGACCCCCTGGAGCAAGAAGTCAATAAAAGCGTGTACATGGGCAAACTCGAACATGCCATGCACGATATGGTCAACTGGGGTCGTAAGAACTCCATCTGGCCTTACAACTTTGGCCTTTCTTGCTGCTACGTTGAAATGGTGACGTCATTCACTGCGGTGCATGACGTTGCGCGTTTTGGGGCAGAGGTACTGCGTGCTTCCCCACGTCAGGCTGACCTGATGGTGGTGGCCGGTACCTGCTTTACCAAGATGGCACCTGTTATTCAGCGTCTTTATGACCAGATGCTGGAGCCAAAATGGGTTATCTCCATGGGCGCATGTGCTAACTCTGGCGGTATGTACGACATCTATTCCGTCGTACAGGGCGTAGATAAATTTATCCCAGTGGATGTGTACATCCCGGGTTGTCCGCCTCGTCCGGAAGCCTACATGCAGGCGCTGATGCTGCTGCAGGAGTCCATCGGTAAAGAACGTCGCCCACTGTCGTGGGTCGTTGGCGATCAGGGTGTGTATCGCGCGAACATGCAGTCTGAGCGCGAGCGTAAACGTGGTGAACGTATTGCCGTCACCAATCTGCGTACGCCTGACGAAATTTAATTTGCGCCTGTAGGCCTGGAGAACACCTTCGCATATCACTACTCAAATAGCGCGAAGCCAGGCTCAACAGTCACCACGGACCATTTGCAATGGTGAACAATATGACCGACTTAACCGCGCAAGAAGCCGCCTGGCAGACCCGGGATCATCTGGATGACCCAGTCATTGGCGAACTGCGCAACCGTTTTGGGCCGGATGCCTTTACTGTTCAGGCTACCCGCACCGGGGTACCCGTTGTTTGGGTGAAGCGTGAACAATTGCTGGAAGTTGTCGATTTCCTCAAGAAATTGCCAAAACCATACGTCATGCTGTTTGACTTACACGGCATGGATGAACGTCTCAGAACGCACCGCCAGGGTCTCCCTGCTGCGGATTTTTCCGTTTTCTACCACCTGATCTCAATAGACCGTAATACGGATATCATGCTCAAGGTGGCATTGTCTGAAAACGACATGCATCTGCCGACGATCACCAAACTTTTCCCGAACGCCAACTGGTACGAGCGTGAGACATGGGAAATGTTCGGCATGACCTTCGACGGCCACCCACACCTGACGCGCATCATGATGCCGCAGACCTGGACCGGCCACCCGCTGCGTAAAGACTACCCGGCACGTGCTACCGAATTCGATCCGTTTGAGCTGACCAAAGCCAAGCAGGATCTGGAGATGGAAGCGCTGACCTTCAAACCGGAAGACTGGGGCATGAAGCGCGGTACCGACAACGAGGACTTCATGTTCCTCAACCTCGGTCCGAACCACCCGTCTGCGCACGGTGCTTTCCGTATTATTCTTCAGCTCGACGGCGAAGAGATTGTCGACTGCGTGCCAGACATCGGCTACCACCACCGTGGTGCTGAGAAGATGGGCGAGCGTCAGTCCTGGCACAGCTACATTCCGTATACTGACCGTATCGAATACCTCGGCGGCTGCGTCAACGAAATGCCATACGTGCTGGCCGTTGAGAAACTGGCAGGCATTACCGTGCCGGATCGCGTTAACGTGATTCGCGTCATGCTGTCAGAACTGTTCCGTATCAACAGCCACCTGCTGTACATCTCCACGTTCATTCAGGACGTCGGCGCGATGACCCCGGTCTTCTTCGCCTTTACCGATCGTCAGAAAATCTACGATCTGGTAGAAGCCATTACCGGTTTCCGTATGCACCCGGCCTGGTTCCGTATCGGCGGTGTGGCACACGATCTGCCGCGCGGCTGGGACCGCCTGCTGCGTGAATTCCTCGACTGGATGCCGAAACGTCTGGCCTCTTACGAGAAAGCCGCGCTGCGCAACACCATCCTGAAAGGGCGTTCCCAGGGCGTTGCTGCCTACGGCGCGAAAGAAGCGCTGGAGTGGGGGACAACAGGTGCAGGTCTGCGTGCGGCCGGTATTGATTTCGACGTGCGTAAAGCCCGTCCTTACTCTGGCTACGAGAACTTCGACTTTGAAGTCCCGGTGGGCGGCGGCGTTTCCGACTGCTACACCCGCGTGATGCTGAAAGTGGAAGAGTTGCGCCAGAGTCTGCGCATCCTTGAGCAGTGCCTCAACAACATGCCGGAAGGCCCGTTCAAGGCGGATCACCCGCTGACGACGCCGCCACCGAAAGAGCGCACGCTGCAACATATCGAAACCCTGATCACCCACTTCCTGCAGGTTTCCTGGGGCCCGGTCATGCCGGCGCAAGAATCCTTCCAGATGATTGAAGCGACCAAGGGTATTAACAGTTACTACCTGACCAGTGACGGCAGCACCATGAGCTACCGTACCCGCGTGCGTACGCCGAGCTTTGCGCACCTGCAGCAGATCCCGTCCGCCATCCGCGGCAGTCTGGTCTCCGACCTGATTGTGTATCTGGGTAGTATCGATTTTGTTATGTCAGATGTGGACCGCTAATTATGCACGAGAATCAACAACCACAAACCGAGGCTTTTGAGCTGAGTGAAGCAGAGCGTGCCGCCATTGAGCACGAGATGCACCACTACGAAGACCCGCGTGCGGCGTCCATTGAAGCGCTGAAAATCGTACAGAAACAGCGTGGTTGGGTGCCGGACGGGGCGATCTATGCGATCGCGAAAGTGCTGGGTATTCCGGCAAGCGACGTAGAAGGCGTGGCCACGTTCTATAGCCAGATCTTCCGTCAGCCGGTTGGCCGCCATGTGATCCGCTACTGTGACAGCGTGGTCTGCCACATCACCGGTTACCAGGGCATTCAGGCTGCGATTGAGAAGAAGCTCAATATCAAGCCGGGCCAGACTACGTTCGATGGGCGCTTTACTCTGCTGCCAACCTGCTGCCTGGGTAACTGCGACAAGGGGCCGACCATGATGATTGATGAGGACACTCACAGCCATCTGACGCCGGAAGCGATTCCTGACCTGCTGGAGCAGTACAAATGAAAACTGTAATTCGTACTGCTGAGACGCATCCACTGACCTGGCGTCTGCGTGATGACAAACAGCCGGTATGGCTCGACGAATATCAGAGCAAAAACGGCTATGCCGGTGCGCGTAAAGCCCTTGGCGGCATGGCGCCGGACGACATCGTTAACGCGGTAAAAGAGTCTGGCCTGAAAGGCCGCGGCGGCGCGGGCTTCTCCACCGGTCTGAAGTGGAGCCTGATGCCAAAAGACGAATCCATGAACATCCGTTACCTGCTGTGTAACGCCGATGAAATGGAGCCGGGCACCTATAAAGACCGCCTGCTGATGGAACAGCTGCCGCACCTGCTGGTGGAAGGCATGCTGATCTCCGCGTTCGCGCTGAAAGCGTACCGTGGCTACATCTTCCTGCGCGGTGAGTACATCGAAGCGGCGGAAAACCTGCGTCGCGCGATTGCCGAAGCCACCGAAGCGGGCCTGCTGGGCAAAAACATTCTCGGCACCGGGTTTGACTTCGAACTGTTCGTGCACACCGGCGCCGGGCGTTACATCTGCGGTGAAGAAACCGCGCTGATTAACTCCCTGGAAGGCCGTCGCGCGAACCCGCGTTCCAAGCCACCGTTCCCGGCAAGCTCCGGCGTATGGGGTAAACCGACCTGCGTAAACAACGTCGAAACCCTGTGTAACGTTCCGGCTATCCTCGCCAACGGCGTGGAGTGGTATCAGGGCATCTCCTCAAGCAAAGATGCCGGTACCAAGCTGATGGGCTTCTCCGGTCGCGTTAAAAATCCTGGCGTCTGGGAACTGCCGTTCGGTACTACCGCGCGTGAAATTCTTGAAGACTACGCTGGCGGCATGCGCGATGGCCTGAAATTCAAAGCCTGGCAGCCGGGTGGGGCAGGGACAGACTTCCTCACCGAAGCCCACCTTGACCTGCCGATGGAATTCGAAAGCATTGGTAAAGCAGGCAGCCGTCTGGGTACGGCGCTGGCGATGGCCGTCGACCACGAGATCGGCATGGTATCGCTGGTGCGTAACCTGGAAGAGTTCTTCGCCCGTGAGTCCTGCGGCTGGTGCACACCGTGCCGAGATGGTCTGCCGTGGAGCGTGAAGATCCTGCGTGCAATCGAACGTGGCGAAGGCCAGCCTGGCGATATCGAGACACTTGAGCAACTGTGTCGATTCTTAGGCCCGGGTAAAACCTTCTGTGCCCACGCACCGGGTGCCGTCGAACCTCTGCAGAGCGCGATCAAATATTTCCGCGACGAGTTCGAAGCAGGCATCAAGCAGCCGTTCAGCAATACCCATGCGATTAATGGGATTCAGCCGAACCTGCTTAAAGCGCGCTGGTAACGACAAGAATTTTGATTAACGCTCGGTTTCGACCGAGCCAACTGGAAGCATGCTAATGGCTACGATTCATGTAGACGGCAAAGAATACGAAGTCAACGGGGCGGACAACCTGCTGGAAGCTTGTCTGTCTCTTGGCCTTGATATTCCGTACTTTTGCTGGCATCCGGCGCTGGGCAGCGTCGGTGCTTGCCGCCAGTGTGCGGTGAAGCAATATCAAAACGCGGAAGACACGCGTGGTCGCCTGGTGATGTCCTGTATGACGCCAGCCACCGAAGGCACCTTTATTTCGATTGATGACGAAGAAGCGAAACAGTTCCGCGAAAGCGTTGTGGAGTGGTTGATGACCAACCACCCGCACGACTGTCCGGTCTGTGAAGAGGGCGGAAACTGCCACCTTCAGGATATGACCGTGATGACCGGTCACAGCTTCCGTCGCTATCGCTTTACCAAGCGTACCCACCGTAATCAGGATCTGGGGCCGTTCATCTCTCACGAAATGAACCGCTGCATCGCCTGCTACCGCTGCGTGCGTTACTACAAAGACTATGCAGACGGTCAGGATCTGGGCGTGTATGGCGCACATGACAACGTCTACTTCGGTCGTCCAGAAGACGGCGTACTGGAAAGCGAATTCTCCGGTAACCTGGTAGAAATCTGCCCGACCGGCGTCTTCACGGATAAAACCCACTCCGAGCGTTACAACCGTAAGTGGGACATGCAGTTTGCGCCAAGCATCTGCCAGCAATGTTCTCTCGGCTGCAACACCAGCCCGGGTGAGCGCTACGGCGAACTGCGTCGTATCGAAAACCGCTACAACGGTACCGTTAACCACTACTTCCTGTGCGACCGCGGTCGTTTCGGCTATGGCTATGTGAACCTGAAGGACCGTCCGCGTCAGCCGGTTCAGCGCCGTGGCGACGACTTCATCACCCTGAACGCTGAACAGGCGATGCAGGGTGCGGCAGATATTCTGCGTCAGTCGAAGAAAGTGATCGGTATCGGTTCCCCGCGCGCCAGCATCGAAAGCAACTTCGCGCTGCGCGAGCTGGTCGGGGCGGAAAACTTCTATACCGGCATCGCCCAGGGCGAGCAGGAACGTCTGCAGCTGGTACTGAAAGTGCTGCGTGAAGGCGGTATCCATACCCCTGCGCTGCGCGAAATTGAATCCTATGATGCGGTTCTGGTGCTGGGTGAAGACCTGACGCAGACCGGCGCACGCGCGGCTCTGGCGGTTCGTCAGGCGGTGAAGGGGAAAGCACGTGAAATGGCAGCGGCGCAGAAAGTGGCTGACTGGCAGATTGCGGCGATCCTGAACATCGGCCAGCGCGCGAAGCATCCTCTGTTTGTGACCAACGTCGACAATACCCGTCTGGACGATATCGCGGCGTGGACCTACTGCGCACCGGTTGAAGATCAGGCGCGTCTTGGCTTTGCCATTGCCCATGCGCTGGACAACAACTCTCCGGCCGTTGAACTGGATCGTGACCTGCAGAGCAAGGTCGACGTGATTGTTCAGGCGCTGGCGGGGGCGAAGAAACCGCTGATTATTTCCGGTACCAACGCCGGTAGCGCAGAGATCATTCAGGCAGCAGCCAACGTGGCCAAAGCCCTGAAAGGCCGCGGTGCTGACGTCGGTGTGACCATGATTGCCCGTGCGGTGAACAGCATTGGTCTGGGCATGATCGGCGGCGGCTCGCTGGAAGAAGCGTTAAGCGAACTGGAATCCGGTGCCGCTGACGCCGTTGTGGTGCTGGAAAATGACCTGCATCGCCATGCATCAGCCGCGCGTGTCGACGCTGCACTCTCTAAAGCGCCGCTGGTGATGGTTATCGATCATCAGCGCACCGCGATTATGGATAAAGCGCACCTGGTGCTCTCTGCGGCAAGCTTCGCAGAAAGCGACGGTACCGTTATCAACAACGAAGGCCGCGCGCAGCGTTTCTTCCAGGTTTATGACCCGTCGTACTACGACAGCAACACCGTGATGCTGGAGAGCTGGCGCTGGCTGCACTCCCTGCACAGCACCGTGCAGAGCCGTGAAGTGGACTGGACGCAGCTCGACCACGTTATCGACGCGGTGGTGGAAAAACTGCCTCAGCTGGCAGGCATTAAAGATGCCGCGCCTGAAGCGAGCTTCCGCATTCGCGGCCAGAAACTGGCGCGTGAACCGCACCGTTACAGCGGCCGTACCGCAATGCGCGCCAACATCAGCGTGCACGAACCGCGCCAGCCGCAGGATAAAGACACCATGTTCGCCTTCTCCATGGAAGGGAACAACCAGCCGTCTGCGCCGCGTTCGCAAATCCCGTTCGCATGGGCACCGGGCTGGAACTCCCCGCAGGCATGGAACAAGTTCCAGGCTGAAGTGGGCGGCTCCCTGCGCCACGGCGATCCGGGCGTGCGTCTGATTGAGGCCTCCGAAACCGGTCTGGACTTCTTCACCACCGTACCGGCGAGCTTCCAGGCGCAGGACGGTAGCTGGCGTATTGCCCCGTACTACCACCTGTTCGGTAGCGACGAGCTGTCCCAGCGTTCACCGGTCTTCCAGACCCGCATGCCGCAGCCGTACATCAAGCTCAACCCGGCGGACGCCGCGAAGCTTGGCGTTAACGCGGGCGCGAACATTGCCTTTAGCTATGACGGCCAGACCATCAGCCTGCCGCTGATTATTTCTGAAAGTCTGACAGCAGGGCAGGTCGGTCTGCCGATGGGTATGCCTGGCATCGCGCCGGTTCTGGCGGGTGCGCGTCTTGATAATCTGCAGGAGGCAAAAGCATGAGTTGGTTAACGCCGGATCTTATCGACATCCTGCTGATCATTCTGAAAGCGATTGTTATCCTGCTGGTGGTGGTCACCTGCGGCGCGTTCATGAGCTTTGGTGAACGTCGTCTGCTCGGTCTGTTCCAGAACCGTTACGGACCGAACCGCGTGGGCTGGGGTGGTTCACTCCAGCTGGTCGCGGACATGATCAAGATGTTCTTTAAAGAGGACTGGATCCCGCGCTTCTCGGATCGCGTGATCTTTACTCTGGCACCGATGATCGCCTTCACCTCGCTGCTGCTGGCGTTTGCTATCGTTCCGGTCAGCCCGACCTGGGTGGTCGCTGACCTGAACATCGGCATTCTGTTCTTCCTGATGATGGCAGGCCTCGCGGTTTACGCGGTCCTGTTCGCAGGCTGGTCCAGTAACAACAAATACTCGCTGCTGGGTGCGATGCGTGCGTCCGCGCAGACCCTGAGCTACGAAGTGTTCCTGGGTCTCTCCCTGATGGGCGTGGTGGCGCAGGCCGGTTCATTTAACATGACCGACATCGTCAACAACCAGGCCGACATCTGGAACGTGATTCCGCAGTTCTTTGGGTTTATTACCTTTGCTATCGCGGGCGTGGCGGTGTGTCACCGTCACCCGTTTGACCAGCCAGAAGCCGAACAGGAACTGGCCGACGGTTACCACATCGAATATTCCGGTATGAAATTCGGTCTGTTCTTCGTGGGCGAGTACATCGGTATCGTCACCATTTCCGCGTTGATGGTAACGCTGTTCTTCGGTGGCTGGCATGGCCCGTTCTTACCGCCGTTCATCTGGTTCGCGCTGAAAACCGCGTTCTTCATGATGATGTTCATTTTGATTCGCGCAGCGTTACCGCGTCCGCGTTATGACCAGGTAATGTCCTTCGGTTGGAAAGTGTGCCTGCCGCTGACGCTCGTCAACTTGTTGGTAACGGCCGCTGTCATTCTCTGGCAGCAGCCATAAGGGGCAATAGACCATGACCTTAAAAGAATTACTGGTAGGCTTCGGTACCCAGGTACGCAGTATCTGGATGATCGGCCTGCACGCGTTTGCCAAACGCGAAACCCGGATGTACCCGGAAGAGCCGGTATATCTGCCGCCGCGCTACCGTGGCCGTATCGTGCTGACGCGCGACCCGGACGGTTCCGAGCGCTGCGTTGCCTGTAACCTGTGTGCGGTAGCGTGCCCGGTTGGCTGTATCTCTCTGCAGAAAGCCGAGACGGTAGACGGCCGCTGGTACCCTGAGTTCTTCCGCATCAACTTCTCACGCTGCATTTTCTGCGGTCTGTGTGAAGAAGCGTGCCCAACCACGGCGATTCAGCTGACTCCAGACTTCGAGCTGGGTGAGTACAAGCGTCAGGACCTGGTGTACGAGAAAGAGGATCTGCTGATTTCCGGTCCGGGCAAATACCCGGAATATAACTTCTACCGGATGGCGGGTATGGCAATCGACGGCAAAGATAAGGGCGAAGCAGAGAACGAAGCCAAGCCTATCGACGTCAAGAGCCTGTTACCGTAAGGAGAGGGCAATGGAATTCGCTTTTTATATCTGTGGCCTTATCGCCATTCTGGCTACGCTGCGAGTGATCACGCACACCAACCCGGTGCATGCGCTGCTGTACTTAATCATCTCGCTGCTGGCCATTTCCGGGGTGTTCTTCGCACTGGGCGCGCACTTCGCCGGTGCGCTGGAAATCATCGTCTACGCCGGGGCCATCATGGTGCTGTTCGTGTTCGTCGTGATGATGCTGAACCTGGGCGGCTCTGAAATCGAGCAGGAACGTCAGTGGTTAAAACCGCAGGTGTGGATCGGCCCGGCAATTTTGTCGGCCATCATGCTGGTGGTGATCGTGTACGCCATTCTGGGTGTTAACGATCAGGGCATCGACGGCACGCCGATTGGCGCTAAAGAGGTCGGTATTACGCTCTTTGGCCCATACGTTCTGGCGGTTGAACTGGCCTCCATGCTGCTGCTGGCAGGTCTGGTTGTGGCCTTCCACGTTGGCCGCGAAGAGCGTGCTGGCGAGGTGCTGAGCAACCGCACTGACGACCGCGCGAAAAGAAAAACGGAGGAGCGCGCATGATCCCCTTAACACATGGACTGATCCTCGCTGCGATTTTATTCGTTCTGGGTCTGACTGGTCTGGTTATCCGCCGCAATCTGCTGTTTATGCTGATCGGGCTGGAAATCATGATTAACGCCTCCGCGCTGGCCTTCGTGGTCGCCGGAAGCTACTGGGGCCAGACCGATGGTCAGGTGATGTACATTCTCGCCATCAGCCTTGCGGCTGCCGAAGCGAGTATTGGCCTGGCGCTGTTGCTGCAGCTCCATCGTCGCCGCCAGAATCTGAACATCGATTCAGTAAGTGAGTTGCGTGGATGAACATGCTTGCCTTAACCATTATTTTTCCGCTGATTGGCTTCGTGCTGCTGGCGTTTTCTCGCGGCCGCTGGTCTGAGAATCTGTCTGCAACCGTCGGCATGGGCTCTGTTGGCCTGGCCGCGCTGGTGACAGCGTATGCGGGTATCGACTTCTTTAACAACGGGCGTCAGCCTTTCAGCGTGCCGCTGTGGACCTGGATGTCGGTCGGTGATTTCAACATCGGTTTCAACCTGGTGCTGGATGGTCTCTCCCTGACTATGCTCTCCGTGGTCACCGGCGTCGGCTTCCTGATCCACATGTTCGCCTCCTGGTATATGCGCGGTGAAGAGGGTTACTCCCGCTTCTTCGCCTACACCAACCTGTTTATCGCCAGCATGGTGGTTCTGGTCCTGGCCGATAACCTGCTGCTGATGTATCTGGGCTGGGAAGGCGTGGGTCTGTGTTCTTACCTGCTGATCGGTTTCTACTATACCGATCCGAAGAATGGCGCAGCGGCCATGAAAGCGTTCGTCGTGACCCGCGTGGGTGACGTCTTCCTCGCTTTCGCGCTGTTCATTCTTTACAACGAACTGGGCACGCTGAACTTCCGCGAAATGGTGGAACTGGCGCCAGCGCACTTCGCCGCAGGCAACAACATGCTGTGGTGGGCAACGCTGATGCTGCTGGGTGGTGCCGTGGGTAAATCCGCGCAGCTGCCGTTGCAGACATGGCTGGCCGACGCGATGGCGGGTCCAACCCCTGTCTCCGCGCTGATCCACGCTGCGACCATGGTTACCGCCGGTGTCTACCTGATTGCGCGTACCCATGGCCTGTTCCTGATGACTCCGGAAATTCTGCACCTGGTCGGTATCGTCGGTGCGGTCACGCTGGTGCTGGCAGGCTTTGCCGCGCTGGTGCAGACCGACATCAAGCGCGTTCTCGCGTACTCCACCATGAGCCAGATTGGTTACATGTTCCTCGCGCTGGGCGTTCAGGCGTGGGACGCGGCCATTTTCCACCTGATGACGCACGCGTTCTTTAAAGCGCTGCTGTTCCTCTCATCCGGTTCGGTGATTCTGGCCTGCCATCACGAGCAGAACATCTTCAAAATGGGCGGACTGCGTAAGTCCATCCCGCTGGTGTATGTCTGCTTCCTGGTGGGCGGCGCGGCGCTGGCGGCACTGCCGTTGATCACCGCGGGCTTCTTCAGTAAGGACGAAATCCTTGCGGGTGCCATGGCAAATGGTCATATCAATCTGATGGTTGCGGGTCTGGTCGGTGCGTTCATGACCTCCCTGTATACCTTCCGTATGATTTTCATCGTATTCCACGGTAAAGAACAAATTCACGCTCACGCAGGGAAGGGGATTACCCATCACCTGCCGCTGATTGTGCTGCTGGTACTGTCCACCTTCGTTGGCGCGATGATTGTGCCTCCGCTGCAGGGCGTGCTGCCGGCGACAACCGAGCTTGAGCACGGTCGCGTTCTGACGCTTGAAATCACCTCCGGTGTGGTCGCTATCGCGGGCATCCTGATCGCAGCATGGCTGTGGCTGGGCAAACGTACGCTGGTCACTGCCGTGGCCAACAGTGCGCCGGGCCGCCTGCTGGGCACCTGGTGGTACAACGCGTGGGGCTTCGACTGGCTGTACGACATGATCTTCGTTAAGCCGTTCCTGGGTATCGCGTGGCTGCTGAAGCGCGACCCGCTGAACAGCCTGATGAACATCCCGGCGATCCTTTCCCGCTTTGCAGGCAAAGGCCTGCTGTACAGCGAGAACGGTTACCTGCGCTGGTATGTGGCGTCCATGAGCATCGGTGCGGTTGTCGTGCTGGCGCTGCTGATGGTGTTGCGTTGATCGTTAAGTGAATTTTATTCGAATTCGTTGAAAATCAGGCCCCTGCTGGGGGCCTTAAAAAGGAATGTAAATCGCCATGTTACTACCCTGGCTAATATTAATTCCCTTCATCGGCGGCTTCCTGTGCTGGCAGACTGAACGCTTTGGCGTGAAGATGCCGCGCTGGATCGCGCTGATCACCATGGGATTGACGCTCGCGCTTGGCCTGCAACTGTGGTTGCAGGGCGGTTACTCACTGACCCAGTCTGCGGGCATTCCGCAGTGGCAGTCTGAGTTCATCCTGCCGTGGATCCCACGTTTCGGCATTACGATCCACCTGGCGATTGACGGCCTGTCGCTGCTGATGGTGGTGTTGACCGGCCTGCTCGGCGTTCTGGCGGTACTCTGCTCCTGGCGTGAAATCGAAAAATACCAGGGCTTCTTCCACCTGAACCTGATGTGGATCCTGGGCGGCGTGATCGGCGTGTTCCTTGCCATCGACATGTTCCTGTTCTTCTTCTTCTGGGAGATGATGCTGGTTCCGATGTACTTCCTGATCGCGCTGTGGGGCCACAAGGCATCCGACGGTAAAACGCGTATCACGGCGGCAACCAAGTTCTTCATCTATACCCAGGCGAGTGGTCTGGTGATGTTGATTGCCATTCTGGCGCTGGTGTTTGTTCACCACAACGCGACCGGCACCTGGACCTTCAACTACGAAGACCTGCTGAAGACCCCAATGTCGCACGGCGTGGAATACCTGCTGATGCTGGGCTTCTTCATCGCCTTCGCGGTGAAAATGCCGGTGGTTCCGCTGCACGGCTGGCTGCCAGACGCGCACTCTCAGGCGCCAACGGCGGGTTCCGTTGACCTGGCGGGCATCTTGCTGAAAACGGCGGCCTACGGTCTGCTGCGCTTTGCACTGCCGCTGTTCCCGAACGCCTCCGCAGAGTTCGCACCGATTGCCATGTGGCTGGGTGTGATCGGCATCTTCTACGGTGCCTGGATGGCTTTCACCCAGTACGACATCAAGCGTCTGATTGCCTACACCTCCGTTTCCCACATGGGCTTCGTGCTGATTGCTATCTACACCGGCAGCCAACTGGCGTACCAGGGGGCGGTGATCCAGATGATTGCGCACGGTCTGTCCGCAGCCGGTCTCTTCATCCTGTGCGGCCAGCTGTACGAACGTCTGCACACCCGCGACATGCGTATGATGGGCGGTCTGTGGAGCAAAATTAAGTGGCTGCCAGCGCTCTCCATGTTCTTCGCGGTGGCGACTCTGGGGATGCCGGGCACCGGTAACTTCGTCGGCGAATTTATGATTCTGTTCGGCAGCTTCAAAGTGGTACCGGTGATTACCGTGATCTCCACCTTTGGTCTGGTGTTCGCTTCCGTCTACTCGCTGGCGATGCTGCACCGCGCTTACTTCGGTAAAGCGAAGAGCGAAATTGCTGCACAAGAACTGCCGGGGATGTCGCTGCGTGAGCTGTTCATCATCCTGCTGCTGGTCGTACTGCTGGTGCTGCTGGGCTTCTTCCCGCAGCCGATTCTGGATACCTCGCACAGCGCGATGGGCAATATCCAGCAGTGGTTTGTTAATTCTGTTTCTACTACAAGGCCGTAATTCGCCATGACAATAACTCCACAACAACTGATCGCGCTGCTACCGCTGCTGATCGTCGGATTGACGGTGGTGGTTGTGATGCTCTCCATTGCGTGGCGACGCAATCACTTCCTGAATGCCACGCTGTCGGTCATCGGCCTGAACGCCGCGTTAGTCTCACTCTGGTTTGTTGGCCAGGGTGGGGCGATGGACGTCACCCCGCTGATGCGCGTTGACGGTTACGCCATGCTGTACACCGGTCTGGTGCTGCTGGCGAGCCTGGCAACCTGTACCTTTGCGTACCCGTGGCTCGAAGGCTACAACGACAACAAAGAAGAGTTTTACCTGCTGGTTCTGATTGCCGCGCTGGGCGGCATTCTGCTGGCGAATGCGAACCACCTGGCCGCGCTGTTCCTCGGCATTGAGCTGATCTCTCTGCCGCTGTTCGGTCTGATTGGTTACGCCTTCCGCCAGAAGCGCTCGCTGGAAGCAAGCATCAAGTACACCATCCTGTCTGCGGCGGCGTCCTCGTTCCTGCTGTTTGGTATTGCGCTGGTGTACGCACAGTCCGGTAACCTCTCCTTTATGGCGCTCGGCAAGAGCCTCGGTGACGGTATGCTGCATGAGCCGCTGCTGCTGGCGGGTCTGGGCATGATGATTGTTGGCCTTGGCTTCAAACTCTCTCTGGTGCCGTTCCACCTGTGGACGCCAGACGTCTACCAGGGGGCACCGGCTCCGGTGTCGACCTTCCTGGCGACGGCGAGCAAAATCGCTATCTTCGGGGTAGTGATGCGTCTGTTCCTGTACGCGCCGGTGGGTGACAGCGAAGCGGTTCGCGTGGTGCTGGGCATCATCGCGTTCGTCTCCATCATCTTCGGTAACCTGATGGCGCTGAGCCAGACCAATATCAAGCGTCTGCTGGGCTACTCGTCTATCTCTCATCTGGGCTACCTGATGGTGGCGCTGATTGCGCTGCAGAGCGGTGAGATGTCGATGGAAGCCGTGGGCGTCTATCTGGCCGGCTACCTGTTCAGCAGCCTCGGCGCCTTCGGCGTGGTGAGCCTGATGTCCAGCCCGTACCGTGGTCCGGATGCCGATTCACTGTTCTCTTACCGTGGTCTGTTCTGGCACCGTCCAATCCTGTCCGCCGTAATGACCGTGATGATGCTCTCTCTGGCCGGTATTCCGATGACGCTTGGCTTTATCGGTAAGTTCTATGTGCTGGCCGTCGGTGTGCAGGCGCACCTGTGGTGGCTGACCGCGGGCGTGGTGATCGGCTCCGCGATTGGTCTCTACTACTACCTGCGTGTGGCCGTGAGCCTGTACCTGAGCGCACCTCAGCAGCTCAATCGTGATGCTCCAGGCAACTGGCAGTACAGCGCTGGTGGTATCGTGGTACTCATCTCCGCGCTGCTGGTGCTGATCTTCGGTATCTATCCGCAACCGCTGATTGATATCGTGCAGCGAGCGATGCCGCTGATGTAAAAACAAAAAACCCGCCTCGGCGGGTTTTTTTATTGCCCAGCGTCGCTACGCTTGCAGGGCCTACGGGTTTTGTAGGTCGGGTAAGCGTAGCGCCACCCGACTAAGCCAGCTGTTTACGGCTAATCAACGGCCCGTCAATCTTCTTCATCGAGCGGTCCAGCACTTCCTCAATCACTGACGACAGCTCGTTCAGCTCAAACTTCGCGACGTACCCGTCGGCCTTCACCTTGCGAATATGGTCTTCGTTGGCGTTACCGGAAAGGGAAGAGTGGATCACCACCGGAATATCTTTCAGAACCGGGTCGGTTTTGATTTTGCGCGTCAGCGTAAAACCGTCCATCTCCGGCATTTCGAGGTCGGTCAGCACCAGCGCGATCTTATCGGTGATCGGCACGCCCTCAGCCTGTGCCTGTGCGGCCAGCACGCCAATTTTTTCCCACGCCTCTTTGCCGGTGATGTGCAGCTGCGCTGGGATCTCCATCGCCTGCAGACCTTTCTCCAGCATCGAACGCGCCACTTTGGAATCTTCCGCCACAATCGCGACCGCGCCCGGCTTGATATTGAACTTAGTGGTTTTCAGATTGGTGGCGTGCAGATCGTGGTTGGCCGGAGTGATGTCATACAGGATCTGCTCAACGTCCAGCACCATCGCCAGATCGTTGGTATCCGTTTTCTCATCCAGGCAGGCAATGCTGGTGATATAGCGACCGCTGACGGCGGTTTCCGCCGCGTGCACCTGCTTCCAGTCCAGACGCATGATGTTCTCAACCGACTCCACGGCAAACGCCTGCACGCTGCGCGCATATTCGGTGATCAGCAGGATATTCAGACCGGTGGTGGGCTTACAGCCCGCCACGGCGGCCAGGTCGATCACCGGGATCACCTGATCGCGGATATTCACCATTCCCATCAGCGGTGATTTCATTCCGGCGGGTTTCGTGAACTCCGGCATCGGCACAATTTCACGCAGCTTAAAGACGTTAATGCCAAACAGCTCAGATTTATTTTCGTTAAGAGAGGTGCCAAGACGGAACAGCAACAGTTCAAAACGGTTCGACAGGGTCAGATTCGCCCTGTCATCAATATCTTTCTGGAAATTATCCATTCTACCCTCGAGAGAAATGCTGACCTTTTAATCGTTATCGGCATCCTGAGGGAAAAATGAAGGACTAAACGCTGACTTGAGCGAAATCTTCGGCCAGCTCACATTCCGGGAACAGCGCGCGGCACTCTTCCAGCAGCTTTTCACAGCCCCGCGCGTCGTAGCGCGAGCTGACGTGGGTGATGATGAGCCTCCCGACGCCCGCGTCACGGGCTAGCTGCGCCGCCTGACGCGTGGAGCTATGACCCCGGCCGTTGGCTTTCTCTTCCATCGCCGTTTCAAGCGTCGCTTCATGCACCATCACGTCCACGTCCTGGGCAAGCGTGAGCGCCGCCCGGCACGGGGCCGTGTCGCCAAAGATCGCCAGCTTCTTGCCGGGCTGCGGTGCGGCGAGATAATCCTGCCCATTGATGACGCGCCCGTCCTCCAGCGTGACGGTCTCGCCGTGCTTCAGGCGCTGGAACAGCGGCCCGGGTTTTACGCCATCGGCCATTAGCGCGGCGGCATCCAGCGCGCCGGGTTTGTCATGCGCGTCAATACGGTATCCATAGCACTCGACAGGGTGATTGAGCGGCTGAACGCTCACCTTATAATCGCCGTCATCGAAAACCAGGCCTTCGCTAATCTCAACGACCTCCAGCGGATAATCCGTCCACGACCCGCTCAGGCGCAGCGTGGTTCCAACAAATTCACGAATACCCGCAGGCCCGTAAATCGTCAGCGGGTTGGCGTTACCGGCCATCGAGCGGCTGCACAGCAGGCCGGGAAGGCCAAACAGATGGTCGCCATGCAGATGGGTGATAAAAATTTTATCCAGCTTGCCGGGGTGATAAGCGGTGTCTAGCAGCTGATGCTGCGTCCCTTCACCACAGTCAAACAGCCACAGCCCGCCGCGGGTGGGGTGTTTAAGATCCAGCAGTATCGCCGTCACATTCCGTGAGCGGGTTGGCACGCCCGCCGACGTACCCAGAAAAATCAGTTCCATAACGCAATCAGCCCTTTGCTGAACGGGGAGGTGTTTAGTATAACGTGATGAACCCCAGGAAGGAGACTGACATGATCCAGTGGCAAGATTTACACCATAGTGACCTTACCGTTCATTCACTTTACGCCGTGCTGAAACTGCGCTGCGAAGTGTTCGTGGTTGAACAGACCTGCCCGTATCAGGACATCGACGGCGACGATCTCGTCGGCGAGAACCGCCATATCCTCGGCTGGCGGAATAACGAGCTGGTGGCGTATGCGAGGATTCTGAAAAGTGAAGACGATTTTGAGCCTGTCGTCATTGGCCGCGTCATCATCAGCGGCAAAGCGCGCGGTGAAAAACTGGGCTATCAGCTGATGGATAAAACGCTGGAGGCATGCCAGAAACAGTGGCCGAACAAGGCGTTATACCTGGGCGCGCAGGCGCACCTGCAGTCCTTCTACGGCCACTTTGGTTTCGTGCCGGTCACCGAGGTGTACGATGAAGACGGCATTCCCCACATCGGCATGGCGCGGGAAGCGAAGCAGGCGTAATGACGAGTCGTTGGCTATAGTTAGCGGACTGGTGTACTAACATGGAGAAAAATATGTCATTTCAATCCTGGGATACCCGTATCGACGACGACCTGGCCTTACTGAGCGAAACGCTGGAAGAGGTGTTACGTTCCTCGGGCGACCCTGCCGATCAGAAATATATTGAGCTAAAAGCCCGTGCCGAACAGGCGCTGCATGAAGTGAAAAACCGCGTCAGCCATGCGTCTGATACCTACTACTACCGCGCCAAAAAAGCGGTGTACCGTGCCGATGATTACGTGCATGAAAAACCGTGGCAGGGCATTGGAGTAGGTGCTGCCGTCGGGCTGGTACTGGGGCTGCTCTTAGCCCGTCGTTAAGCCGCTTAACCACTCCCTATACGTGGGTACTGCTATTTATTGCCAGTACCCCGTATAATACGAGGTTTTAACAGGGAGAGGTTCGCGTGAATTCGATTTTCCTCGCGCTGGAGCAATTGCGTACCCAGCTTTCGCAAGCGTTACCCGCAACACCCGGCATACGTCATTTCGACGTCTCTTTCCCGTTAAACGACGCCTTCGACCCTCTCGCCTGGCTTGGGGCGCAGCAGTGCTATCCGCAATTTTACTGGCAGCAGCGTAACGGCGATGAAGAGCTGGCTGCGCTGGGGGCGGTGATCCCCTTTTCCTCTCTGGCGTTAGCCACGCAGTTTTTGCGCGAGCAAAACGCGGCAGGTGATACCCGTATCTGTGGCCTGAACGCCTTTACTCCGGAGCAGGGCAGCCTCTTTTTACCGCGACTGCTCTGGCGACGCACCGCCGGCACCGCTACGCTGCGTCTGCAGCTGTGGAGTGATTATTCACTTCAGGAAGATGCCCTCGCCGCGCGGGATTTTTTAGAGCAACTCCGTCCTGCGAGATCTATCCGTCCGCTATCCGTTCAGATTGAGCACGAAACCCATCAGCCGCAACAGGCCGAATGGCTGACGCTTATCCGCAGAGCGACAGAGACCATCGCGCGCGGTGATTTTGAAAAGGTGGTTCTCGCCCGGGCAACCGATATCCGGTTTACACAGCGCGTTAACCCTGTCGCGCTGATGGCGGCCAGCCGCGCCCTGAATTTACATTGCTACCATTTCTGCATGATTTTCGACGCCAGCAACGCGTTTCTTGGCTCGACCCCCGAGCGTCTCTGGCGGCGGCGCGGCACGCTGCTGCGCACCGAAGCGCTGGCGGGCACCGTCGCCAGCCATACCGATGATAAAAAGGCGCAGCGTCTGGGCGAGTGGCTGCTGAACGACGATAAAAACCAGCGCGAAAATATGCTGGTTGTGGAGGATATCTGCCAGCGTCTTCAGCACTACACGCGGACGCTTGAGGTACTGCCCCCCCAGGTGGTGCGCCTGCGTAAAGTGCAGCATTTGCGCCGCTGTATCTGGACCGAGCTCAAACAGGCCGACGACGAGCAGTGCCTGCATATGCTACAGCCGACGGCGGCCGTTGCCGGTTTGCCCCGACAGCCTGCGCGCGAGTTTATTCAGAAGGTTGAGCCCTTTAACCGCGAGTGGTACGCCGGTTCGGCCGGGTATTTATCGCCTGACCAGAGTGAGTTCTGCGTGGCGTTGCGTTCAGCCCGCGTCCATGAGGACTCGCTGCGGCTCTACGCCGGGGCCGGCATTGTCAGCGGGTCTGACCCGGAGCAGGAGTGGCAGGAGATTGAAAACAAAGCCGCCGGATTGCGCTCTCTGCTCCTAAGGGATTAATACTGATTCGCGCAATCCCGATTCACATCAAAATTCCAATTTTTTCTATTATTTATACTGTGTCGCATTCTTGATACCGGACAATCTCATGTCAGTAAGTTCTTTTAACCGACGCTGGGCGGCGGTGATCCTTGAAGCCCTGACGCGCCATGGCGTCAGGCACGTGTGTATTGCACCGGGTTCTCGCTCAACGCCGCTGACGCTGGCGGCCGCCGAAAACCGGGCGTTGATTCACCACACCCACTTTGATGAGCGCGGCCTCGGTCATCTCGCGCTGGGTCTGGCGAAGGTCAGCAAAGAACCCGTGGCGGTGATTGTCACTTCCGGTACTGCCGTGGCGAACCTCTATCCGGCTCTGATTGAAGCCGGGTTAACCGGTGAAAAGCTGATTCTGCTGACGGCCGATCGTCCCCCTGAGCTTATCGACTGCGGCGCCAATCAGGCCATCCGTCAGCCGGGACTCTTTTCTTCGCATCCTTCGCAGACGATTTCGCTGCCCCGGCCCACCCAGGATATTCCGGCAAGCTGGCTGGTCTCCACCGTCGATCACGCCATGGAAACGCTGCGCGGCGGGGCGCTGCATATCAACTGCCCGTTTGCCGAGCCGCTGTACGGCGAGCTGGACGACACGGGTCTTGACTGGCAGCAGTCTCTCGGTGACTGGTGGCAGAGTGAAAAACCGTGGCTGCGCGAGCAGACGCACCTTGAGAGCGCGAAGCAGCGCGACTGGTTCTTCTGGCGGCAGAAGCGCGGCGTGGTTATCGCCGGGCGCATGAGCGCCGCCGAAGGCAAGCTGGTCGCCGAGTGGGCGCAAACCCTGGGCTGGCCGCTGATAGGCGACGTGCTTTCCCAGACCGGGCAGCCGCTGCCGTGTGCGGATCTCTGGCTGGGTAATGCCAAAGCGGTCACCGAGCTGTCGCAGGCGCAAATTGTGGTCCAGCTTGGATCGAGTTTAACCGGCAAGCGGTTACTGCAGTGGCAGGCCACCTGCACACCGGACGAATACTGGCTGGTGGACGCGCTGGAAGGGCGTCTTGACCCGGCGCACCATCGCGGTCGTCGTCTGGTCAGCCGTATCGACGCCTGGCTGGCGCTCCATCCGGCTGAAAAACGCAAACCCTGGGCGGTTACCCTCCCGGACCTGTCGCGCCAGGCGTGGGCACTGACCCGCGCGCGCTGTGAAGCGTTCAGCGAGGCCGGGCTGGCGCACCGTATTCGCCAGTACCTGCCCGAGCAGGGGCAGCTGTTTGTCGGCAACAGCCTGGTCGTGCGGCTGATTGACGCCATTTCGCAGCTGCCCGCGGGCTACCCGGTGTACAGCAACCGCGGTGCCAGCGGCATCGACGGGCTGATCTCTACGGCGGCGGGCGTGCAGCGCGCCAGCGCAAAATCGACGCTGGCCATCGTGGGGGATCTCTCCGCGCTCTACGACCTCAACGCGCTGGCGCTGCTGCGTCAGGCGTCTGCCCCGTTCGTGCTGATTGTGGTTAACAACAACGGCGGGCAGATTTTCTCCCTGCTGCCCACGCCGCAGAGCGAGCGCGAGCGCTTCTATCTGATGCCGCAGAACGTGCACTTCGAACACGCCGCGGCGATGTTCAGCCTGAAATATCATCGCCCGGAAAGCTGGGAACAGCTGGATGCGGCGCTAAGCTCCGCCTGGAAGCAGCCCGGCGCGACGCTGATTGAGCTGGTGGTGAACGAGGCTGACGGTGCGCAGGCCCTGCAAAGCCTGCTGGCGCAGGTGAGCCAGCTGTGATCCTCTCGGGCGTGCAGCAGGCTGGAAAACCAGGCTATCCCTGGCTGGTCTTTTTGCACGGTTTTTCCGGCGATTGCCGCGAGTGGCAGGGTGTTGGTGAGCGGCTTTGCGATTACCCCAGGCTGTATCTGGATCTGCCGGGACACGGCGGATCCCGGAATCTGGGCGTGACGGGCTTCGACGAGATGAGCGCGTTGCTTACCCGAACTTTGATTAGTTACAACATACTGAAATTCTGGCTCGTCGGGTACTCCCTCGGCGGCCGCATTGCGATGTTCCATGCCTGCCAGCAGCCGAAGGGGCTGTTGGGCGTGACGGTAGAAGGCGGCCATCCGGGCCTGCAGGATGCCGATGCGCGACAGGCGCGGCTGGCATCAGACCGCCGCTGGGCGACGCGTTTTCGCAGCGAACCGCTGGAAAAGGTATTCGCTGACTGGTACCAACAGCCCGTGTTTGCCTCCCTGACGGACGCCCAGCGCGACGCGCTGATTACCCTGCGCAGCCAGAACAACGGCGCGGCGCTGGCGATGATGCTCGAGGCGACGTCGCTGGCCGTGCAGCCCGACCTGCGTACCGCGCTCAGCGCACGTGATTTCACTTTTGATTATCTCTATGGCGAACGTGATGAGAAGTTTGCGGCCCTTGCTGCGGAGTTGAGCGCCGTCTGCCATGCAATTCCCAACGCCGGACACAACGCCCACCGGGAAAACCCCGACGCGGTTGCCGCGAGTCTGGCTCAGATACTGCGTCTTCGAATAAAGGACACTCTATGATCTATCCTGATGAACACATGCTTTACGCCCCGGTTGAATGGCAGGACTGCTCCGAAGGCTACACCGACATTCGTTACCACAAATCCACCGACGGTATTGCCAAAATCACCATCAACCGCCCACAGGTGCGTAACGCCTTCCGTCCGCTGACCGTGAAAGAGATGATTCAGGCCCTGGCGGATGCGCGCTATGACGACAACATCGGCGTGATTGTCCTGACCGGCGAAGGCGAGAAAGCGTTCTGCTCCGGTGGCGATCAGAAAGTGCGCGGCGACTACGGCGGATACCAGGACGATGCGGGGACGCACCACCTGAACGTCCTCGATTTCCAGCGTCAGATCCGCACCTGTCCAAAACCGGTGGTGGCGATGGTGGCGGGCTACTCCATCGGCGGCGGCCACGTGCTGCACATGATGTGCGACCTGACCATTGCCGCTGAAAACGCCATCTTCGGCCAGACCGGCCCGAAAGTGGGATCTTTCGACGGCGGCTGGGGTGCCTCCTACATGGCGCGCATCGTCGGGCAGAAAAAAGCCCGTGAAATCTGGTTCCTGTGCCGTCAGTACAACGCGCAGGAAGCGCTGGATATGGGCCTGGTGAATACCGTGGTGCCGCTTGCCGATCTCGAAAAAGAGACCGTGCGCTGGTGTCGCGAAATGCTGCAAAACAGCCCGATGGCGCTGCGCTGCCTCAAAGCGGCACTCAACGCCGACTGCGACGGTCAGGCGGGTCTGCAGGAGCTGGCGGGCAACGCCACTATGCTGTTCTACATGACCGAAGAGGGTCAGGAAGGGCGCAACGCGTTTAACGAAAAACGCCAGCCAGACTTCAGCAAATACAAACGGAATCCGTAATGCGTCGCGCGCAGGTTTACCGCTGGCAGATACCGATGGACGCGGGCGTGGTGCTGCGTGAACGGCGGTTAAAAACCCGTGACGGCTTCTTCGTGCATCTGCAGCAGGGCGAGCGGGAAGGCTGGGGCGAGATTTCGCCTCTGCCGGGCTTTAGCCTCGAGTCGCTGGAGGATGCGCAGGCTGCATTGCTGGCGTGGGCAGACGCGTGGCGTGAGGGCGAGAACCCGGCGTTACCGGATGTGCCTTCCGCGGCTTTTGGTATCAGCTGCGCGCTGGCGGAGCTGGACGGCAGCCTGCCAGAAGCGGGGAATTACCGCGCGGCACCGCTCTGTACGGGCGATCCGGACGAGCTGTTCGCGCAGCTCTCCGCCATGCCGGGCGAGAAGGTCGCGAAAATCAAAGTCGGGCTTTATGAAGCGGTGCGTGACGGCATGGTCGCCAACCTGCTGCTGGAGGCGATCCCCGATCTGCATCTGCGTCTGGACGCCAACCGCGCCTGGACGCCGCTTAAGGCGCAGCAGTTTGCAAAGTACGTCAATCCGGCGTACCGCAGCCGCATTGCCTTCCTCGAAGAGCCGTGCAAAACCCGTGAGGATTCGCGCGCGTTCGCCCGCGAAACGGGGATTGCCATCGCCTGGGATGAAAGCCTGCGCGAGGCCGATTTTGAATTTGCTGCAGAGCCCGGCGTCAGCGCGGTGGTGATTAAACCGACGTTGACCGGCAGCCTGGCGAAAGTGCGCGAGCAGGTCGCGGCGGCGCACGCCTTAGGGCTGACGGCGGTCATCAGCTCGTCGATTGAATCCAGCCTTGGGCTAACCCAGCTGGCGCGCATTGCCGCCTGGTTAACGCCTGACACGGTCCCCGGCCTCGACACGCTGAACCTGATGCAGGCTCAGCTTCTTCGCCCGTGGCCGGACAGCGCGCTGCCGTGCCTCGACGTCGCGGCGCTGGAGCCGTTGCGATGAGTTTTACCGACTGGCCGTGGCGGCACTGGTGTGCGCAATTTACCCATAAACCGGCCCTGAGGCTTAACGACGAGGTGCTCAGCTGGCAACAGCTGTGCGCGCGCATCGACAGCCTTGCGGCGGGCTTTCACCGTCAGGGCGTGGAGGAGGGCGACGGCGTGCTGCTGCTTGCCCATAACCACCCGCACACCCTGCTGGCGTGGCTGGCGCTGCTCCAGTGCGGGGCGCGTATTCTTCCCGTTAATCCGCAGCTGCCGCGCCCGCTGCTGGACGTGCTGCTCCCGCAGATTACGCTGCGCTTTGCGCTGGTGCTGGACGGCAGCTACGACGGCCTTCCTGCCCTGAGCATGCGCGAGACCGCCGATGCGTATTGCGCTGCGTGGCAACCGGCGCGGCTGGCCTCCATGACGCTGACCTCAGGCTCCACCGGTCTGCCGAAAGCAGCGGTCCATACCTGCGAGGCCCATCTCGCCAGCGCGCGCGGCGTTTTGTCGCTGATGCCCTACGGTGAAGACGACGACTGGCTGCTTTCGCTACCGCTGTTCCACGTTTCGGGCCAGGGGATTTTATGGCGCTGGCTGCAGGCAGGCGCGCGGTTAACCGTGCGCGAGAAACGGCCTCTGGAGCAGGCGCTGTGCGGCTGCACCCACGCCTCGCTGGTGCCAACCCAGCTCTGGCGTCTGCTTAATGCCCACCAGCCTGTCCCACTGAAAGCGGTGCTGCTGGGCGGGGCAGCCATTCCTGTTGAATTGACCGAACAGGCGCGAGAGCAGGATATTCGCACCTTCTGCGGCTACGGTCTGACCGAGTTTGCCTCAACCGTCTGTGCGAAAGAGGCCGACGGCGAGCCGGACGTCGGCCGTGCGCTGCCGGGCAGAGAGGTGCAGGTCGTTAACGGTGAAGTCTGGATCAGGGCGCAAAGCATGGCCTCAGGCTACTGGCGCGATGGCGAACTGATTCCGCTGTCCAACGCGCAGGGATGGTTTGCCACACGCGATCGCGGCGAATGGCATGACGGCCGTCTGACGATCCTCGGCCGCATGGATAACCTCTTCTTTAGCGGCGGAGAAGGGATCCAGCCGGAATCGCTCGAGCGCGTTATCGCCACGCACCCGCAGGTTAACCAGGTGTTCATCGTCCCGCTGGACGACGCTGAATTCGGGCAACGCCCGGTGGCGGTCGTGGAGTGCGAGCCGGGAACGGATATCACCTGTTTACCCGACTGGGTCAGGGACAAGGTGGCGCGTTTTGAGCAACCCGTCCGCTGGCTGCTTTTGCCGACCGAACTCAAAAATGGCGGCATTAAAGTCTCGCGCCGCGCGCTGCAGGAGTGGGTGAACGCAACGCTGAAGGGATAATAGCCGTTTCAAATAGTTACAATCTACTAGCCTGCCGCACGCAGAGTGCTTGATCCCCGGAAGACCCAGGTTAAAATCTCGCGGTTTTGGGACTTCTCTATAAAAATTGTGCGGGATCACGACAATGAAAAAAGTGGCATTACTGGGCTTCGGCCTGATGGTTGTATCTGCGGCGGCGAACGCCATTAGCATTAACGGCTCGGCGGGTCAGGATTATACCCACCTGGGCTTCGGCATGGGTACCGAGACATCCGGTCTGGCGATGACTGGCGGCTGGACGCATAACGATGACGACGGCGACGCGGCAAGCCTTGGCCTGGGCCTCAACATTCCTCTGGGCCCGTTCCTGGCGACCGTCGGCGGTAAAGGTATCTATACCAACCCAAATGACGGTGACGAAGGATATGCGGCGGCAGTGGGCGGCGGCCTGCAGTGGAAAATTGGCGACAGCTTCGGCCTGTTTGGCGAGTACTACTACTCTCCGGACTCCCTCTCAAGCGGTATCGACAGCTATGAGGAAGCCAACGCTGGCGCACGCTGGACCATCATGCGTCCAATCACCATCGAAGCAGGCTATCGCTATCTGAACTTGGCCGGTAAAGACGGCAACCGCGACAACGCGCTGGCCGACGGTCCGTACGTGGGCGTTAGCGCAGGCTTCTAATCTCTCCGGCGCGGCATGCTGTCGCGCCAGTTTCTCCTCTTCTCCACCCCGCGTTTGCGCTATAGTGTTTTGACCAAATAAGCGGGAGAACACAATGATTAACGTGGAGATGTTATCCACCGGCGACGAAGTGCTGCATGGACAAATTATTGATACCAATGCTGCCTGGCTTGCCGATCTTTTCTTTGAGCAAGGATTACCGTTAACGCGCCGCAATACGGTGGGCGACAATCTTGAGTCACTGGTCGCTGTTCTGCGCGAGCGCAGTGAACAGTGCGACGTGCTGATTGTGAACGGCGGGCTTGGCCCCACCAGTGACGATCTCAGTGCCCTGGCCGCCGCGACCGCAAAAGGCGAAGGGCTGGTGCTGCATGAGGCGTGGCTCTCGCAGATGGCGCGTTTTTTCTCCGAACGTGGCCGCGTCATGGCCCCCAGCAACCGCAAACAGGCTGAAATTCCCGCCAGTGCTGAACTGGTCGATAACCCGGTCGGTACCGCGTGCGGGTTTGCCATGCAGCTGAACCGCTGCCTGATGTTCTTCACGCCGGGCGTGCCCTCAGAATTTAAAGTGATGGTCGAGCAGCAGATCCTGCCGCGCCTTCGCCAGCGTTTTACCCTGCCGGAACCCCCGCTGTGCCTGCGTCTGACCACTTTTGGCCGTTCGGAAAGCGATCTGGCCCAGAGCCTCGATCACCTCTCACTCCCTCCGGGCGTCTCCATGGGCTATCGCTCCTCCATGCCGATCATTGAGCTTAAGCTGACCGGACCGGCCACCCAGAAAGAGGCGATGCTCGCGCTGTGGCCTGAGGTGCAGCGCGTAGCGGGTGAAAGCCTGATCTTTGAAGGCACGGAAGGGCTACCGGCGCAGATTGCGAAGCATCTGCAGTCGCGTCAGCTGAGCGTGACCTTAAGCGAGCAGTTCACCGGTGGCCTGCTGGCGCTGCAGCTGTCGCGCGTCAACGCGCCGCTGCTGGCCAGCGAAGTGGTGCCGTTCCAGCAGGAGACTCTCGCGCAAACCGCCCGCTGGGCGTCCGAGAGAAGGGTGAAGCATTTTGCCGGTCTGGCGCTGTTTGTCGGCGGGCTGGATGAGGAATACCTCAACTTCGCGCTGGCGACGCCTGAGGGCACTCACGCCCTGCGGGTAAAAATGAGCATTACCCGCCACAGCCTGGCGGTGCGTCAGGAGGTATGCGCCATGATGGCGCTGAACATGCTGCGCCGCTGGCTGAATGGCAAAGAGGTGGCCAGCGAGCACGGCTGGATTAACGTGGTTGAGTCGCTGTTCGTGGAGTAACGCCTGTGCCGGGGCCTTTCGCCCCGGCCATGTTCACCCGAGCGCCTTTGCCAGCAGCGTAATCGGATGCTCGCAGCGCTTGCTGGTGGACATCTCAATCTGCCACTTGCAGGTTTCGCAGTCGGTCACCACGATATCCGCGCCGCTCTCCTCAATCTGACGGAACAGCGGAGCGCCGATCGCCTGCGACGTTTCGTAGTTTTCACGCTTAAAGCCGTAGGTTCCCGCAATCCCGCAGCAGCGTGAGTCCAGCACCGTCAGCTCCAGCCCCGGAATTAACCGCAGCAGCTCAAGCGTATAGAGCGACCAGCCCATTTTTTCCATATGACACGGCGTGTGGTACACCACTTTCAGGGGTAATTTCCCCAGCGGCAACGTCTGTCCGCTGTCCAGCTTGCGCCACAGGAAGCGCGTCGCCAGCTCGATGTGCTCGCGCAGGCCGGTGTTGTCCACGTCCAGCAGATGCGGATACTCGTCGCGCAGGGTGAAGGTACAGGTGGATGAGGTCGCCAATACCGGTATGCCTTTTTCGACAATCGCCTCGCGCAGGGAGGTGACATTGCTTTGCGCCTGCCTGCGCGCTTTATCGGTAAACCCGTTGGCAATCAGCGGCACGCCGCAGCACTTTTCTTTATTCAGTAGCTGAACGCCCGTTCCCATGGCGTTCAGCACCTTCAGCAGATCTTTACCCAGCTGCGGGTGGTTGTAATTCACATAGCAGCCGTGGAAAAAAGCCACCTGCTCGGCGTACTGCGCCTGCTCCGCCGCCACGGATTTATACCAGCGACGGAACGTACCGTGAGAATATTTTGGCAGGCTGCGGTGATGGTCTATCTTCAGCGTGGCATCCAGCAGCTGGCGCACCGGCTTGAGAGCGGTCGCGGCATTCACCAGCGGGGCAAACGGCGTCGAGACGCTGCCCATCAGATCGGTGTGGCTCAGAATCGCGTCCCGCAGCGACGGCTTTTGCGTGCTGTAGCGCGCCCGGGCGCGCTGAATAATATCGCCGATTTTCACATCCGACGGGCAGGCGACTTCGCAGCGTTTGCAGTTAATGCAGTATTTCAGCGCTTCATCGTACAGCTTGCCGTCCTTCAGGCGCAGACGCTCGCCGTCCGGCCCGGCCTGCTTTGGCCCGGGATAGCGTGGGTTCACGCCGCTGACCGGGCAGACGGTGGTACACACCGTGCATTTGATGCAGCTTTCAAAACGGGTATCGTTCATTGTTCAGCCTCCGTGCGCTGGCTAATCTGCTCTGCCACATACAGCGCCGTGACGGCGCAGACTCCGCCACCGCATCCCTGGGTAATGGGATCGTACCCGCCCAGCAGCGAGCCGATGGCAAAGAGATTACTGACGGGCTTACCGGCAAGCTGCGGATGCAGGTGGTTATCGACAATCACGCCGAACTGCTGCCAGGGCTGCGGCGAGAAGAAATCACTCTGATACCAGTCCGCGCGGGAGGCTCGCTGGCGAACATCCAGCCCCATAATGGCTTCCCGGATGCCCTCCCGGCTGCTCAGCAGCCCGTTGCTGAAGAAGCTGCCGCTTGCCAGCACCGTATAGCGTGCACGAAGCGGAATATCGTCGTGGTTGCGCGTCCAGATTTCGCTCACCGCGCCGTCTGTCAGGGTAATTTTTTTCACTTCATCACCTGCCATCCAGACGCCACCCTGCGCAACAAACTTACGCTGGAGCTGGGTATGCAGGCGAATGCCGGGGACAGACGGGGGCAGCGTGGGCAACAAACCGAGCGTGCAGGGCAGACGGTCTGAGAGCCAGCGCCAGAGTCGGTTATCGTTCAGGCCAAAGCACGCGGGCATCAATAGCGCATCGCATCCTGCCGCAAGCGGGCTGAGCGCCTCATACAGCAGCGGCCATTTGTCCTCGTTATCCAGAAAACGGGCGATATTCACCGCGCGAAATTCGCTCGGGTTGTCGCGCAGGACATCAAGCTCGGGCAGCTCTATTTCTGCCGTGTCGGCGTTAACGCCCTGGCGACAGAGCGATGCCGCCGCGAGATGGGGCTGAAAATCCAGAAAGCCGCTAATCCCTACCACCCGCACGCGTCCCGCGCGAATGGGGGCAACGGGCACTTCCTCCGGGCTGAGCCAGGCGGAACGCAGGGTGCCTAGCGGCGTAACGCGCTGGTGATTGAACCTGGCGCTGCCCTGCAGACGCGCGCCGCACTCCGCCAGCAGCGCTTCGGTTTCCAGCGCAAAGCGGTCAATATGCTGTGCACCAACCAGGTGATACGGGTGCTCCGGCGGCAGCTTATCGCGGTACGCTTCGTCCACCAGATCCAGCGAGCCCGACGAGAAGTGCAGGGCGCTCTGCCCCCGGGTGATAATGGCGCAGCGCAGCCCCTGCTTCGTGAGCTTAATGCCGCAGAGCAGGCCCGCCAGCCCGCCGCCGACAATCACGGTATCAAATTTCATCGTGTTGCTCCTTCTCCAGACCGCAAAGCCCCTGGTAGACCCAGCGGGTAAATTCACTTTCACGCAGGGCATCGCCCCAGGCGACAGGCTGAATGCCTTTCCAGCGCTCGTTTAAAAACGCGCTGAGCTGATCGAGCGACTGGGTGGCGGTGGTGGTATGAAAGCGCTGCAGCAGCCCCGCAGCACGGCAGGCGCACAGCTCGCCCTGACAGGTGCCCATTCCGACGCGGGTGCGGCGGCGGAGATCGAGCAGGCTGTTGACCGTCAGGTTCTCCACCGCGTACTGCACTTCACCGGCCGTCACGGCTTCGCACTCGCACACCAGGCTGCGGCTCAATCTTCCTTCACCAAGCCACGGTGGCGTTCTGTCGCCGTGGCGGTATACCGCGGACCCGCGCAGCGGCGCGGGCAGGGAGATGATTTTCTGCAGCGTTTTTTCGGTGGACTGCCGCGATCCCGGCAGCGGCTGTTCTGCCGTGACGCACGGCTCGGTATTTCCGAGCTTGCGGCAGACGGCATCGGTCGCCCACTCGGCCATCAGGCGATAGGTCATCAGCTTGCCGCCGGTGATGGTGATAAACCCGTCCATGCCGTCGCGCGCGGCGTGATCGAGCAGCACGATGCCCCGGCTGACGTTCCGTCCGCTCGGGTCGTTGTCGCTGGCGACCAGCGGACGCACGCCCGCGTAGGCGCGCAGAATCCGCGTCTGCGCCATTACCGGGGCCAGTTTGTCCCCTTCCCGCAGCAGGATATCCACCTCTTCAGCGGTGACGCGGTTGTAATCAATCTCGCTGTAGTCCACGTGCGTTGAAGTCGTACCGATTAACGAAATGGTGTCGCCCGGAACGAGGATATCGGCGTCAGACGGCTTGCGGCAGCGGTTAATCACGTGGTTATTGATGCGGTGGTCGAGGATCAGCAGCGAGCCTTTCGCCGGGAACATGCGCACCGACAGGTCCGCATATTCCGCTATACGCTGGCCCCAGATCCCCGCCGCGTTAACCACTACGGCGGCATACAGCTCGCCGTGCTCGTTGTACTGCGTATCAAACACCCGCACCCCACAGATGCGATGACCTTCGCGAATAAGCCCGGTCACTTCATGTCCGGTCAGAATGCGTGCGCCATGCTCACGGGCGTCCAGCATATTGGCGGCGGTCAGGCGGAACGGATCGACGGTACCGTCAGGGACTTTCACCGCGCCGATAAGCGCCGGGTTAACCGACGGTTCCAGCCGCCGCGCCAGCGCCGGATCCATGGCCTCCGCCTGAATGCCCGCGGCAGTGCAGGCGGTAATAAAGGTGTCCTGAAAGGCGAGGTCATCTTCGGGAAGGGTAATAAAGAGGCCGTCGGTCGGCTCAATGCAGTGGCGTGCGATACGCTTGAGGATCTGGTTTTCAGCAATACATTCGCGCGCGGATTCCGCGTCGGTGACCGCATACCGGGCGCCGCTGTGCAGCAGGCCGTGGTTCCGTCCGGTTGCGCCCGTGGCGATATCATGGCGTTCCAGAAGCGTAACGCTTAAGCCGCGAAGGGCGCAATCGCGCGCGATCCCGGCGCCGGTTGCGCCACCACCAATGATTATCACATCACTATAACGAGGATCGTGACTGGTCATTGTTTACCCTCTATGTTCGTTTTTTATCATTTAGCCATAGTAATTTTGTGGTTTGTTTGATTTCGAACATAAACGCGCGGAATTCGAAAGTGAAACGTGATTTCATGCGCTTTTTTGCGCATTCTGTCATATTTCTGTAACAATCTGTGCGTTGATTCACAGTAACAATCACCGTGGTTTCTTAACATCCCCGCCTCTGGAATTCAGGTGCGAGCCACCTGCTCATTCATTTCAAGGCCACGGAGGCTGTTATGCTCAGTATCTTCAAACCTGCGCCCCACAGGGCGCGTCTGCCAGAGGCAGAAATAGATCCGCTCTATCGCCGTCTGCGTTGGCAAATCTTCCTGGGGATCTTCTTCGGGTATGCGGCGTACTACCTTGTACGTAAAAACTTCGCGCTCGCCATGCCGTATCTGGTGGAGCAGGGCTTCTCCCGCGGCGATCTGGGGTTCGCGCTGTCGGGGATATCCATCGCCTACGGTTTTTCCAAATTCATCATGGGTTCCGTGTCGGATCGCTCTAATCCGCGCGTGTTCCTGCCTGCCGGTCTGATCCTTGCGGCAGCGGTGATGCTGTTTATGGGCTTTGTGCCATGGGCAACCTCCAGCATTGCCATCATGTTCGTGCTGCTGTTTCTCTGCGGCTGGTTCCAGGGAATGGGGTGGCCGCCGTGCGGACGCACCATGGTGCACTGGTGGTCGCAGAAAGAGCGCGGCGGCATCGTGTCGGTGTGGAACTGCGCCCATAATGTGGGCGGCGGTATTCCGCCGCTGCTGTTCCTGCTGGGGATGGCCTGGTTCAACGACTGGCACGCGGCGCTCTATATGCCTGCCTTTGGTGCCATTCTGGTGGCGATTATTGCTTTCGCCCTGATGCGCGATACGCCGCAGTCCTGCGGCCTGCCGCCGATTGAAGAGTACAAAAACGACTATCCGGATGATTACAGCGAGAAGCACGAAGAAGAGCTGACCGCGAAGCAAATCTTTATGAAGTACGTCCTGCCGAACAAGCTGCTGTGGTACATCGCGGTCGCCAACGTGTTCGTTTATCTCCTGCGCTACGGCATTCTGGACTGGTCCCCGACCTACCTGAAAGAGGTGAAGCACTTCGCGCTGGATAAATCCTCCTGGGCGTACTTCCTGTATGAATACGCCGGTATCCCGGGCACCCTGATTTGCGGCTGGATGTCGGACAAGGTGTTTAAGGGCAACCGCGGTGCGACGGGCGTCTTCTTTATGACCCTGGTGACTATCGCAACGGTAGTGTACTGGCTCAACCCGCCGGGAAATCCGGGTGTGGATATGGCCTGTATGATCGTCATCGGCTTCCTGATTTACGGTCCGGTGATGCTGATCGGTCTTCACGCGCTGGAGCTGGCGCCGAAGAAAGCGGCGGGAACGGCGGCGGGCTTTACCGGCCTGTTCGGCTACCTCGGCGGTTCGGTCGCGGCGAGCGCCATCGTGGGCTATACCGTTGACTTCTTCGGCTGGGACGGCGGCTTTATGGTGATGATCGGCGGAAGCGTGCTGGCGGTACTGCTGCTGATTGTTGTGATGATCGGTGAAAAACGTCACCACGCGGAAGTGCTGGCGCGTCGTCAATAAGGAGCTTTGCGATGAAATTAACTCAGTTAGCAACCGGCCTGCTGCTGGCGGGCCTGATGACAGGCTCCGCGCTGGCGGCGGATAAAATCGTTATTGCCCACCGCGGTGCGAGCGGCTATCTGCCAGAGCATACGCTGCCGGCAAAAGCGATGGCCTATGCGCAGGGGGCGGATTACCTGGAGCAGGATCTGGTGATGACGAAGGACGACCAGCTGGTCGTCCTGCACGACCATTATCTTGACCGCGTGACGGACGTGGCAGAGCGTTTCCCGGATCGCGCCCGCAAAGATGGCCGCTTCTACGCCATTGACTTCACGCTGGCGGAGATCCGCTCCCTGAAGTTCACCGAAGGCTTCGAGATTGAAAACGGCAAGAAGGTGCAGGTCTATTCGGGACGTTTCCCGATGGGCAAATCTGACTTCCGGATCCATACCTTCCAGGAAGAGATTGAGTTTGTTCAGGGACTGAACCACTCCACCGGTAAAAACATCGGCATCTACCCGGAAATCAAAGCCCCATGGTTCCACCATCAGGAAGGGAAAGACATTGCCGCGAAGACGCTGGAGGTGCTCAAACAGTACGGCTACACCAGCAAGCAGGACAAAGTCTACCTGCAGTGTTTTGACGCCGCCGAGCTGAAGCGCATCAAAACCGAGCTGGAGCCGAAGATGGGGATGGATCTCAATCTGGTGCAGCTGATTGCCTATACCGACTGGAATGAAACCCAGGAGAAGCAGCCGGACGGCAAGTGGGTGAACTACAGCTACGACTGGATGTTTAAGCCGGGTGCGATGAAGCAGATTGCGCAGTACGCCGACGGCATCGGGCCGGATTACCACATGCTGGTGGCGGAAGGCTCAACGCCGGGACACGTGAAGCTGACGGCGATGGTGAAAGAGGCGCATGCCAGCAAGATGCAGGTGCATCCGTACACCGTGCGTGCAGACCAGCTGCCGCCGTATGCCACGGATGTGAATCAGCTTTATGAGGTGTTATATAACCAGGCGGGCGTGGACGGACTGTTTACGGATTTCCCGGATAAAGCGGTCAGCTTCCTGAAGGATTAACGCTGAAATTGCCGGGTGGCGGCTGCGCCTTACCCGGCCTACGAACTGCGGTTTTGTAGGTCGGGTAAGCGAAGCGCCACCCGACACCATCACATCTCGATCTCGATATCGCCTTTTGCCCGGCAGCAGCAGGGCAAAATTTCCCCTTCGTTGATAAAGGCCAGTGGTTCGGTCAGCCAGTCCACCTGGCCGGCGACCAGACGGCAGCGGCAAGAGCCGCAGTAGCCGGAACGACACTGGTACTCTACTTCGACCTGATGCGCCTCAAGCGCTACCAGCAGAGAAGGGTGCTCTTCCCGACACAGAACCTCAGTGCCGGAAAGACGTAACGTGACGCGTGACATCAGAGCTGGAAGTCGCTCAGGTCGTCGGTGTTGACTTCAGAATCAATTTGACCGACCAGATAAGAACTCACTTCTACTTCCTGCGGCGCAACCTGCACGTTATCGGACACCAGCCAGGTGTTGATCCACGGGATAGGGTTAGAGCGCGTCTGGAACGGCAGGTCGAGACCGACCGCCTGCATGCGGATGTTGGTGATGTACTCAACGTACTGGCACAGGATGTCTTTGTTCAGGCCAATCATGGAGCCGTCGCGGAACAGGTAGTCTGCCCACTCTTTCTCCTGCTGAGCCGCCAGCACGAACAGGTCATAGCACTCCTGCTTGCACTCTTCGGCGATTTCCGCCATCTCCGGATCGTCCGTGCCGCTGCGCAGCAGGTTCAGCATGTGCTGGGTACCGGTGAGGTGCAGGGCTTCATCGCGGGCAATAAGACGGATGATTTTGGCGTTGCCTTCCATCAGCTTGCGCTCGGCAAAGGCGAAGGAGCAGGCGAAGCTGACGTAGAAGCGGATCGCTTCCAGCGCGTTAACACTCATCAGGCACAGGTACAGCTGCTTTTTCAGCGCGCGCAGGTTCACGGTGATGGTTTTGCCATCCACGTTGTGGGTGCCTTCGCCCAGCAGGTGCCAGTAGCTGGTCATCTCGATCAGCTCGTCGTAGTAATGGGCAATGCCTTCCGCGCGCTTCTGGATCTGCTCGTTGGTGACGATATCGTCAAACACCACTGCCGGATCGTTCACGATGTTGCGAATGATGTGGGTGTAAGAGCGGGAGTGGATCGTCTCGGAGAACGCCCAGGTTTCCACCCAGGTTTCCAGCTCAGGAATCGAGATCAGCGGCAGCAGCGCCACGTTCGGGCTACGGCCCTGAATGGAGTCCAGCAGCGTCTGGTACTTCAGGTTGCTGATGAAGATATGTTTTTCGTGATCCGGCAGAGACTGGTAGTCAATACGGTCGCGGGAGACGTCCACTTCTTCCGGACGCCAGAAGAAGGAGAGTTGCTTTTCAATCAGCTTTTCGAAGATGTCATATTTTTGCTGATCGTAGCGTGCCACGTTGACCGGCTGGCCGAAGAACATCGGCTCTTTGAGCTGGTCGTTTTTCGTCTGTGAAAAGGTGGTATATGCCATGAGTGTGTCCTAAAAACGTAGGCCGGGTAAGCGTAGCGCCACCCGGCATTTACATTAGATCTTACATGCGCCGCTTTCGCAGCCATCGTCCTGAATTGACGGAACCAGGTCATCCTGCGCGTCTTCCGCACCGTCACGGGTGTTGTGATAGTACAGCGTTTTCACGCCAAACTTGTAGGCGGTGAGCAGGTCTTTCAACAGCTGCTGCATCGGCACCTTGCCGGACGGGAAGCGCGTCGGGTCATAGTTGGTATTGGCAGAGATCGACTGGTCGATAAACTTCTGCATGATACCCACCAGCTGCAGGTAGCCGTCGTTGTTTGGCATTTCCCACAGCAGCTCGTAGTTGTCACCCAGCGTCTCGTAATCCGGTACCACCTGACGCAGCACGCCGTCTTTCGAGGCTTTGATGCTGACGTGGCCGCGCGGCGGCTCAATACCGTTGGTGGCGTTAGAGATCTGCGAAGAGGTCTCGGACGGCATCAGGGCAGAGAGCGTGGAGTTACGCAGGCCATGAGTCTTGATGGACTCGCGCAGGCCTTCCCAGTCGAGGTGCAGCGGCTCGCTGACGATCGCATCCAGGTCTTTCTTATAGGTGTCGATCGGCAGAATGCCTTTCGCGTAGGTGGTTTCGTTGAACCACGGGCACGCGCCTTGCTCTTTCGCCAGCTCGTTGGACGCTTTCATCAGGTAGTACTGAATCGCTTCGAACGTCTGGTGCGTCAGGTTGTTGGCGCTGCCGTCGGAGTAACGCTTGCCGTTTTTCGCCAGCCAGTAGGCGAAGTTGATCACGCCGATACCCAGGGTACGACGCCCCATCGCACCGCGTTTCGCGGCCGGGATTGGGTAATCCTGGTAGTCCAGCAGGGCGTCGAGCGCACGAACCGCCAGCACGGCCAGCTCTTCCAGCTCGTCCAGGCTCTTGATTGCGCCCAGGTTGAACGCGGACAGCGTACACAGCGCAATTTCACCGTTTTCGTCGTTCACGTCTTCCAGCGGTTTGGTCGGCAGGGCGATCTCCAGGCACAGGTTAGACTGGCGCACTGGTGCAACCACCGGATCAAACGGGCTGTGGGTGTTGCAGTGGTCAACGTTCTGGATGTAGATACGGCCGGTAGAGGCACGTTCCTGCATCATCAGGGAGAACAGGTCCACCGCCTTCACGCGCTGCTTGCGGATGCTGTCGTCTTTTTCGTATTTGGTGTACAGACGCTCGAATTCGTCCTGATCGGCGAAGAACGCGTCATACAGGCCCGGGACGTCGGACGGGCTGAACAGGGTGATCTCTTCGCCCTTCAGCAGACGGGTGTACATCAGCTTGTTGATCTGCACGCCGTAGTCCATGTGACGCACGCGGTTGCCTTCAACACCACGGTTGTTTTTCAGGACCAGCAGGCTTTCCACTTCCAGGTGCCACATAGGGTAGAACAAGGTCGCAGCACCGCCGCGCACGCCGCCCTGAGAGCAGGATTTTACCGCCGTCTGGAAGTGCTTATAGAACGGGATACAGCCGGTGTGGAACGCTTCACCGCCGCGAATCGGGCTGCCCAGCGCACGGATGCGACCGGCGTTGATGCCGATACCGGCACGCTGGGAAACGTATTTCACGATGGCGCTGGACGTGGCGTTGATGGAATCCAGGCTGTCACCGCACTCGATCAGTACGCAGGAGCTGAACTGACGGGTTGGGGTGCGCACGCCAGACATGATTGGCGTCGGCAGTGAAATCTTGAACGTCGATACCGCATCGTAGAAACGCTTCACGTAATCCAGACGGGTGTCACGCGGATAGTTGGAGAACAGGCAGGCGGCCACCAGAATATAGAGGAACTGGGCGCTTTCGTAGATCTCACCGGTTACACGGTTCTGAACCAGGTATTTGCCTTCGAGCTGCTTCACCGCCGCGTAGGAGAAGTTCATGTCGCGCCAGTGATCGATAAACCCGTTCATCTGCTCGAACTCTTCTTCCGTATAGTCTTCCAGCAGATGCGTGTCGTATTTGCCCAGCTCAACCATTTTCACCACGTGATCGTAAAGCTTCGGCGGCTCAAACTGGCCGTAGGCTTTTTTACGCAGGTGGAAAATCGCCAGACGTGCAGCGAGGTACTGATAATCCGGTGCTTCGCGGGAGATGAGGTCCGCCGCCGCTTTAATGATCGTTTCGTGGATATCAGACGTTTTGATGCCGTCGTAGAACTGGATGTGTGAACGCAGTTCAACCTGGGAGATAGATACGTTGTTCAGTCCTTCTGCTGCCCAGTCGAGAACTCGATGGATTTTGTCCAGATTGATACGCTCGGTAGTACCGTCGCGCTTTGTCACCAGCAGACTCTGATTCATGTGGGGTTTACCTGTCCGTGAAATAAAAAAATATCCCCCGCTTATCCACAGAACCGTCTTGTGACTAACTCTGTGGATAAATACTACATATAGGGGGTTTGCGATAAGAAAAACGCTATATGGTGAGTATTCTAGTAAGGATTCTTTTCAGTACAAGGGTTGATTTTGACGTTAAATTGAGGTTGTGAAAGGGTAAAAAAGGCTAAGTCCTCGTGCTGTAAGGCCTGGAAGACATGTCAATAATTAAGAAAAAAAATTCAAAATTTGATCGAGTGCTGATTTCTTCAACGGGCGGTCAGAATTGCGCAACATGATGTCGCGCAATCTTTATAAGAATAACGAATGACGTTAATCGTTTTTGGCGGTTGTATGCAACATATAGTTAACATCAACGCCCGGTGCGAGTTTGAATTTATTGGTCAGCGGATTGTAGTGCAGACCGGTGATGTGCTGCTCCTTGAGCCACGTCTGGTCGACCCAGCTTAACAGTTCCGCAGGCTTGATGAATTTCTTCACGTCATGCGTGCCTTTCGGCACCATGCGCAGCACATACTCCGCGCCAACGACGGCCATCAGCCAGGCTTTACCGTTGCGGTTGATGGTCGAGAAGAAGACCTGTCCACCCGGTTTCACCAGTTTTGCACAGGCGTGCACCACGGACTGCGGATCGGGAACGTGTTCCAGCATCTCCATGCAGGTTACCACATCGTACTGATGGGCATGTTTTGCCGCGTGTTCTTCCACGGTTTCCTGCACGTAGTCCACCTGTATGCCAGACTCCAGCGCATGAAGACGAGCAACCTGCAGCGGTTCAAAGCCCATATCCAGGCCCGTGACGTTCGCCCCTTCGCGCGCCATGCTTTCCGCCAGGATACCGCCACCGCAGCCGACATCGAGCACTTTTTTACCGAACAGACCGCCGGAGCGCTCCGCGATATAGCCCAGACGCAGCGGGTTAATACGGTGCAGCGGTTTGAACTCGCCTTCGAGATCCCACCAGCGGGACGCCACCGCTTCAAATTTGGCAATCTCTTCGTGGTCAACGTTGTGAGCCACCGGGGATTTTTCGGCATTCATGGGCGCTTTTACTCCTTATTTAGCAAGACGAATGAGTATATCAGGCAATCCCTGTGAATAAAGCGTATAGGTTTACCTCAATCATCTCGGCTGTGTTATAATTTGCGACCTTTGAATCCGGGATACAGTAGAGGGATAGCGGTTAGATGAGCGACCTTGCGAGAGAAATTACACCGGTTAACATCGAGGAAGAGCTGAAGAGCTCCTATCTGGACTATGCGATGTCGGTCATTGTTGGCCGTGCGCTGCCGGACGTCCGCGATGGCCTTAAGCCGGTACACCGTCGCGTACTATACGCCATGAACGTATTGGGCAATGACTGGAATAAAGCCTATAAAAAATCTGCCCGCGTCGTCGGTGACGTCATCGGTAAATATCACCCGCATGGTGATATCGCCGTTTATGACACCATCGTTCGTATGGCGCAGCCATTCTCCTTGCGCTACATGCTGGTAGATGGTCAGGGTAACTTTGGTTCAGTCGACGGCGACTCCGCTGCGGCGATGCGTTATACGGAAATCCGTATGTCGAAAATCGCTCATGAGCTGATGGCCGACCTGGAAAAAGAGACCGTTGATTTCGTCGATAACTACGACGGCACCGAGCGCATCCCAGATGTGATGCCCACCAAGATCCCGAACCTGTTAGTGAACGGTTCTTCCGGTATCGCGGTCGGTATGGCAACCAACATTCCGCCGCACAATATCACCGAGGTGATCAACGGCTGTCTGGCTTATATCGACGATGAAGATATCAGCATTGAAGGGCTGATGGCACACATCCCGGGCCCGGACTTCCCGACAGCGGCGATCATCAACGGTCGTCGCGGCATTGAAGAAGCGTACCGTACCGGCCGCGGCAAGATTTACATCCGTGCCCGCGCTGAAGTAGAAGCGGACGCCAAAACCGGCCGTGAAACCATTATTGTTCACGAGATCCCGTATCAGGTGAACAAAGCGCGTCTGATTGAAAAAATCGCCGAGCTGGTAAAAGAAAAACGCGTTGAAGGCATCAGCGCGCTGCGTGACGAGTCTGATAAAGACGGTATGCGCATCGTGATTGAGATCAAACGCGACGCGGTGGGTGAGGTTGTCCTGAATAACCTGTACTCCCAGACGCAGCTTCAGGTCTCCTTCGGTATCAACATGGTTGCGCTGCACCATGGTCAGCCGAAGATCATGAACCTGAAAGAGATCCTGAGCGCGTTCGTCCGTCACCGCCGTGAAGTGGTGACCCGTCGTACCATATTCGAACTGCGCAAAGCGCGCGACCGTGCGCACATCCTTGAAGCGCTGGCGGTTGCGCTGGCCAACATCGACCCGATCATCGAGCTGATCCGTCGTGCGCCAACCCCGGCGGAAGCGAAAACCGCGCTGGTTTCCCGTCCGTGGGATCTGGGCAACGTCGCCGCGATGCTGGAACGTGCGGGCGATGACGCGGCGCGTCCTGAATGGCTGGAACCTGAGTTCGGCGTGCGTGACGGTCAATACTACCTGACTGAACAGCAGGCCCAGGCGATTCTGGATCTGCGTCTGCAGAAACTGACCGGCCTTGAGCATGAAAAATTGCTCGACGAATACAAAGAGCTGCTGGAACAGATTGCTGAGCTGCTGCATATCCTGGGCAGCGCAGAGCGCCTGATGGAAGTGATCCGCGAAGAGCTGGAGCTGGTCCGCGATCAGTTCGGCGACGAGCGCCGCACCGAAATCACCGCCAACAGCGCGGACATCAACATCGAAGACCTGATCAACCAGGAAGACGTTGTGGTGACCCTGTCTCACCAGGGCTACGTGAAGTATCAGCCGTTAACCGACTACGAAGCACAGCGTCGTGGCGGTAAAGGTAAATCTGCAGCACGTATTAAAGAAGAAGACTTTATTGACCGCCTGCTGGTGGCGAACACCCATGACACGATCCTCTGCTTCTCCAGCCGCGGTCGTCTGTACTGGATGAAAGTCTATCAGCTGCCGGAAGCAAGCCGTGGCGCACGTGGTCGTCCAATCGTTAACCTGCTGCCGCTGGAAGCGAACGAACGTATCACCGCCATTCTGCCGGTACGCGAGTACGAAGAGGGCGTGAACGTCTTTATGGCGACCGCCAGCGGTACCGTGAAGAAAACCGCGCTGACCGAATTCAGCCGTCCGCGTTCTGCCGGTATTATCGCCGTGAACCTGAACGAAGGCGACGAGCTGATTGGCGTGGATCTGACCTCGGGCTCCGATGAAGTCATGCTCTTCTCTGCGGCCGGTAAAGTGGTGCGCTTCAAAGAAGACGCCGTCCGTGCAATGGGCCGTACCGCGACGGGCGTGCGTGGTATCAAACTGGCTGGCGAAGACAGCGTTGTTTCTCTGATTATTCCGCGCGGTGAAGGGGCTATCCTGACCGTCACGCAGAATGGTTACGGTAAACGTACGGCGGAAGGGGAATACCCAACCAAGTCTCGCGGCACGCAGGGCGTTATCTCCATCAAGGTGACCGAGCGCAACGGTTCCGTTGTCGGCGCGGTGCAGGTAGACGATGCCGACCAGATCATGATGATCACCGATGCCGGTACGCTGGTGCGTACCCGCGTGTCTGAGATCAGCGTGGTGGGTCGTAACACTCAGGGCGTGATCCTCATCCGTACAGCGGAAGATGAAAACGTGGTGGGTCTGCAGCGCGTTGCCGAGCCGGTGGATGACGAAGAGCTCGACTCCATCGACGGTAGCGTCGCGGAAGGCGATGAGGACATCGCGCCAGAAGCCGACACCGACGATGACGTAGCGGATGACGCTGACGAGTAATGTCTCATGATGTAAAAAAGGGCCGGATTCCGGCCCTTTTCTTTTGCAGAAGCAGATAAGTCAACGTTGCGACCTGGCGCGTTTACCGCTACCTTAACCACATTCTTTTGACCCCGACGGCGGAGCCTCGCCCCCTTGAAATACCTCGTCTCCTTTCGTACTACGCTGAAAGTCTCTCGCTATCTGTTTAGAGCGCTGGCGCTCCTGCTTTGGCTGCTGGTGGCCTTGTTCTCGGTGTTTTACATCGTTAATGCGCTGCATCAGAAAGAAGCGGAGATCCGCCAGGAGTTTAACTTAAGCTCCGACCAGGCCCAGCGCTACATTCAGCGAACGTCTGACGTCATGAAGGAGCTGAAGTATATTGCCGAGAATCGTCTGACGGCGGAAAACGGTATTCTTGCGCTCCGCGGGCGTAACGACAAAACCGAAGTTCCGGACTTCCAGCCGCTGTTCCCGGATTCCGATTGCTCCACCATGAGCAATACCTGGCGCGGGTCGCTGGAATCGCTAGCCTGGTTTATGCGCTACTGGCGCGACAATTTCTCCGCCGCCTATGACCTGAACCGCGTCTTCCTGATTGGCAGCGAAAATCTCTGCATGGCTGACTTTGGCCTGCGCGACGTGCCCGTTGAGCGTGACAATGCGTTGAAAAGCCTGCATGAACGTATTGTGAAATACCGCAATGCCCCACAGGACGAGCGCGGGAATAACATCTTCTGGGTGAGCCAGGGCCCGCGCCCCGGCGTGGGCTATTTCTATGCCCTGACGCCGGTTTATCTCGGTAATCGCCTGCAGGCGCTGATGGGGATTGAGCAGACCATCCGCATGGAAAACTTCTTCACCCCTGGCAGCCTGCCCATGGGGGTGACCATTCTGGATGAAAACGGCCATCAGCTGATCTCGCTTGCCGGGCCCGATAACCGGCTGAACGTCGAACCGCACTGGATGCAGGAACGGTCGTGGTTTGGCTATACCTCGGGCTTCCGCGAGCTGGTGCTGAAGAAGAGCCTGCCGCCTTCGTCGCTGAGTATCGTCTATTCGCTGCCGGTGGATATGGTACTTGAGCGGATACGCATTCTTATCATGAATGCAATTCTGCTCAACCTGCTGGCGGGGGGCGCGCTGTTTACGCTGGCGCGCATGTATGAGCGGAAAATCTTTATTCCCGCCGAAAGCGACGCCCAGCGCCTGGAGGAACACGAGCAGTTTAACCGCAAGATTGTTGCCTCGGCGCCGGTGGGGATCTGTATCCTGCGTACCCAGGACGGGACCAACATTCTGAGTAACGAACTGGCGCATAACTACCTGAACATGCTGACGCACGAAGACCGGCAGAGGCTGACGCAGATTATCTGCGGTCAGCAGGTTAACTTCGTTGACGTGCTCACCAGTACGCACACCAACCTGCAGATCAGCTTTGTCCATTCCCGCTATCGCAATGAAAACGTGGCGATTTGCGTGCTGGTGGATGTCTCCGCGCGCGTGAAGATGGAAGAGTCGTTGCAGGAGATGGCGCAGGCGGCGGAGCAGGCCAGCCAGTCAAAATCCATGTTCCTTGCGACCGTCAGCCACGAGCTGCGTACGCCGCTGTACGGGATTATCGGTAACCTCGATCTGCTGCAGACGAAGGAATTGCCGAAAGGCGTCGACCGGCTGGTGACGGCGATGAACAACTCCTCCAGCCTGCTGCTGAAAATCATCAGCGATATTCTCGACTTCTCTAAAATTGAGTCCGAGCAGCTGAAAATCGAGCCGCGCGAGTTTTCACCGCGCGAGGTGATGAACCACATCAGCGCCAACTATCTGCCGCTGGTGGTGCGTAAACAGCTGGGGCTCTACTGCTTTATCGAACCGGACGTGCCGCTGACGCTGCACGGCGATCCGATGCGCCTGCAGCAGGTCATCTCTAACCTGCTCAGCAACGCCATCAAATTTACCGATACCGGCTGTATTGTGCTGCACGTCTGCCGGGCAGGGGATTACCTGAGCATTCGCGTGCGCGACACGGGGGTTGGCATCCCGGCGAAGGAGGTGGTTCGTCTGTTCGATCCGTTCTTCCAGGTCGGTACCGGCGTGCAGCGTAACTTCCAGGGCACCGGACTGGGGCTGGCGATTTGTGAGAAGCTCGTCAGCATGATGGACGGCGATATCTCCGTGGATACCGAGCCCGGCATGGGCAGCCAGTTCACCATCCGCATTCCGCTCTATTCGGCGCAATATCCGGCAAAAGCCACGGTAGACGGGCTGAGCGATAAGCGCTGCTGGCTGGCGGTGCATAACGCCTCGCTGAATGACTATCTGACGGCGCTGCTGACCCACTGCGGCGTGAGGGTGTGCCGCTATGAAGGTCAAACACCGGACGTTGACGATGTGCTGATCGCCGACGAGATGCAGGAGCAGCCGTGGCAGGGGAGAGGGTCGGCGCTCTTCTGCCGTCGCCACATCGGCATTCCCGTCGAGCGCGCGCCTGGGGAATGGGTACACAGTGTTGCGACGCCGCACGAGCTGTTGAGCTTGCTGGCACGCATCTACAAAGTGGAGCTGGAAGAGCGCGACGGCGCGGGCGGATTGCCGTCACCGGAGTCTCTGGCGTCGGTGAATGACGATATGATGATTCTGGTGGTGGATGACCATCCGATTAACCGCCGCCTGCTGGCTGACCAGCTTGGATCGCTGGGCTACCAGTGCAAAACCGCCAATGACGGCGTGGATGCGCTGAACGTGCTGAGTAAGAATCATATTGATATCGTGCTGAGCGACGTCAACATGCCTAACATGGACGGCTACCGTCTGACGCAGCGCATCCGGCAGCTTGGCCTGACGCTGCCGGTGGTGGGCGTAACGGCGAACGCGCTGGCGGAAGAGAAGCAGCGCTGTCTGGAGTCAGGCATGGACAGCTGTCTGTCGAAACCGGTGACGCTGGACGTGCTGAAGCAGACGTTGTCCGTCTATGCGGATCGGGTAAGGAAAACGAGACAATAAAAAAGGCCCGCAAGGACCTTTTCTGCGGGGTCTGTAGGCCGGGTAAGCGTGAGCGCCACCCGGCATAGACAGCGGAGATCAATCTTTGTCAGTTGCACTCAGCGTCACGGAGGAGAGATAGTTGAGCAGCGCAATATCATTGTCCACACCCAGTTTCATCATCGCTGATTTCTTCTGGCTGCTGATGGTTTTAATACTGCGGTTCAGCTTCTTGGCAATCTCGGTCACCAGGAAACCTTCTGCGAACAGGCGCAGAACTTCACTCTCTTTCGGCGACAGACGTTTGTCACCATAGCCACCCGCGCTGATTTTTTCCAGCAGACGAGAAACGCTTTCAGGCGTGAACTTCTTGCCTTTCTGCAGCGCCGCAAGCGCTTTAGGCAGATCGGTCGGTGCGCCTTGTTTCAGCACAATCCCTTCGATATCCAGATCCAGTACCGCGCTCAGGATCGCCGGGTTGTTGTTCATGGTCAGAACAATGATCGAGATATCCGGGAAGTGACGTTTAATATATTTGATGAGCGTGATCCCATCACCGTATTTGTCTCCGGGCATGGAGAGATCGGTAATGAGCACGTGTGCATCAAGCTTTGGGAGGTTATTGATCAGTGCTGTAGAGTCTTCAAATTCACCGACTACATTCACCCACTCGATCTGTTCAAGTGATTTGCGAATACCGAACAGTACAATCGGATGGTCATCGGCAATAATTACGTTCATATTGTTCATGTATAAGGCTACCTTGCTACAGCAAGCTTTTGACGTAGGCGTCAATGTCGCTGATGTATTTTTCAATGCCAGAGGCATCTTTCTCACGAATTAGATGTTCCAGCGTTTCACATAACTGCTTGCCGGGAACCAGATTAAGCATGGCAAACACCCCTTTAAGCCGGTGTGCTGTCTGTGCCAGCGCTGCAAAATCATTCGCAGCGGACTCAGTATACAACCGCTTAACATCATCTGGTACTGTATCAACAAAGAGTGAATAGTATCCGCTGGCGTGAAGCTCGGCATTTTCATTACCGCCAAGCGGGGATTCCGCTATCTCTTCCTGCGCCAGCTGCTCTTCTATTAGTTGTAGTACAGCTTCCTGCATCGCATTGCTTATATTAAAGTTGACGCGCAGCTGGCCAGGGCCGATTTTCCGCACGCCTGACTCATCATCGCTTAAAAGCAAGCCGGAGGCAGTAAGATTAGACGGATTATCAGTTAAAAACAGATCAAATTCTTGACTTGCAAGTCTTTCATCCGGCGTGATGCAGGCCGCCCCCCAGTTTTCTAACTGACGAACGACAATATTGCGGATCTCGTTCGAGGTCACATCGACCATCACCACGACATCATCCAGCAGACGTTCTTCATCTTCTTCCTGCGGGTTGGCCGCCATTTTCACGTGCAGAGAATAGCGGGTGCCGAGGGATTCACGGGCTTTGATATTCAGGTGGCCGCCGAGCTTGCGCGCCAGCTGATCGCACAGCCAGAAGGTGAGGGCATTGGCCTTGCCGTAGCGATCGCTTTGCGTGTCGTTCAGGAACGGGAAGTGGAGATTATCAATTTCACTCGTGGTGACGCCTTCCCCGGTGTCGAGGATGCGGAACGTCAGGCGGTCTTCTGCCGACTCCTCCGTACTGACTTCGAGGGTGATCTTGCCGATCTGCGTGGTCGTCACCGCGTACTGAATAATCATCAACAGTATGCGGCGCAGCGCTTCACGATCGCCGTGGCGCTCGTCATTTGCCGGAAGATTGTTATTGATCAGCAGCTGCAACCCTTTACGCTTAATCACGGGCAGGACTTCCGGAACCACTTCATCGATCAGATCCTGAATAGAGAAGAGGGTTGGTGTTCCTTTCCAGAAATCATTCTCCAGCATGTTCGCCAGCTGGATCTCGTCAACCATTCTGACCAGCGAGTCGGCCTGACAGGCAAGCTGGTGGCTTTCTGACGTATTTAACGCCGCCGCCTGGGTCGCCAGCGTTTTTAACGGCTGCTTGAAGGCATCGCCAATATTCTGCATAAATGCGGCGCGCCCCTGCTGGTTTTTCTCATATAGTCTTTGCGCCTGCTTGAGCTTTTTATTCACCAGCACCTCGCGATCCTGATCGCGAATGATGAAAATTTGCGTGCGGGAGGCGACCTGGCTGCGGAACTGACGGATCTCGTACAGCTCATTGTTGATGGTGGCCTGGATCACCCCCTGGTGCTGATCCGCCATGGTGGTGATGTTCTGCAGGTTAAGATGTGGCAGCAGATGGTCGGCAATTTTATTGCTCATTACCGTACGATTCGCTTCCTGATCGTGAACTAAGACCCCAAGCGGCAGCACGGAAATAATCTCTTCATTTAGCGCACGTAACACGCGCAGTTCATTGCTGGTGCCTGCCGGGACCGCAGAGGCGTCGCTCTGACGCCCCGGCTGGAAACGGAAGGTGCTGTAGCCAAACAGCGCCAGCGCCAGCAGACCGATATTCAGCAGCAGAGGCAGCAGGATATTTTGCAGCGTGTCGAGCAACAGCGTGCCAAACGGCACCTGCCACACCAGACGCATACCGGTCGAGTTCAGGGATGAGGCGATTTCGATTTTTGAGCCGTTAAAGGAGATCGAGACGCTTTCTGCGGCCTCTTTGTCAGATGCCGCACGCATGTTCTGGGTGCTGTTGTCGGGCTCCAGACGGAAGCTGTCGAGCGGCATGTCCGGCGGGATTAAATCGTTAATCGGTAAATCGAAGGCCACAACTGTCGCCAGATGTCCTGGCTGGTTGAAGGTGGTGCGCAGAGTAAAATAATGACCGTTTTGCCAGGCCAGACGACGCAGGGAAGAGAAGCTCTCACGTTCATCAAGGGCATTCGCCTGCTGCAGCATCTCTGCCCGGCGGGAGTCGACGATGCTGCCCACGGTGGTCTCTTTAAACCCGGAAGAGAGATCTTTTAACGGCAGGGTTGAGATCAGGATCATACTGTTGTCCTGACCGTTCAGATAGTACATCGACCACGGCACCGTTTCGGCCCCCCAGAGGGTATCCAGATAGGTCGAAATACGCTGTGTCATCTCGAGCGTTGCGCTGTCGTGAGAGCCAAAAATGAGCGCCTCAGTCTTACGCTGCGGTTTTTCGAGGTAATAGACATCCTGCTTAAGCCGCGTCTCCTGAAGTCCATCTCCGGATGAGGAGGCCGGGGCGGCCGCAATATTGTCGTAAATCTGCCAGGTGGCGTAGCGCCAGGTATCGATGCGCTTATGCACGGCGTGGGTGATATCGACGACCTGATAGCTCTTATCCTTCAGCCAGGCGTTAACCGCGCTTTGTACCATCACCCCCATGGTCACTAACAGCACAACGATCAAAAGAAGAAAGAAACGGGTGATGCTCCCGGGGAGGAGGGAGAATTTGCTCGGGGCGGTGGTTTCAGTCTGACTCATTGATATTTTTAACCCGTCATGGTCATGCTCTGTGGCGATAGGGCAGTATAAAGGGTAATAACTGAATTTCCAGCGCCACCGTCCGGGAACAGGCGACTTTTTCAACGGACAATACCGGCGGCGGGTGGCGCGGTAAACATGTACAAACTCGTCCTGCGCGTACAAATAAAAAGTGCGGCTGGCCAGCAAATAGCACGAATTAACAAGAAATTAAGTTTTACATCAATTGTGTGTTAGCGAACGATCGCCGGGGAGAATTTAGTTAATAGTCGTTACAATTTCGGTACGGTAGCACAAAAAATGAGGCGTTGCGTAAAGAAAGGTAAAAAAAAAACCGAATGCGAAGCATCCGGCTCAATTAGGGATAAACAGACATTCAAAACTGAATGACGGTAATAAATAAAGTTAATGATGATAGCGAGAGATATTTTAGAGATTAGCCGCGATCTTGTTTTGTCATTCAGTGCTGTAACGGTTTTTATTATAAGTACTTGATTGCTATATGTATGATTTTTCTTTTGATTATAAGTTCTAAATTTATAAGCTATTTGTGCTTTGTAAAAGTTCCTTGATGTTTACATTTTGAAACATCTTGATGGACAAATGAAACATCTTCAAAGTTTTCGTATCATATTCGCATTGGATTATTCTGTAATTTTGCGGAGAATGAAATTGCCGACTGGTTAATGAGGGTTAACCAGTAAGCAGTGGCAATTATAAGGCATATAACAGAGGGTTAATAAAATGAAAGTTAAAGTACTGTCCCTCCTGGTACCAGCACTCCTGGTGGCAGGCGCAGCAAATGCGGCCGAAATTTATAACAAAGATGGCAACAAATTAGATCTGTACGGCAAAGTCGATGGTCTGCATTATTTCTCTGACGACAAGGGTAACGACGGCGACAAGACCTACATGCGTCTTGGCTTCAAAGGTGAAACTCAGGTTAACGATCAGCTGACCGGTTATGGCCAGTGGGAATACCAGATTCAGGGCAACAAGGACGAAGGCGACAACCAGTCCTGGACTCGTGTGGCGTTTGCAGGTCTGAAGTTCGCGGAAGCAGGTTCATTCGATTACGGTCGTAACTACGGCGTGATTTACGACGTGACCTCCTGGACCGACGTTCTGCCAGAATTCGGCGGTGACACCTACGGTGCCGACAACTTCCTCCAGTCTCGTGCTAACGGCGTGGCAACCTACCGTAACCAGGACTTCTTTGGTCTGGTTGATGGCCTGAACTTTGCTCTGCAGTATCAGGGCAAAAACGGCAGCGTAAGTGGTGAAAACACCGACGGTCGCAGCCTGCTGAACCAGAACGGCGATGGCTACGGTGCATCCGTGACCTATAACCTGGGCGAAGGTTTCAGCGTGGGTGGTGCGATGTCCTCCTCTAAACGTACCGCCGATCAGAACGCACTGGGCGTATACGGTAAAGGGGATCACGCAGAAGTCTATTCTGGTGGCCTGAAGTACGATGCCAACAACATCTATCTGGCAGCACAGTACTCTCAGACCTACAACGCAACCCGTTTTGGTACCTCTAACGGCAGCAACCCAACTACCGCTTACGGCTTTGCTAACAAAGCGCAGAACTTCGAAGTGGTTGCTCAGTACCAGTTCGACTTCGGCCTGCGTCCATCCGTGGCTTACCTGCAGTCTAAAGGCAAAGACATCGAAAACTTCGGCGATCAGGATCTGCTGAAATATGTTGATGTGGGTGCGACTTACTACTTCAACAAAAACATGTCCACCTACGTGGATTACAAAATCAACCTGGTTGATGAAAATGAATTCACCCGTCAGGCGGGTATCGGTACTGACGATATCGTCGCGCTGGGTCTGGTTTACCAGTTCTAATCGTGCCGTCGTGTGACGTAAGGGGGCCTGATGGCTCCCTTTTTTTGTGCCTCTCAGATTCTCACAACTCACCCGTTTTGGTGTACTCTTGCCGCCCTGGCATGAGGATAATAATGAATGGACATGACTTTTTTACGCGCCAGCTTTCTGGCTATGCTTTTTTTCCTGACCGCGTGTAACGATCCCGCGCCCGTGGCGAAAACCGACGCACCTGCCGCGACGGTGCTCGAAGGCAAAACGATGGGCACCTTCTGGCGCGTCAGCGTGATGAACCTCGATAAAACGCGCACGGATGAGCTTCGCGGCAAAATCCAGGCACAGCTGGACGCCGACGATCAGCTGCTGTCGACCTATAAAAATGACTCGGCGCTGATGCGCTTTAACCTCTCAACCAGCACCTCTCTGTGGCCGGTGAGCGAGGCGATGGCCGATATCGTGACCGAGGCAATGCGCGTAGGTTATAAAACCAACGGGGCGATGGATGTGACCGTCGGTCCTCTGGTGAACCTCTGGGGTTTTGGCCCGAATAAACAGCCGGTGAAGACGCCCGAACAGGCGGCCATTGATGACGCCCGCGCCCGGACCGGGCTACAGCATCTGACCGTCATCAACCAGTACGGGCAGCAGTACCTGCAGAAAGATATTCCCGATCTGTTTGTCGATCTGTCGACGGTCGGGGAAGGCTACGCGGCGGATCATCTTGCTGCACTGATGGCGCAGGAGGGGATTTCCCGTTATCTGGTCTCCGTGGGCGGCGCGTTGGTCAGTCGGGGCATGAACGCCAGCGATAAACCGTGGCGCGTGGCGATTCAAAAACCGACGGATCGGCAAAATGCCGTGCAGGCGATAGTGGATATCAACGGACATGGCATCAGCACTTCCGGAAGCTATCGCAACTATTACGAGCTTGACGGGAAGCGTATTTCGCACGTGATTGATCCGCAGACCGGCCGCCCCATCACGCATAACCTGGTCTCGGTAACGGTCATTGCCCCCACCGCGCTGGAAGCGGATGCCTGGGATACCGGATTAATGGTTCTTGGCCCGGAGAAAGCCAAAGAGGTGGTCCGTCAGGAAGGGCTGGCGGTTTATATGATCACCAAAGAGGGCGACGGGTTTAAAACCTGGAGCTCGCCGCAGTTCAACAGTTTCCTGGTCAGCGACAAAAATTAAAAAGCAAGGTTGCGGGTTTTTTATCGGTGGCGCTCAGGCACGCTCTATGTATGCTTATACGAGGAGCCGATCATGAAAAACCCAACCTTCACTACCGATGAGGATCGCTGGCAGGCCGTGCTGGCCCGCGATCCGCTCGCTGACGATCAGTTTGTCTTCGCCGTGCAGACGACCGGTATTTTCTGCCGTCCGTCATGCCGCGCCCGCCACGCGCTGCGTAAAAATGTCCGCTTTTATCCCGATGCCCGGCACGCCGCTCAGGCGGGCTTTCGTCCGTGCAAGCGCTGCATGCCGGACAAGCGCGACCCGCAGGCGCAAAAGCTGGCAAAAGTGGAACACGCCTGCCGGCTTCTGGAGCAGGATCCCGCGTTAACCCTGGAGAGACTGGCGGAGCAGGTTGCCATGAGTCCTTTCCATTTCCACCGCCTGTTTAAATCCGTGACCGGCATGACGCCAAAAGCCTGGCAGCAGGCGGCGCGGGGTCAGCGTCTGCGCACCGCGCTTGCGCAGGGAGACAAAATTACCGATGCCGTGCTGGCAGCGGGATTTCCCGACAGCAGCAGCTATTATCGTAAAGCCAACGATGCGTTGGGCATGACGGCGAAGCAGTACCGTAAAGGAGAGGTGGCCGTTCGGTATGCCATCGATGACTGTTCGTTAGGACGCTGTCTGGTCGCCGAAAGCGAGCGGGGGATCTGCGCGATTCTGCTGGGTGACACCGATGCTGAATTAACCGCAGAGCTTGCCACGCAATTTCCAAAAGCGACGCACGCGCCGCGGGACGACGCCTTCGTACAGCGGATCCACCAGGTCATTGCCAGTATTGATAACCGCGACGTACCGCTTGCGCTGCCGCTGGATATTCGCGGTACCGCGTTCCAGCAGCGCGTCTGGCAGGCCCTTCGCGCAATTCCCTGCGGTGAAACGGCAAGTTACCAGCAGGTGGCGCAGGCGATTGGTCAACCCGGTGCGGTACGCGCCGTCGCCGGAGCCTGTGCGGCCAACACGCTGGCGATTGTGATCCCCTGTCATCGCGTGGTTCGCAACGACGGCGCACTGTCGGGCTACCGCTGGGGGGCGGCGCGAAAAGCGCTATTACTGAAACGTGAGGCGAAACGCCGGGAGGGATAATGCTCGATCTTTTTGCGGATGCTGAACCCTGGCAGGAGCCGCTTGCGCCGGGGGCGGTTATCCTGCGTCGCTTTGCTCTCTCCCGTGCGGAGGCGTTGCTTGCCGGTATTGAAGAGGTCACAGCGGCTTCACCGTTTCGCCATATGGTGACGCCGGGCGGCTACACCATGTCGGTGGCCATGACCAACTGCGGCGAACTGGGCTGGGCGACAAACGAACGTGGGTATGTGTATGCTCCGAACGATCCCACGACAGGTCGGTCGTGGCCTCCCATGCCTGCGGTTTTCCAGGCACTTTGTCACGAGGCTGCCGTGGCGGCGGATTATCCTGACTTCCGTCCTGACGCCTGTCTGATCAACCGCTACGCCGTCGGGGCGAAGCTCTCGCTGCACCAGGACAAGGATGAGCCCGATCTGCGCGCGCCTATCGTTTCGGTATCGTTAGGCCTGCCCGCCGTCTTTCAGTTTGGGGGATTACGCCGCAACGATCCGCTCAAACGCATCATGCTGGAACATGGCGATGTGGTGGTGTGGGGCAGGGAATCGCGGCTTTACTATCACGGAATTCAGCCGCTGAAAACCGGCGTTCACCCCCTCACGGGCGAGTACCGCTTTAATCTGACCTTCCGTCAGGCGGGGTACAGTAAACTAAAATAAGAATTATTCTTGATGTCCGCGCAGGGCAGTTTACACTGCTCGCTGATTTTTATTGTCCGGATTGCCTGCATGCAACTACTTCTCCTCGTCTGGCGTCAGTACCGCTGGCCCTTCGTCGCCGTCATGGCGTTAAGCCTGGCCAGCGCCGCGCTGGGTATTGGCCTGATCGCGTTTATTAACGTGCGGTTGATTGAAATGGTCGACACCTCGCTCTCCGTATTGCCGGAGTTTCTTGGCCTGCTCTTGCTGTTGATGGCGGTTACGCTCGGCTCCCAGCTGGCACTGACTGCGCTCGGCCACCATTTCGTTTTCCGTTTGCGCAGCGAGTTTATCAAGCGCATCCTGGACACTCAGGTCGAGCGCGTCGAGCAGCTCGGCAGCGCCTCCCTGCTGGCGGGGCTGACCAGCGACGTTCGCGCCATTACTATCGCGTTCGTTCGTCTGCCGGAGCTGGTGCAGGGGATCATTCTGACCTTCGGCTCGGCGGCCTATCTCGCCTGGCTCTCCAGCAAAATGCTGGCGGTGACTGCGCTGTGGATTGCCATCACCATCTGGGGCGGTTTTGTGCTGGTGTCCCGCGTCTATAAACACATGGCGGTCCTGCGCGAAACCGAAGATAAGCTCTATAACGATTACCAGACGGTGCTGGAAGGGCGCAAAGAGCTCACCCTGAACCGCGAGCGCGCCGAGTATATCTTTAACCATCTCTATATTCCGGACGCGCGCGAATACCGGCACCATATCATTCGCGCCGATACCTTCCACCTGAGCGCGGTGAACTGGTCAAACATTATGATGCTGGGCGCCATTGGCCTGGTGTTCTGGATGGCGAACAGCCTGGCCTGGGCGGATACCAACGTCGCGGCAACCTACTCACTGACGCTGCTGTTTTTGCGCACGCCGCTGCTCTCGGCGGTCGGCGCATTGCCCACCTTGCTGAGTGCGCAGGTGGCCTTTAATAAACTCAAAAAATTCGATCTCGCGCCGTTTAAGCCCGAATTCCCGCGCCCGCAGGCCTTCCCGAACTGGCAGACGCTCGAGCTGCGTAACGTCACGTTCCGCTATCAGGACAGCGCCTTCTCCGTGGGGCCGCTCAATCTGACGATCCGCCGCGGCGAGCTGCTGTTCCTGATTGGCGGCAACGGCAGCGGTAAATCGACGCTGGCGATGCTGCTCACTGGCCTTTATCAGCCGCAGTCGGGCGAGATTTTACTGGATGGCAGGGCGCTGAGCGCGGAGAAGCCCGAGGACTACCGCAAGCTTTTCTCGGCGGTGTTCACCGACGTCTGGCTGTTTGAGCAACTGCTGGGTCCGGAAGGGCAGCAGGCCAATCCTGCGCTGGTGGAAAAATGGCTGGCGCACCTGCAGATGTCGCACAAGCTGGAACTTCAGGACGGCAAGATCCTTAACCTCAAACTCTCCAAAGGGCAGAAAAAACGCGTGGCGCTGCTGCTGGCGCTGGCGGAAGAGCGTGACATCATTCTGCTCGACGAGTGGGCGGCGGATCAGGACCCGCACTTCCGCCGCGAGTTTTATCAGGTGCTGCTGCCGCTGATGCAGGAGATGGGCAAAACCATTTTCGCCATCAGCCACGACGATCATTACTTTATTCACGCTGACCGCTTGCTGGAGATGCGCGACGGCAGGCTGAGCGAGCTGACCGGTGAAGCGCGCGATGCGGCCTCGCGTGACGCGGTGGCGCGCACGGCCTGATGCCCGTGTGCCGGGTGGCGGCTTCGCCTTACCCGGCCTGGGATTTTGTAGGCCCGTGCAGCGTAGCGCCGCCGGGCACAATGATTTGCACGATATGCCGCTTTTTTCTCCATCCCGGCCCGTTGTTTATTCTTATTTACATATCCTCGCGCTATGCTTAATACCAACTTATTTCATGGATTTATGATTGATGTCGGTATTAAAGAAAAACAGCGCCAGACAGCGTGACCAGGAACGTGCGCGACTGATCTGGCTTCTCACGACCGATAAAGCGGTCACGTCTACGCTATTAGGCAAACTGACCCTGGCTGAGCAATATGATGTCGGCACGTTAGCCGACGATATTGCTGAGGTAGGTGCGCTGGTTGCTCACTTACCCCCGCCGGATCTGGCGGACACCCTTGAAGCGCTTCCCTCGGAAGAGCGTCATGCCCTGTGGAGGCTGGTGCAGGATCACGAGCGCGGACAGGTGCTGCTTGAGGCCTCGGAAAACGTCTGGGACGACCTGATCGATGAGATGAGCGATCGGGACATCCTCGACGCCCTGCAAACGCTGGATATCGACGAACAGATTTACCTGGTTCAACACCTGCCGCGAAACCTGACCGGCCGCCTGCTGGCGTCACTGCCTGCCGATGAACGCGCGCGCGTGCGCCAGGTGATGCATTACGAGAAAAACAGCGTCGGCGCGATTATGGAGTTCGGCGTTATCACGGTGCGCCCGGACGTGACGCTCGGCACCGTGCAGCGCTATCTGCGTCGCCTGGGCAAAATGCCGGATAACACCGATAAGCTGTTTGTCACCTCCCGGGATAAAACCCTGCTTGGCGAACTGGAGCTGAAAACCATCCTGCTCAACAGCACCCAGCGGAAGGTGAGCGAGGTGATGGAAAACGAGCCGATGGTCTTCTCCCCGGAGGACGATGCGGAAAAAGCGGCGCGTACCTTCGAACGTGATGACCTCGTGAGTGCCGCCGTCGTGGACTCCGTCGGCAAACTGATGGGGCGTCTGACCATCGACGAGATCGTTGACGTGGTTTATGAAGAAACCGATAACGATCTGCGTGCGCTGGGTGGGATCAGCGCGGAAGATGACGTCCATGCCTCCGTCGGCAAGGCGGTGAAAACGCGCTGGGCGTGGCTGGCCATTAACCTGTGTACCGCGTTCATCGCCTCCCGCGTGATTGACGGCTTTGAACACACCATTTCGCAGCTGGTGGCGCTGGCCTCGCTGATGCCGATTGTGGCCGGGATTGGCGGCAACACCGGAAACCAGACCATTACCATGATCGTCCGCGCGCTGGCGCTGGAGAATATTCAGCCCGGCAACTTCGCCTTTCTGATCTTCAGAGAGATGGGCGTGGCGCTGATCAACGGCCTGGTGTGGGGCGGCATTATGGGCGGCATCACCTGGTGGCTGTATGACGATATGGCGTTAGGCGGCGTGATGATGCTGGCGATGGTGCTGAATCTGCTCGTGGCATCGATGATGGGCGTCATTATCCCGTTGACCATGACCAAACTGGGGCGCGACCCCGCGGTGGGGTCGAGCGTGATGATCACCGCCATCACCGATACCGGCGGTTTCTTTATTTTTCTTGGGCTGGCGACGATTTTTCTGCTTTAAGCCGACGCTTAATGCGGGCGGGAAGCAGCACCATGACGATAATCCCGCCCAGCACGCCAATCGCCAGATTGCCGGTTGATACCGTGGCGGCAACGGTGACCAGCATGACGACCGTTTCTGCAATCGGGGCCGTTTTCAGCGTGGCCGGCTGAAGGCTGTGCCAGCTGAAGGTTTTAACGGCGACGATGGCCATAATGCCCGCCAGCACCGCCATCGGGATGTTGGCCATCACGTCGCTGAGCGCCGTCACCAGGATCAGCAGCACGATGCCCGCAGCGAAGGTTGAAATGCGGCTTCGGCCTTTCCCCATCTCCACGTTAACGATGGTTTGTCCGATCATCGCGCAGCCCGCAATACCACCGTAAAATCCGGCCAGGATATTGCCGATGCCTAATCCAATGCTTTCGCGGCGTTTACTTGACGGCGTCGCGGTCAGCTCATCCACCAGCTTTGCGGTCAGCAGGGATTCCAGCAGGCCGACAAACGCGATGCTCAACGCGCACGGCCAGATTATGCTCAGCGTCTGTAAATTGAGGGGGACCAGAAGTTCGCTAAGACCCGGCAAGCCGCCGCTCATGGCGCCTTCATCGCCCACGGTCGGCAGGTTTTGCCCGGTTGAAACGGTAAACAAGGTTAACAGCACAATCGCAATCAGTGGGGAAGGGATGCTTTTGAAATAGCGCGGCACCCACAGCACGATCAGTACCGTCAGCACGAACAGGCCTACAATCAGCGGGCTTCGGCTCCAGAAATGCGGAACCTGCGCAAAGAAAATCAATATCCCGAGGGCGTTAACAAACCCGGTCATGACCGACTGGGGAATAAAGCGCATCAGCCTTGCCATGCCCAGCACGCCAAACAGAATCTGAATTACGCCAGCCATGAGCACGGCGGGAAGAATGTACTGTACGCCGTGCTGATGCACCATGGGCCCAATAACCAGCGCCACGGAACCGGCCGCGGCCGTGACCATCGCCGGACGACCGCCCAGCACGGACAGGGCAAGACAGAGCACAACGGAGGCGATCAGGCTGACCTTCGGGTCAACGCCCGCCACCACCGAAAATGAGATGACCTCGGGGATCAGCGCCAGGGCGGTAATCACGCCAGCCAGCGTTTCACGCGTCAGCTGTTTAGGGGAACGCAGCACGCTGGCGACACGGTTTTCGGGAGAGACAGCAGAATGGGGTAGGGACATAACGTTTCGCTGGTTAGGGCAGGCTTCCGTGCGCGCGATCACAAAACGCAACATACTAGCCAGTTAAACCGCGCTTTACCAGACGCTTCGATAATTCCTCACAAACAATCCATCATTAAATTTCACAATTACAATAATTTCGTAACCTTTAAACAATATTTAAAAGTTGTTACCGTGCCCCCGCAGCTTGTTTCACCTGCAATTTCCACGCATCAAGCACTTTTACACTAAGGCATAAATTATGAAAAAAATGACTGCCATGCTCTTTTCTCTGGCCGTGGGGCTTAACACCGTCTCCATGGCGGCGAAAGCTGACGCACCAAAAGAGCAGGAAACGGACGTCCTTTTAATCGGTGGCGGTATCATGAGCGCCACGCTGGGAACCTATCTGCAAGAACTGCAGCCGGACTGGTCAATGACCATGGTCGAGCGCCTTGATGGCGTGGCGCAGGAGAGTTCGAACGGCTGGAACAACGCCGGTACCGGCCATTCGGCACTCATGGAACTGAACTATACGCCGCAGAAAAAGGACGGTTCCATTAGTATCGAGAAGGCGGTAGAGATCAACGAGGCGTTCCAGGTTTCTCGCCAGTTCTGGTCTCACCAGGTCAACAGCGGCGTACTGCACGACCCGCACTCTTTCATCAACACCGTACCGCACATGAGCTTTGTGTGGGGCGAGCAGAACGTCAACTTCCTGCGCGCGCGCTACGCCGCACTGCAGCAGAGCACGCTGTTCCGCGGAATGAAATACTCTGAAGACCACGCGCAGATTAAAGAGTGGGCTCCGCTGGTCATGGAAGGTCGTGACCCGAACCAGAAAGTGGCGGCGACCCGTACCGAAATTGGTACCGACGTCAACTACGGTGAAATTACCCGTCAGCTGGTGACGTCACTGAAGAAAAAAGAGAACTTCAACCTGCAGCTCAGCACCGAAGTGCGCGGTTTCAAGCGCAACGCGGATAACAGCTGGAGCGTGACCGTTGCCGATCTGAAAAACAACGAAGCCGAGCACGTCATCAAGGCGAAGTTTGTCTTTATCGGTGCGGGCGGTGCCGCGCTGAAACTGCTGCAGGAGTCCGGTATTCCGGAAGCGGATGACTACGCGGGCTTCCCGGTGGGCGGTCAGTTCCTGGTGTCCGATAACCCGGAAGTGGTGAATCGTCATCTGGCAAAAGTGTACGGTCAGGCTTCCGTGGGCGCGCCGCCAATGTCTGTTCCGCACATCGATACCCGTATGCTTGACGGCAAACGCGTGGTGCTGTTTGGCCCGTTCGCGACCTTCTCCACGAAGTTCCTGAAAAACGGCTCCCTGTGGGATCTGCTGAGCGCAACCACCACCTCTAACGTCAAGCCGATGATGGACGTGGGGCTGGATAACTTCGATCTGGTGAAATACCTGATTAGCCAGGTGATGCTCTCTGACGACGACCGTTTCGAAGCGCTGAAAGAGTACTATCCTGAGGCGAAGAAAGAAGACTGGCGTCTGTGGCAGGCGGGTCAGCGCGTGCAGATCATCAAGCGCGATCCGAAAGAGGGTGGCGTGCTGCGTCTGGGCACCGAAGTGGTGAGCGATAAGGACGGCACCATCGCCGCGCTGCTGGGGGCGTCACCGGGTGCGTCTACCGCTGCGCCAATCATGCTGCACCTGATGGAAAAAGTGTTTAAAGACAAAGTCGCCAGTCCGGAATGGCAGGCGAAGCTGAAAACCATTATTCCATCCTACGGCACGAAGCTGAACGGTAACGTGAGCGCGACGGAGCAGGAGCTGGAATACACCAGCCGCGTACTGCAGCTGCAGTACATCAAACCGCAGGCTGCGGATGCTGCGCCAAAAGCGGAGCTGAAGCCTCAGCCGGAAAACAAACCGGTTGCGGATATCGCGCTGTAAGGTAAAAAAGCCGGGTGGCGCTGACGCCTACACGGCCTATGTTCGGTGTTGTTTTGTAGGTCGGGTAAGGCGAAGCCGCCACCCGACTTAATTTCAACGTACGACAGCCTGCTCAATCTTCTCTTCAGCCTTCCACACGCGATACTTCACTTCCACGTTTTCAGGCGTATAAACCACGATCGGCAACTTGCTGTTGTAGCGCAGCAGGCTATTGTCGCCCAGATACGCTGTCACAAATTTCTTCTCCTTCTTGCCATCCGGGCAGGCCATCATGGTGGAGACCGGCGAGGTCACTTTATCAAAGACGTAGTAGTCGTAACCCCAGCCTTCCAGCGTTTTGCTTTCCAGCTGACCACCCAGACGATGCTGGTTGCAGTCCACTTCCAGCGTCTTGCCAATTAACAGCTCCACTTTGTAGTTCGCTTCATCCTGCTGAACCGGAAGCTGAATCACCTGACGCGTCATCCCTTTATCCGCTTTCGGATACGGGGCGACTTTTTCCAGCGGCTGCGCTTTAGGTGTTTCGCTGGCGAAAGCGCTGGTGCTGGCACACGCGGCGGCGATGAGTGCGATGGCAAGTTTAGGTGCGTTTTTCATTGTCATTCCTTTATGTCAAAACGATCTTGCACAGGTTAACATAGCGACCGTGAATGATTGGTGTTATTTACTTACATTTTCAATATATACAGCGTAATAAACCAGTTATTTGTTATTTATGCAGGTGTTTGTACTGGCGTGGAGTCTGGCAGGCGTTTGTGTTATTTTAGACTTTATATAATGTTATTCATCTGTAAAAGGGAAGAGAGATGGTTCGTGCAAAACTGAAAACGCCTGAAGGCCGCAAGTTCCTCCTGGCGCTGCTGGTCGTGTTTATGATTGCTGCCGCGTGCGTGGGGCGTGCCACGATTGTTGGCGTCATCGAACAGTACAACATTCCTCTCTCTGCCTGGACAACCAGCATGTACGTCCTGCAGTCGGCGATGATCTTTGTCTACAGTCTGGTATTCACCGTTCTGCTGGCTATACCGCTGGGTATTTTTTTCCTGGGCGGACGTGATAAACACTAGACGCCGATTTGCGATAACTAAGCCATCCTGCGGGGTGGCTTTTTTTATGCCTGATAATTTTTATTCGCCTTTCCAGGATATTCTGTTGAGAGCACCTTTGTTTACAGAAAGCAGGAGAGGCTTAATGCAATCCCGGTTTGCCACGCTCCGCCAGATCCCAAAAGGTGTCTGGGTGGTCGGTGGAGTAAGTATGTTGATGGATATCTCTTCGGAGATCATTCACAGCCTGCTGCCATTGTTTATGGTCACGACGCTGGGCGCCAGCGTGATTTTCATTGGTTTGATTGAAGGCCTGGCTGAGGCCACTGCGCTGTTTATCAAGGTGTTTTCCGGCGCCATCAGTGACTATCTGGGCAAGCGTAAAGGACTGGCGGTTCTGGGCTACGGTCTTGGCGCGTTGAGTAAACCGTTGTTCGCTATCGCCTCTTCTTCCGGCATGATTCTGGGGGCACGCTTAATCGACCGGGTCGGGAAGGGGATCCGGGGAGCGCCGCGCGATGCGCTGGTTGCTGACGTTACGCCGCCGGAACTTCGCGGCGCGGCCTTTGGGCTGCGTCAGTCGATGGACACCATCGGCGCATTTCTCGGGCCGCTGCTGGCAGTAGGATTGATGCTGCTGTGGAACGATGATTTTCGCACGATTTTCTGGATCGCGGTGATCCCCGGCGTGCTCGCCGTGGCGCTGCTTTTCTTCGGCCTGCATGAGCCGAAAGCGCCCGTCGAACATAAACGCACGAACCCCATCAAAAAAGAGAACCTCAGGCGTCTCGGGAAAGGCTGCTGGTGGGTGATTGGTCTGGGGGCCATCTTTACGCTCGCACGCTTCAGTGAAGCCTTTCTTGTCCTGCGCGCACAGCAGTCGGGGGTGCCGCTGGCGCTGATCCCGCTGGTGATGGTGGCCATGAATCTGCTCTATTTCCTCTCAGCCTATCCGTTTGGCAAGTTATCGGACCGGATGAGCCACACCAGGCTACTGCAGTGGGGTCTGGTGATGCTGATTGGAGCAGATATTGTGCTGGCGCTGAGCACCCACTGGGCTGGAATGCTTCTGGGCGTTGCGCTTTGGGGAGTGCATATGGGGATGACGCAGGGGCTGCTGGCGGCAATGATCGCAAAAACGGCGCCTGCGGATCTGCGCGGTACCGCCTACGGCATTTTTAGTCTGGTCAGCGGCGTGGGATTGTTAGTCGCCAGCCTGGGCGCCGGGGCAATCTGGGAAACGTTTGGGGCGGAATATACGTTTTATGCCGGGGCGGTGATTTGTCTGGTAACGCTTGTGTACCTGCGCAAAACGCCGGACGAGGCGAAATAAAAAACCAGCCATAAGAGGCTGGTTTTCAAAGTATTTTTGGTCGGCACGAGAGGATTTGAACCTCCGACCCCCGACACCCCATGACGGTGCGCTACCAGGCTGCGCTACGTGCCGACGCATAGAAAGAATACTACTCGATTCCGTTTTGAATGCAAGGAAATCCGTCGCTAACTGGTTTATTATTAATCAGTTAGCGACAAAACGCTTCTCATCCGTCAGGACCTGCAGCAGCAGGCTCAGCTGCGGTTTCTGGTCTTTCAGCCGCTCACCCTGCAGGTTATACGTCTGATAATTCCCGTTGCTGTTCAGCACCAGCGTCAGCTTCGGCGTGGTCACCACCAGCGTATTATTCCCTGCCGCCGTAACCCAGTTATGGCGGCGCGCGGCGCTGAAGAGATCCTGGCCCTGCGAATACTCGTTTGCCGGCGTGCTGACGTGCAGCAGGCGTTGCATCAGGGTGGTCATCACATCTTTATGCTCGGTAAGCATAGTGATGCGCTGCGCCGGGGTGCCCGGCCAGTGGATGACCAGCGGAACCTGCAGGTTAGGGCGTGACCAGCTCATGCTCTTCGTCTCGTCACCTAACGGGACGCCATGGCCTGCCGTCACGATCACCACGGTGTTGTCCAGCTTGCCGGACTCACGTAGTGCGTCAAGCACGCGGGCAATCTGCGCATCAACATCACCCGCCGCGCGGCCGTAGCGGCGCGCGAAATCACTCTTATTGCTGTTAGCAAGCGTTGTGCCGTTAAAGGCAACCCATGAGAACCAGCGGTTATCTTCCTGGGCATAGCGCTGCAGCCAGTTTATCCATTGGCTGGCGGTCTGCGCATCGGACTGATTCTGTGCCGCCGGCAGTGAGAAATCAGACAGCAGCGCCTGGCGGTAGAGCGGGCTGTTAAAGCCATCGGATGAGAACAACCCTAACTGATAGCCCTGCTGATTCAGCCCGGTGATCAGCGCCGCAGGCGTGCGGGTAGAGAGTACGCCGTCCATGTATCCGGCTGAAATGCCATAGAAGAGGCCAAAGATGCCCGCGTCGGTTGTGTTACCGGAGCTCATGTGCTGAGTAAACGTGACGTTTTGACTCGCGAAATTGGCCAGGGCTGGCATCTGCTTCTCATAACGGGAATAGTTCAGGCCATCGACGGTGATCAGCAGGACGTTTTGCCCGCGGCCCATATCGCGATAGCGCAGGTCGCTCAGCGGATACTGCACGCTGACGGCTTCCGGGTTACCCTGCTCGATAAGGCGGCGCTGGTACTCCTGCGCATCAAGCAGGCCATGTTTCTCGAGGAAGCGGCGGGCCGTCATCGGGTACGAGAGCGGCAGGTTCGCGCGCTGCATAGTAATAGGACGATAGAAGTTCGCATCCGCCCAGATATACATGATGTGCGAACTGATAAAGGAGACGAAGAAGAGCGCGGCGACGGGCTTCGCGTAGTGGCGTCGGCGGGTCAGGCTACGCAGTTTTTGCCAGCTCCAGGTGGCAAACAGCATCTCAATCAACAGGATCACCGGGACGCTGATAAACATCAGCTGCCAGTCGCGGGCCGTTTCGTTCTGGTCGGGGTTAATCACCAGCTCCCAGACGATGGGGTTGAGATGCAGGTGGAAGCGGGTGAACACTTCACTGTCGATAAGCAGCAGCGTCATCCCCACAGTCGCAAGGATGGCGGACAAGAATCGCATCAGACGCTGCGACATGACGATAAACGTCAGGGGGAACAGGATCAGCAGATAGGTGGCGAAAACCAAAAAGCTAAAGTGACCGACAACGCTTATCCAGGAGTAGATACGCCCGGTGAGCGTTGTTGGCCAGTCTGCGACAAACAGATAACGACAGCCAATGACCGTCGCCAGCAGAATGTTGAACAGGGCAAACCAGTGCCCCCAGCTGACCATCTGGGAGACTTTTTCACGGTAGCGCTGACGATTCGTCACCATAAACTGTTGTTCGTATCCCTTAATGGGCCGGGTCGTTGCTGACGGACGACTGTAAAGCCTGGGCGAAAGATTTTGCGATCGCCTGACGCTGAGCCGGAGCAACGCTGGTGTTAATCAGGTTGGTGACCATATTTCCCAAAACCATCAGGGAGAGATCGGTCGGCGTTTTATGTTTTTCCAGTACGTTGACCAGCTCACTGAGCAGTTGTTCAACGTGTTCATCACTGTAGCGGGAATGTTGTGGCATAAATCAAAATCAGTTTGTTGATGAAAGGGCAACATATTACCGTAGCAACAGCTTTTTTTCCCCTTTTTTATCTGTTGTTGCACACATGTCCTGGTGGTGGTTGAATACCGCCCGGTCTAAAAGGAGAGTTTATCATGAGTCTGGAAATCAACCAGATTGCCCTGCACCAGCTTATCAAGCGCGATGAGCAAACCCTTGAAGTGGTGCTGCGCGATTCGTTACTGGAACCTACGGCGACCGTTGTGGAGATGATGGCAGAGCTGCATCGCGTCTACAGCGCCAAAAATAAAGCCTATGGGCTGTTCAGCGAAGAGAGTGAACTGGCCGATAGCCTGCGCCTGCAGCGCCAGGGTGAAGAGGATTTCCTGGCGTTTAGCCGTGCGGCAATCGGGCGCCTGCGCGACGAGCTGGCGAAATATCCGTTCGCCGACGGCGGGATCGTGCTGTTCTGCCACTACCGCTATCTGGCGGTCGAGTACCTGCTGGTTACCGTGCTGAATAACTTAAGCAGCATGCGCGTGAACGAGCAGCTGGATATCAGCTCGACGCACTATCTGGACATCAACCATGCGGATATCGTGGCGCGTATTGATTTGACCGAGTGGGAAACCAACCCGGAGTCGACCCGCTACCTGACTTTCCTGAAGGGACGCGTGGGCCGCAAAGTGGCGGATTTCTTTATGGACTTCCTCGGTGCCAGTGAAGGGCTTAACGCCAAAGCGCAGAACAAAGGGCTGCTCCAGGCGGTTGACGATTTCACAGCCGAAGCGCAGCTCGATAAATCTGAGCGCCAGACGGTGCGTCAGCAGGTTTACAGCTACTGCAACGAACAGCTGCAGGCAGGGGAAGAGATTGAGCTGGAGTCGCTGTCAAAAGAGCTGGCGGGCGTCAGCGAAGTCAGCTTCCAGGAATTTACCGCAGAAAAGGGCTATGAGCTTGAAGAGAGCTTCCCGGCGGATCGCAGCACGCTGCGTCAGTTAACCAAGTTTGCCGGCAGCGGCGGCGGGTTAACCATCAACTTTGATGCGATGCTGCTGGGGGAACGTATCTTCTGGGATCCGGCCACCGATACGCTGACCATTAAAGGTACGCCGCCGAATCTGCGCGATCAGCTTCAGCGCCGCACCTCGGGCGGTAAATAGCAGGCACAAAAAACCCCGCAGAAGCGGGGTTTTTTTTCGACAGGTTTGCGATTACGCGCGAACGAAGTCGATGTGAGTCAGTTTTGGCTTGAACGCGTGACGCTGAACAGCCTGAACTTTCACTTTTTCTTCTTTACCGCCAACAACGATGGTCAGAACTTCGCTGTAGAATTCAGCTTTGGTCTGCAGGTTCCACAGTTTGTCGTGATCCAGTTCGATTGCAACTGGAGCAGCTTCGCCACCGTAAACGATAGCCGGGAACTTGTTAGCGGTACGCAGGCGGCGGCTCGCACCCTTACCCTGCACGTTACGTACTTCTGCTTCGATAGTGAACATTGATTTCTCTCTGTATTTAAAACCCTACTACAGGCGACCCAGCAGCAGGTGAGTGTTCTGCCTCACGGATGTGAAGCGGGCGGCATTTTATACTCAAATGCCCCTCACATCAATGAAAAGTCCCGCTACCCGCGCAATTCGTTGGCGCGACGGAAGCGACCTTCGTAGTCAAAGAGTTTTTCGCGCACCTGCCAGAACTGGCCTTTTTTGCGGGCGACGACAAAATCCGGATGGCGCAATAGCACCTGCTGGCGCACGATATCGGCCACGGTGATCCAGCGCAGGGGCACGCCCGGAGTGCGGGTGTGCGGGCGGATAAACAGCTGTTCGAAGGCCGTTCGCTGGGCAGGCGTCTGAAGCCGGAAGCGCTCGCTGACGTCCGCCCCGTCTTCATCGTAATAAGTGATTTTCAGCCATTCGCCTTTTTCATCGGCGCCGGGCTGCAACGCCATGCCGGAACAGCGCAGCACCAGCGCATCTTTCAGCTTTAATGCCGCTTTTAGCATGTCGTCCGGGTCAACCAGCACCGTGTCGCACTCCCGACAGCGGCGAGCGGCAATGTCATTTTCGGCGTTGCACTGCGGACAGTTTTTAAAGCGGAAACGAAAATCGCACTGCTCGCGATGCCCGTCATCATCTTCAAACCAGCCCTGACAGCGGCGGCCAAAATGTTCGATCAGCGTGCCGTCGGCGGTGGTTTTGCCCCAGAAGGTGTTGGCAAACCCGCAGGCAGGGCAAAAGACCTGCACGGGCACGTTGTCGCTTTTCCCTTTTGGCGCGCCGACTTCAGGCGTATAGAGATCGTGCGGGTTACCGGCATAATCCAGAATCAGGCAGTCGGTTTTCCCCGGCGCCAGACGCAGGCCGCGGCCAACAATTTGCTGATACAGACTGACCGATTCGGTCGGGCGCAAGATAGCGATCAGGTCGACGTGCGGGGCGTCAAAGCCGGTGGTCAACACCGACACGTTAACCAGATAGCGGAACTGCTGGGCTTTAAAGGCCTCAATCAGGCGGTCGCGCTCGGGGCCGGGCGTCTCGCCGGTGATGAGCGCCGCGTCGCCGGAGGGCAGTAACCCGGTGATTTCGCGCGCGTGCTCAACGGTGGCGGCAAAGATCATCACCCCTTTGCGCGTCGCGGCGAACTCCTCAATCTGGCTGATGATATGCGGCGTAATGCGCTTTTGCTTTTTCAGCTCCTGGTTAAGATCCGCTTCGCTGAATAACCCGTTGCTCTGCGCCTGCAGGCGGCTGAAATCGTACTGCACCACCGGCATATCCAGCCGTTCAGGTGGCGTCAGGTAGCCATGTTTAATCATGTAGCGCAGCGGAAGCTCGTAGATGCAGTCGCTAAACAGGGCCTTGTCATCGCCGCGCACCATGCCGTGATAATGGTAACGATAGATCCAGCCTTTACCCAGACGAAACGGGGTCGCCGTCAGGCCCAGCAGGCGCAGGTGAGGGTTCACCTCTTTCAGGTGCGTCAGGATTTGCTGATACTGGCTGTCGTCGTCATCGCTGATGCGGTGACACTCGTCGACAATCAGCAGCGAAAATTCGCTGCGAAACAGATCCAGATTGCGGGCCACCGACTGCACGCTGCCAAACACCACCTTGCCGTGGCTCTCTTTACGCTTTAGACCGGCGGCGAAAATGTCGGCTTCCAGTCCAAGCGCACAATACTTGGCATGGTTTTGCGCGACGAGCTCTTTAACGTGCGCCAGCACCAGTACGCGGCCACGGGCCAGACGCGCCAGTTCGGCAATGACCAGGCTTTTGCCTGCACCGGTCGGGAGCACAATCGCCGCCGGCTCGCGATGTTTACGGAACCAGGCGAGGGTGGCGTCAACGGCTTCCTGCTGATAGGGACGAAGTGTAAAAGTCATGGGGTCTCGGTTTCGTTATTCCGCACATAGTATGCCACGAAACTTTTTCCCTTGAGTGGCGCAACCAGACCATTATACTGAACCGTTCCAGACTGCTTCTATTTTCGGACCTGTTGTCCGACTTCCTGCACCATTAAGGCTAAAAAGATTTCATGCGACTTGATAAGTTTATCGCTCAGCAACTCGGCGTAAGCCGCGCTATTGCCGGGCGCGAAATTCGCGCCAGCCGCGTTACCGTGGATGGCGACATTGTGAGAGACAGCGCGTTCAAACTGCAACCTGACCATCAGGTGGAGTATGACGGCAATCCGCTGACCCAGCAGCACGGTCCTCGCTACTTTATGCTCAATAAGCCGGAAGGCTACGTCTGCTCAACGGACGATCCGGATCACCCGACGGTGCTCTATTTTCTTGACGAACCGGTGGCGCACAAGCTGCATGCCGCAGGCCGCCTCGATATCGACACCACCGGTCTGGTGCTGATGACCGACGACGGTCAGTGGTCGCACCGCATCACCTCTCCACGCCACCACTGCGAGAAAACCTATCTCGTGACGCTGGAGTCACCGGTGTCGGATGACACGGCTGAGCACTTCGCGAAAGGCGTGCAGCTGCATAATGAAAAAGATCTGACCAAACCGGCGGTGCTTGAAGTCATCACCCCGACGGAGGTCCGTCTGACCATCAGCGAAGGGCGCTACCATCAGGTGAAACGTATGTTTGCCGCGGTGGGGAACCACGTTGTTGGCCTGCATCGCGAACGGATTGGTGCGATTGAACTCGATCCCGACCTTGCGCCAGGCGAATACCGTCCGTTAACGGAAGAAGAGATCGCCAGCGTCGGTCTGCCTTCGCACTAATTTCAGGAGAACTCTGTGACCACCAGGCCACACTCGTCGTTCAAAATCGTCTTCATTCTTGGCCTGCTGGCCATGCTGATGCCGCTGTCTATTGATATGTACCTGCCCGCGCTGCCGGTCATTTCCGCGCAGTTTGGCGTCCCGGCGGGCAGCGCGCAGATGACGCTCAGCACCTATATTCTCGGCTTTGCCCTCGGCCAGCTGTTTTATGGCCCGATGGCGGACAGCCTTGGACGCAAGCCCGTCATTCTGGGCGGGACGCTGGTCTTTGCGGCCGCTGCGGTTGCCTGTGCACTGGCCCAGACCATCGATCATCTGATCATCATGCGCTTCTTCCACGGTCTGGCAGCGGCAGCGGCAAGCGTGGTGATTAACGCCCTGATGCGCGATATCTACCCGAAGGAAGAGTTCTCCCGCATGATGTCGTTCGTGATGCTGGTGACGACGATTGCGCCGCTGGTGGCGCCAATGGCGGGTGGTGCGGTGCTGGTGTGGTTCAGCTGGCATGTGATTTTCTGGATCCTGGCCCTGGCCGCGCTGCTGGCCTCGGCAATGATCTTCTTCTTTATAGATGAAACGCTTCCCGTCGAGCGCCGCCAGAAGTTTCACATCCGTACCACCATCGGCAACTTTGCCTCGCTGTTTCGCCACAAGCGCGTGCTCAGCTATATGCTGGCAAGCGGGTTCAGCTTTGCCGGAATGTTCTCCTTCCTGAGCGCCGGGCCGTTTGTCTACATCGAGCTTAACCACGTGTCGCCGCAGCACTTCGGCTATTACTTTGCGCTTAATATCGTCTTCCTGTTCATCATGACCATCATCAACAGCCGCTTTGTCCGGCGGGTGGGGGCGCTGAACATGTTTCGCGCGGGGCTGTGGATCCAGTTTGTGATGGCGATCTGGCTGGTGGTGAGCGCGTTTCTGGGCGTGGGCTTCTGGGCGCTGGTGGTCGGCGTAGCGGCCTTTGTCGGCTGCGTGTCGATGGTGTCGTCCAATGCGATGGCGGTGATTCTGGATGAGTTCCCGCACATGGCGGGGACCGCCTCTTCCCTGGCGGGGACGTTCCGCTTCGGCATCGGCGCTATCGTTGGCGCGTTGCTTTCGATGGCCACCTTTACGACGGCATGGCCCATGCTGTGGGCGATGGCTTTTTGCGCAACCAGCTCGATACTCTTCTATCTTTACGCCAGTCGACCGCGAAAAGCGGCTCACTGAAACACAGAGAAGGCCCGCCAGGGCCTTCAGATTGATGACAAACCCCGCTATTAATTATGTTGCTGGTTTCTTGCCGGGTGATGCTGCGCTTGCCAGGTATACATATCTCAACAATATCAATAAATTGCATCATTCATCGTAGGCCCGTGCAAGCGTAGCGCCGCCGGGCGACACTCACTAAATGCACTTTATCAACAGTCTGAAGGCCCGCATCAGTAAACTCATGGCTTAAGCCCTTTATCCGGGTTGCACTGCATATGATCCCAGCCCTTATAGTTACGGACTTCAGGTACGCGGGCCGGCAAGTCCTTCCAGTTCGTC
>NZ_JBMKHB010000025.1:0-75966 GCF_049238285.1 Enterobacter cloacae complex sp. IR53041 | reverse complement strand
GCTTTTTCCTCTGCTGTAAATGTTCGTCTCATTCAAAAAACCTCCGCAACCCCATGTTTTCACATAACTGTTGCGTTGACCAATTGAATCTACAACGGCGTACTTCGCAAAGCTGTCCGACTGAGGTACGCCTTTATCCGCGACAACAGCCGTTGCTGGCCTGTTCGTTTGCTCTGTCGGGTTCTGGATGTCCATCCGAGTGGATTTTATTTCTGGCTTCAGCAGCCACATTCGCAGCGTCACCAGACAGATCAGATGCTGACCGGGCAAATCAAACAGTTCTGGCTTGAGTCTGGCTGCGTCTATGGTTATCGCAAGATCCATCTCGATCTGCGTGATACCGGACAGCAGTGCGGAGTGAACCGGGTCTGGCGGCTGATGAAGCGTGCCGGAATAAAAGCTCAGGTTAGGTACCGTAGCCCACGAGCACGTAAAGGCGAAGCCAGTATCGTGACACCCAACAGGCTCTAGCGGCAGTTCAATCCGGACTCACCGGATGAGCGTTGGGTGACGGACATAACCTACATCCGAACCCACGAAGGCTGGCTGTATCTGGCCGTGGTGGTTGACCTGTTCTCCCGAAAAGTTATCGGCTGGTCAATGCAACCCCGCATGACAAAAGAGATTGTCCTGAACGCATTACTTATGGCGGTGTGGAGGCGTAATCCTCAAAAGCAAGTACTGGTTCACTCTGATCAGGGTAGTCAGTACACGAGCCATGAGTGGCAGTCGTTCCTGAAATCACACGGTCTGGAAGGCAGCATGAGTCGTCGCGGTAACTGCCACGACAACGCGGTTGCGGAAAGCTTTTTCCAGCTACTGAAACGCGAACGGATTAAGAAAAGGATCTACGGAACGAGAGACGAAGCCAGAAGCGATATTTTTGATTATATCGAAATGTTTTATAACAGTAAGCGTCGGCATGGTTCGAGCGAGCAGATGCCACCGGCTGAATATGAAAACCTATATTATCAACGGCTCAGAAGTGTCTAGATTATCCGTGGCGATTCATATGTCATTCCCGCTGTACAGGTTGTTTTTGCTGGGTTACAAGCCGCCGGTGGATTACTCCTTGCGAGCTCGATGACGCCTGTCGGTGTGTTGTTAGGTGCCACACTGGTGATTGATGCGGCTAATACCGTATCCAGAGAAGTGAATAATCAATTACTGAACAAACCTGATTCGCAGGGATTTGTCGCTGACACAGCAATGTCGGTTGCAGAGAGTAGTTGATATTGTTAACCCCCTGACATTGACAAATATCAACACCCTCTCCCTCCCTCCTGTGCAAAATTACCCACATCACCCAGCGCTACGGAATAGCCGCTCAACCCGGAAGGAACCCCATCATGTACAGACCCATAACCGTCATAATATTCATTCTCCTGACGCTCGCCGCCCTCGCGGAAATAGGCGTTTTATCCTTTGGATAATCCTCAGGCTAAATACCTCTCATCAGGGCATGTTGATCTCATTACAGTTTTTTCCTAAAGCCATCCCGTTTCGCCTGTGCCATGCTGAACCACGCTCATAACCGATAACGTTAAATGAGGATATTATGAAAAATACAATTATCGCATTATCTGCCGTTCTGCTGGCTTCTCCAGTATTTGCTGCGACCACACATGCAACTGACGATACCGTCGCGGCGGCGAACGCAAACGCCAACGAGGCGAAGCAAAAACTGCACGAAGAGCAGAACAAAGGTGAAGAGCTGAAGCTGAAACAGAAGCATGCTGCGGAAGGTAAAAGCGAAAGCTTTGGCAGCAAGGTCAGCGAAGATTCCCAGAAAGCCTGGCATAAAACCAAGGAAGGCACCGAGAAAGGGTGGGATGCCACCAAAGAAGGCGCGGAGAAAGGCTGGAACAAAACCAAAGAAGGTGCCAGCGAGCTGGAAAAGAAAGTCACTGAGTAAGTCGTTATACTCACGAAAAGGTCGCGCTTGCGGCCTTTTTTATTTCTTCGAATATAATTAGCACCTCAGGCGTTTACGCAGTGCGCACTTATCGGAGAAACCACTATGTATCGCCTTTTGGCCTTTCTGACCGTTCTGCTGTTATGCCCTTCCCTGCATGCTGCCCCGAAAAGCTACCTTATCGACACCGAAAACACCGCCATTCGGCTCTCGTGGCACGCCTTCGGCGGCATCCTCTCCTGGGCGACTTTCAGCGGCGTGACGGGTGCCGTAACGCTCAATCCGGATAACGACGTTGACGACCACATCCACGTCACCATTCCCGTAGCAACCCTGGTGGCCTCAAACACGCTGCTCGCCTGGCAATTAAAAAGCGACATGTTTTTTGATGCGGAGCACTATCCGACCATCGAGTTCATCAGCTCGCGCGTGGTCGCCCAGGGCGCCGGACGGTTCAGGGTGTTCGGCACGCTGACCGTACGAAATATTGCCCGGCCGGTGATCCTGGAGGCCGTGGTGAAAGACCCGCATGCGCAGGCCCCCACGCTGGACGCCACCACGGCGATCTCGCGCGCGTCCTATGGGATGGATAAGTTTGCGCTGGTCGTTGACGATCGTATTGCCATCGCCATTGCGATTCAGACGAACAAGGTGCCGTCACCCTGAGATCAGGCGCTGTAGCTGCTCCGCGTGTTCCCGCAGATACGACGGCGGGTTGCGGCCAATCAGGACAAACTGGTAACCCGCCTCCTGCCACCACGCCAGGTTCATGCTGTGCCGCTGCTCCTGTTGGAGCGAGACCGTCGTCTTCTCATCAACAGGCGAAATACAGAGGGCCATCGGGCCGTAGTCGGCGTTGATCCAGGCTATCTGCGCGATAGACGTCGTTTCATAGCGCAGCATGCGCACCATTTTAAGCTCTGCCCCCTGCAGGGTAAGCTGCGACAGGTTTAGCGTCATGCCGATGTCCTGCGCGGCCCGTTCCAGCCCGCGCTGCAGAACCGGCGTTGCGCTGTCCATATCCAGCAGCGTCTCGACGCTGTACAGGGACATATATTGCGCTTCGAGGTCGCGGATATGGGCGTTCTCATCCGCAGGCGCAGCTGAGGGACGCAGCAGATACCCCAGCCCGGAACCCACCAGCAAAAAGCTGGCCGAGGCGGCGATCAGCGCCCGTCGGCTGACGCCAGCCGCCGTCGAGACCTGCGGGTCGGGAAGTGCCGCGAGACGCGCCTGCATCCTCTCAAGAGGCGCATCATCCAGCAGGGAGTCAAACGCCCCGGCGTAATCCTGGCTGCTTTTCATCAGTTCGTAGGTTCGCCCGGCGAGGCGTTCGTCACATTTTAACTGTTCTTCAAATAACTGCGCGTCGGCGCGGCACATCTCGCCATCTATCCAGGCCACGATGGCGTCGTCGTTATAGGGCGGTGCAAAACGGTGCGCGTTCAAGAGCGTTTCTCCTTTACCGGAGGCAGTGCGTCAGCGGATCTGGCAAGCCGCGCCCGCGCCGTCGCCAGCCGGCTCATCACGGTACCGATCGGCACCGCCAGAGTCTCCGCCGCCTCCTGGTAGGTAAAGCCTTCGACATAAACCAAAAATACCGCGTTGCGCTGGGCTTCGGGCAGCGCGTTTACGCGCTGCATCACCTTCAGGTAATGCAGGCGCGTCTCATCCTGTTCGCGGGTGTCGGGCGCCAGCAGCTCGTCGCTGGGGACAAATCCCTGCCCCTGGCGAACGTGTCGTGCCCGAAGCTCAGAGATCCAGATGGAGTGCAGGATCGCGAACAGCCATCTGTCGATGCGCGTGCCAGGCGTGTACTGGCCGCTTCTTTCAAGCGCACGCACGCAGGTGGACTGAACCAGCTCTTCGGCGATATCCCTGTTTCGCGACAGCACCAGCCCATAGCGCCAGAGGCGCGGCAGGTGTGCGGCAAACTGTTGACGAACCTCACGGGTTGCGATGGGTTTTCCCTCCACGAGAAGATCAGGATTCCGGGTGTCCATTAATGGCGGCCTGCAGGTCACGGTACTCCTCGCAGGACTGGCCACAGATTCCGGCAATGACCTTCAGCTGTTCTTTCGCGAGGTCGGGACGTCCTTTCACCATCCACGCTTCACCGAGATACTCCCGGGCTTTGGCGTAATCCGGGGCGATAGCCAGCGCACGCTGGTAATAACTAATCCCTTCGTCCGTTCGGCCCAGTTTGCGCGTGGCGAACCCGCGATAGTTCCACGCTTCAGCCGTGTTGCCATTTTTCAGCGAATCCAGAAGGTTCAGCGCCGCCTGGTACTCGCCTTTCTTCGCGAGATGGTACGCATAGTTGGTTTTGTCCTGGTCGCTGAGGCTGCTGCTCTTGTCCGGCACGCATTTCTGCGTGGCGCTGTCATACACCTGTCCGGAAGGACAATCAGGCGTTTTGCTCTCGGTACTATTATTGCCCATGGCCAGCGCCAGCGGGGACAGCAAAGAAAAAATCAGCACCGGGATCAAACGAAACGAGGTTGTGCGCATATAAAACTCCAGGGTGAGTGGGGAGTGACGTCAGTAAACGTCCGGGTGAGGATTTTTATTCATTCTTCGGTGAATTTTTTTCTGTCCTAAAACCCTGCCTGCACTTCAGTTGTAAAGGTAATAAACCAGGTTATTTTTTGTTTTCTCGTTATTATTCCTTGCGCCTATTAGCAGAGTTTTAACCCTGTACAAGAATATATTTCATTACCTAAGTGACATAATATATCTTACATCAAAAACGTTACCCTAACTTAAACACACATTAAGCGCGCTTAAATAATAACGTTTGACATGATATTTAAAATGCTCCCTACCAATTATCATACCGGGACGTAAACGTTAAATAACAGCACCACAAAATAAAACAAAAAAGGCATTAAAAACAATGATATAAAAAACAACAATTATAAAAAAGAGCAATCCATTAATGCCCCACTCATTGTTTCCATCTTTATTTACCAAAGCTTAATTTGCACAACCCTCATTTTCTGTCTATATCATTTTTATATTCCAGAAACCAATTCCTCTATTAATTACAGGGTTTTATAAAATACAAAACACTCATTAAACGGTTTTTTCATAAGTCATTAGATTCGCTCTGATGTTGCCACTCTGACGCATGGCGGGCATCGTGCGCGCTGAAATCTACGGTGAGCGCTGTTTTATAACAGCAGCTGCGCCGGGGGCGCCCTTTACCTTCAGCAGAGATGGCCCGTCTTGCTCGCCGTTCATGACACTTCTGCTGGAGTAATAACAAAATGAGCCAAATCTCTGTTATTTCAAAACTTACTGGCGTAGAAACGACCCTGGAAGGCACACAGGTTACGCTGAACCATTCCTCTGTCGTTGAGCTTCACGTCGAGCGAGCGAGCGTCTCCCACTTCGCGCGAAGCGGTAACGACCTGCTGGTGACATTGCACTCCGGCGAGGTGATCACCCTTAAAAACTTCTATGTGGCGGACGCGCAGGGCGTGAGCCAGCTGGTTCTGCAGGACAGCAACGGCGCGTTATGGTGGATTGAAGATCCGACCGGGGCCGCCACGTACGAATCTATCGCGTCCACGGACGTGCTGCTTGCGGCGTCAGGAAGTGACGCTGGTGGCGCCGCCATCTGGCCATGGGCCCTGGGTGGTATTGCCGCTGCAGGGGGCATCGCGGCCGCGGCAAGTAGCGGCGGCGGTGGCGGCGGTGGTGGCAGCAGTAACAATTCGGCCGATCCGGATACGACTGCACCAAATGCACCTTCCGGCCTTAAGTTCTCCTCAGACGGTAAAACCGTCACCGGTTCCGCCGAACCCGGCAGTACCATCACGTTGAAAGACGCGAACGGCAACGTCATTGGCACAGGAAAAACGGGCAGCGACGGCAACTTTAGCGTCTCCCTCGGGACACCGTTGACCAACGGCGAGCAGGTAACCGCCACCGCAACGGATAACGCCGGAAATATCAGCCAGGGTTCAAGCGTCACCGCACCGGATCTCACCGCACCCGATGCACCAACGATTGGCAGCGTAATCGACGATATCGCCCCTCAGACGGGGACGGTGACCAACGGCGGCAGCACCAACGATCGGCGGCCGCAGCTCACCGGCACCGCCGAAGCGGGATCCACCGTGACGATTTATGACGGCGGAATAGCCATTGGCACCGCGGTCGTCGCCAGCAATGGCACATGGACATTCACCCCGTCCATCGACCTGAATGAAAGCACCCACCAGATTACCGTACGGGCAACCGACGCCGCCGGCAACACCGGGCCAGCCTCACCGGTATTCACCCTCACCGTCGATCTCACCCCTCCGACAGCGCCCACCGCGATTGTGCTGCTCGACGATACGGGCCTTATCCGAGGAACAATCACGTCGGGCGTGCCTACCGATGCCTCGCAGCCGATCCTGGCGGGAACGGGCGAACCCGGTGGAACCATCACCATTTACGATAACGGCGTGGCGATTGGCACAACGACGGTGCTGCCTAACGGTACATGGAGCGTTACCCCAGGGGGCCCGCTCCCGGACGGAACGCACTCGATCACCGTCACTGAAACCGATGCCGCCGGAAACCAGAGTACGGCCTCTGAGCCTATCATCTTTACCGTGGACACCACGCCGCCGTCAGCCCCAGGAAACCTCGTGGTGTCGAATGATGGCGGCACCATCAGCGGCATTGGAGAAGCTGGCAGCACGGTGACCATCCGTGAAGGCGATTTCACCCTTGGCACAGTGGTTGTTGATAGCCAGGGGAACTTCAGCCTGACGCTGAGCCCGCCGAGGATCAACGGCGAAATCCTGTCCGCTGACGCCACCGACACGGCGGGCAACACCAGTCCGACCACCTCCGCGGCGGCACCGGACATTACCCCGCCGCAGACCCCGGTCATCCTGTCGGTGATTGATGACGTGCAGGCCACCACCGGCCCCGTGGCCCAGAATGGGCTGACCAACGACCGGGCACCGACCGTGAACGGCACGGGCGAGGCAGGTTCGACCATCACGATTTATAACGGCAGCGATGCCCTAGGTACGGTGGTTGTTCCCTCCTCCGGCCAGTGGAGCTTTACGCCGCCCACACCGCTGACCGACGGCACCTGGGTGCTGACCGCGAAGGCGACGGATCCCGCCGGTAACCCGAGCGGGATATCAAATGCGTGGACAATTAACGTTGACGGGACGGCACCTGGCGCCCCGGTGATTTTACAGGTTGCAAACGATATCCCTGGGCAGACCGGCGCGATCGACGTGAACGGGACCACCAACGACGCCACCCCGACGCTCAGCGGTACCGCTGAAGCAAACGCGACGATCAGCCTGCGCGTGGACGGTGTTGAAATTGGTACAACCGTTGCCAATGGCCTCGGCGTATGGAGCTTTACCCCTTCCTCCCCAATCGGTGAAGGCCCCCATGCTCTGACCGCCGTCGCGACCGATGCGGCAGGTAACCCCGGCCCCGTCTCCAACACCTGGACTCTGACGGTTGACAGCGTCGCGCCTGCGGCGCCGGTCATTACCCAGGTGCTGGATGATGTGCCGGAGCGCCTCGGCGCGCTCAATTCTGGCGACAGCACCAACGACACCACGCCAACGCTCAGCGGCACGGCTGAACCGGGCTCAACCGTCACTATTCGCCTGGATGGTGCCGATCTTATTACGATCCCGATCGACGGCAGCGGCACCTGGACCTATACCCTTCCCACGCCGCTTGACGAAGGTCCTCATACCTTTAGCGTCGTCGCCACCGACGCGGCGGGTAACACCAGCCAGCCGTCAGACGACTTCACCCTGAACGTCGATATCACTGCGCCAGCGGCGGCCACCATCGCCACCGTGACCGACGACGTCGGCGGTGTACTGGGTTCGCTCAACAGCGGCGATACCACGGATGACACTCGCCCCCTGCTGCAGGGCACCGCCCCGGCAGACACGGTGATCACCGTCTATGACGGCACGACTCTGCTCGGCACCGCCACCCTCAACGGCAGCGGCGGCTGGAGCTTCACGCCCGTGACCCCGCTCACCGACGGTCCGCATTCCCTGACGGTGCACGCCACGGACGCCGCGGGCAATACCACCATCTCAACGCCATTTGAACTGACGGTGGATACCGTTGCGCCTGCCACGCCGGATATCCCGGCCATTACCGTCAATCCTGACGGCACAGCAACGCCGCTGAACCCGGGCGAAATCACCCGCGACACCACGCCGACCCTGAGCGGTACCGGCAATCCGGGTGATACCGTGACGATCTACGACAGCGGCGTCAAAATCGGCGACGCTGTCGTGGACAATACCGGCAACTGGACCTGGACGCCGCCATCCCCCCTGGCTGGCGGCACCTATGACATCACCCTGACCGTCACCAACGTGGACGGCACGGGCAACGAAAGCGCCCCGTCGCAGCCGGTCACCATCACCATTGATACCGAGGCGCCGGCTACGCCTGCGGCACCGATCGTCACCGACAGCGTCACCCAGATCACCGGCCCCGTCCCCAATGGCGGCACCACCAACGATCCGCGCCCGGTGCTGAGCGGCACCGGTACGCCAAACGACGTTATCAACATCACTGACACCGTTAACGGTACACCGACCGTTGTGGGCACCGTCACGGTAGACAGCAACGGCAACTGGAGCTGGCGTCCCGGCAGCGACATTGCCGAGGGCAGCCACACCTATACTGCCACCGCCACCGATGAAGCGGGCAACGTCTCTGACCCGTCGTCAGCGATTACGATCATCGTGGATACCCAGGCGCCGGATACACCGGTGATTAGTGCAGTGGGCGGCGCGCCTGATGGTGGCTTTATCACAGATACCACGCCGACAGTGGGCGGAACCGGGGTTAACGGTGAGACAGTGATCGTCTACAACAACGGCGTCGAATTGGGCCGTGTCGTGGTGGTGAACGGAGAATGGAGCCTGACGCTTCCAGCGCAAACGGACGGTCCGCTGAACATTACCGTGGCGGGCGTGGACGCAGCGGGCAACGTCAGCGCGCCGAGTTCGGTCTTTACCGTCACGCTCGATACCGTTGCGCCAGGGATCCCGCAGATCAGTGCCGTCTCAGACAGCCAGCTCACCAACAACGTGCTCTACACCCGCGACGGCACGCCGACCCTTACCGGGACAAGCGAACCCGGCACCACCGTGATTGTCTCCGTCGACGGTATCCCGTCAGGGGTGCCGGTCACGATCCAGCCGGACGGCAGCTGGAGCTGGACCGCAGGCACAACGCTCTCAGAGGGTCCGCATACCTTCACTGTCTCCGCTACCGATCCTGCGGGTAACGCTTCAGGAAGTTCAGCCCCGCTGAACGTGACGGTGGACACCCTCACCCCGGACGCCCCTGACAATCTGAACCTGGCACCAGAAGGTACGCCACTAACCGGTAGTGCCGAAGCGGGAAGCCTCATCACGGTGAAAGACAGTAATGGCAACGTCATTGGTACCGGGGTTGCCACCGGCGGTAACTTCTCCATCGCTGTCAGCCCCGCTCAGCAGGATGGCGCGACCCTGACCGTGACCGCGACAGATGCTGCCGGGCATGAAAGTCCCGTTGCGAATTACACCGTCACCGGCACGGAGCCGAATCTTCCTGATGTACCCGTCATCACGGCGATCAACGATGACGTCGACCCAATCATTGGCGACGTGAAAGGCAAAACGACCAACGACACCACCCCAACCCTCACCGGTACGGCTCAGGCGGGAAGCCAGATCGCTATCTACCTGGACGGTGGCGTGACGCCCGTCTCGACGGTCACTGCCGACGGCAGCGGCAACTGGAGCTATACGCCGGCCGCGCTTGGCGAGGGGCTGCACACCTTTGAGGTGACTGCGACCCTCAACGGCCAGACCAGCGGCCGCTCTCCGGCGGCCAGCGTCACCGTTGACCTTACCGCGCCGGGCACGCCGACCATCGGCGCCGTGATTGACGACGTCGGCCCGGGCACCGGCCCGCTGACCAGCGGCCAGACCACCAACGACAACCAGCCGACGCTCACCGGCACCGGCGCGGTGGGCGATACCATCTCGATCTACAACAACGGCGTGCTGCTGGACAGTGTGGTAATCGGCAATACCGGCACCTGGAGCTACACCACGCCTGTCCTGGCAGAGGGCAATCACGTCCTGACCATCCGCGAGACCGATCCGGCGGGGAACCAGAGCGGTCCTTCGGCGGGCTTCACCGTCGTGGTGGATTCCGTTTCCGCCACGCCGGTCATCACCAACGTCACGGATAATGTGGGCAATGCCGCCACCACGGTGGTCAGCGGTGGTCTCACCAACGACGCCACGCCAACCCTTACAGGGACAGCGGACGCAAACAGCGTGGTGACCCTTTTCGACGGCGGCACCCAGATTGCCGTGGTCACGGCTGACAACACGGGTACCTGGACGTTTACTCCTGATACCGCCCTCGGCGAAGGCTCGCACAGCTTCACCGTCCGGGCGACCGACCCGCAGGGCAACCTCAGCGCGGTCTCCGCCCCCTGGAGCGTGGTGGTTGACCTGACTGCTCCGACGGTTCCGACGCTGGATAATGTGAACGACGACGTCTCTGGCGGCGTCCAGGGTAACCTCACCAGCGGCCAGGTGACCAACGACAGCACCCCAACCATCAGCGGCACCGGGCTGGCGGGCAGCACTATCCACATCATGAATAACGGCACGCAGATTGGTACAACGACCGTTGACGGAAGCGGGAACTGGTCCTTTACGCCGACCACGCCGCTGGGCGACGGCAGCTACGCCCTGCGCGCGTATGCAACGGATGCGGCAGGCAATGCCTCGGCCAACTCATCGGTCTTCGCCTTTACCGTGGATACCGCAGCCCCCGGCGTGCCGGTGGTGACCAGCGTGGTTGATGATATCGGTCCGGTCACCGGGACGCTCACGTCGGGTAACAGCACCAACGACGCGCGTCCGACCTTCAGCGGCACGGGCGAAGTGGGTTCTACCGTGCACGTGCTCGTTGATGGCAACGAAATTGGCACGGCGGTGGTCAATGCCCAGGGCAACTGGAGCTTCACCCCGGGCAGCGATCTGGCCGAAGGTCCACACGCCATCACCTTTAACGCGACCGATGCGGCAGGCAACACCGGCGCCACAACGGCACCGTTTAACCTGACGGTCGATACGGGCGTGCCGTTAGCGCCGGTCATCTCGACCGCGGGTGACAACGTGGGCAGTATTCAAACCCCGCTCTCTTCCGGGCAGAGCACCGACGACACCACGCCGACGCTGAACGGCACCGCGACCGCCAACGCCACGGTCACCGTGTATGAAAACGGACAGCCGGTCGGCACCGTGCAGGCGGACGGCACCGGCGCATGGAGCTTTACGCCATCAGCGCCGCTGGGCAACGGCAGCCATACCTGGACCGCCACGGTCACCGATGCAGCGGGCAACGTCAGCCCGACCTCGCCGGGCTTTACCCTGATTGTTGATACCGCGGCACCGAACGCGCCGGTTATCAGCCAGGCAATCGACGACGTGGGCAGCATCACCGGCCCGCTCACGTCCGGGCAGACAACCGACGACACCCAGCCGCAGCTTGTTGGGACCAGCGAACCGTTTGCCACCGTGAAGATCTATGAGGGCACCACCCTGGTCGGCACGGGCACCGCGGACGGCAGCGGCAGCTGGAGCATCGTGCTCACCCCTCCGCTGACCGCGGGCGCGCACAGCTTTACCGCGCAGGCCACGGATGCGGCAGGCAATACCAGCGTGTCGTCCACCAGCTTCAGCCTCACCGTCGACACCACGCCGCCTGCGCTGCCGGTGCTGACCAGCATTCTGGATGACGTGGGCAACGCGGCGACGCCTGTTGCCAACGGTGGGTTCACCAACGACGCGCAGCCGACGCTCAGCGGTACGGCAGAAGCGGGAGCCACGGTGAAAATCTTTGATAACGGCGTACAGATCGGCAGCGTGACGGCGACCGGCGGCGCGTGGAGCTTTACGCCATCTCCGGCGCTGAGCAACGGCGCGCACACGTTGACCTTCACCGCCACCGATGCGGTGGGCAACGCCAGCGCCCCCACCGCCGGATATGTCATTAACGTCGATACCCTTCCGCCAGCCGCGCCGGTCATCAGTTCGGTCATTGATGATGTCGGCAGCGTCACCGGGCCCGTGACCGGTACGAACCCGACTAACGACACCCGACCAACGCTGAGCGGGACTGCCGAAGCGAATGCCACGGTTCGGATCTACGACGGCATCACGCTGGTGGGCACGGTCACCGCCGATGGCAGCGGCAACTGGACCCTGCCACAAACCACCACCACGTTGACGCAGGGCACGCATAACTTTACCGCGACGGCCACCGATGCGGCGGGCAACACCAGCGTGGCGTCAGCCGTGACGACGATTATCGTCGATACGACCGCGCCAACGGCGCCGACCGGAACCTTCAACGCCGACGGTAGCATCCTGACCGGGAGCGCGGAGGCGAGCAGCACCGTCACTATCCGCCTTGCGGACGGTTCAACGGTGACCGCCATTGCGGGCAGCAACGGCACCTACAGCTACACCTTCATTAACAAACAGATCGAAGGCCAGACGCTGCAGATCACCGCGACCGACGTCGCAGGCAACACCTCCCTGCCGGGCTCTGCCCTTGCGCCGGTGGTGCCGCTCTCCGCCAGCAATAACGTTGAGGAGCTGAACCTCAGCACCACGGCGACCGTGACCAACAGCCAGTACAGCGACTACGGCTTCCTGCTGGTCGGCGCCGTGGGCAACGTCCTGACGCTGATCGGTAATGACACCGCGCAGGTGAACTTCACGGTGGGCAACGGCGGCAGCGCGGACATCGTGGTAAACGCCAACGCTACGGGGGCGGTGCTCTCTCTACTCAATACCCTTGAGCTGGTGGTGCAGCACTACGTCAACGGTGTCTGGACAACCGTGGTGGATACCGGCCAGCCGCAGTTTGCCGATCTCCTGACCCTCGGCGCCACCGGCGTCTCGCTGAACCTGACCGGGCTGGCCGACGGCAACTACCGCGTGCTGAGCTACAACACCAACCTGCTGGCGACAGGTTCCTACACCAGCCTCGACGTGGCGGTGAAAGAGACCGGTCCGGGTACAGTCACGGGCGATACCAGCCTCAACGGCAACGTGATCCTCGATACGGACCCGACCGCCGGCAGCGACAACGCGCCGGCCGGCACCACTATCTCCACGGTCACTAACGCGCAGGGCGTGACCACCAGCGTGAACGCCGACGGCACGGTGATCCAGGGCAAATACGGTACGCTGACCATCAACCGCGACGGCAGCTATACCTACAACCTGACCGACACCAGCGCCGCGGTCGTTGGCCGGACGGAGAGCTTCACCTACACCATCACCCATAACGGCGTCAGCGCGTCGGCAAACCTGGTGCTGTCTCTGGGTGCCGGTACGGTCATCAACGGCATTGTGGCAGTGGACGACACGGCCTCGCTGACCTTTGACACCACCGTGAGTGAGGTGAATAACGGCGCCTCGTCTCAGAACGGTTTTACCCTGGTGGGCATTAATCTCGGCAGCACGCTGGGGCTTAACCTGCTGGACGACCTGACCAACCCGATTATTTACAACGTGGAGGAAGGGACGACCCGCACCATGACCATCCAGGCCTCCGTGGGCGGCGTGGCGCTGGCATCGGTGTTCGATCTGTACGTCTATAAGTTCAACAATGCGACCCAGACCTTCGAGCAGGTTCGCGTCGAGTCGGGCTGGCTGCGCGCGCCGCTGCTGGGGGGCACGTCACCGCAGCTTACGCTGAACCTGCCTGCCGGGGAGTACCTGTTCCTGCTGAATACCGCGTCCGGGATCACCGCCCTGACGGCCTACACGCTGAGCGTCCTGCAGGACCATGTCTACAGCGTGGCGAGTATTAGCGAAACGACCACCGGCGACGTGCTGGCGAATGACCCGGTTCCGGCGGGCACGCTGGTTACCGAAGTGAACGGCGTGACGGTCAACAGCAGCGGCACCACCACCATTCAGGGGGAATACGGCACGCTGACCATCAATGCGTCCGGTCAGTACACCTATACCCTGAGGAGCGGCGTGGGCGCGGACCATATCAGCACGCCGGATACGTTCGTCTACACCGTTACCGCGCCTGACGGCTCGAAGGATACGGCATCGCTCAACATCACCCCAACCGCGCAGGCAATGAATGCGGTCAACGATGTCAGCGCCACGATGGACCTTACCTCGGTGCACCACACGTCGGTCTACTCGGATACCACCGTGGGCGTCGCCAGTTGGACGACGGCCCTGTTCTCATCAACCCAGGGCAGCGGCAGCGGAACCTTCGTGGTCGACCCGAACACCGCGCTGCACAACGCGTCGCTGCACTTTAGCGTGGCCTCGCTGCTGGCGCTGGGCGGGCTGACGGTGAACTGGACGATTAGCGATGCCAACGGCGCGATCCGCAGCGGCTCCTTCAGCGGCGCCTCGCTGCTGGGCGGCAGTATCGACGTCCCGCTGACCGGGCTGGATCTCAACGCCGGGACCTATACGCTGAGCTTTACCGGTAGCGTACCGGGGCTCAGCGTCGGGACCATCACCATCACGCCAAGCGTAAACGGCACCACCTACTCGCTGAGTAATTTCGACGTCACCGGCAGCCACACCGTCAACGGCAATATCTTTGACGGCACCGACTCTGGCGGCGTGCTGGATCAGCTCCACTCGGTGGATACCCGTCTGAGCGTGACCGGTTACAACGGCGTGACCACCACGCTGGATCCGTATACCGGCAGCGCAACGGTGAACATTGTCGGCCACTACGGCACGCTGGCGATCGGCGCTGACGGCCATTACACCTATACCCTCAACAGCGGGGTATCGCTCTCAACCATGACCTCGAAGGAGACCTTCAACTACACCCTGACCGACTCTGCCGGAAGAACGGATACCGCTACGCTGACCATCAATATGGCGCCGCAGTTCATCAGCTCTGAGCATAACGACGCCATCACCGGTACGGCCTACGGCGATACGCTGATTTACCAGGTGCTGAACAGTACGGTGGGGAATGCCACGGCGGGTAACGTCAGCAGCGCCGGAGGCGTTCACTGGACCGGGTTCTCGCTGGCGCAGGGGGACAAGATCGACATCGGCGATCTGCTGGTGGGCTGGGACGGTAATACCGCCTCGTTGGGGAATTATATCCATGTCACACAAAGCGGTAGCAACACTGTGATCTCCATCGACCGTGATGGTGCAGGGTCCACCTACACTAATACTGCACTCGTTACGCTTGATAACGTTCAGACCACGTACGACGAGCTTGTTAACCAGCAACACATCATTACCTGATAGCACCTGCAACAGATGACCCGGGCGCACAGCGCCCGGGCATTAATAATAAAGCTGTACTTTTTTATTAGGGACATGACATGGGAATGAAGATTCCTTACTGGTGGCTCTCGTGCTGCCTGATATCTGTGCCCGCTTTCTGCGCAAATCCGGCGGCAACCATCAATACCGGACAGCTTCGCGAAACGCAGGAACTCCCCTCGCTCAACGGTCGCGTGGCCCCGGTGGCGGGCAACGCCGCGCCCGGTTCATTACAGCTTGGCGAGGCCGTCAACCGTGCCGTCACGTGGCACCCGGCCATCAGCGAAGCCGTGGGCAAACTCTACCAGCAGAGCGAAGAGGTGGACGTCGCGAAGTCAAAATACTATCCGCAGATTAATGCCGGCGTGGACAACGGGTATTCCCACGACGGCGACCAGAACGGCTTTACGCCGTCGCTGGTGCTTTCCCTCTCACAAATGCTCTACGACTTCGGCAAGGTGGCCAGCCAGGTACGCGCCGAAAGCGCCGGCGTGGCCCAGCAGCAGGCTAACGTGCTGGTGAGTATCGACACCATCGCCCACGATACCGCCATCGCCATGGTACAGGTGCAAACCTGGCAGCAGATGGTCGACACCGCCAAAGAGCAGCTTGAGGCCCTCTCCTCCATTGGCACGCTGACCCGCCAGCGTAACGACGAGGGGGCTACGTCGCTCTCTGACGTGGTACAGACCGATGCCCGTATCGAAGGCGCGCGCGCGCAGCTGATGCAGTACCAGGCCAGCCTGGACAGCGCCCGCGCGACGCTGATGAGCTTTCTCGGCTGGAACAGCCTGAACGCGATCAGCAACGACTTTCCGCAAAAGCTGGCCCGCAGCTGCGATGTCGCCGAGCCGGACGACCGCCTGGTCCCTGCGGTGCTCGCCGCCTGGGCGCAGGCTAACGTCGCCCAGGCTAACCTCGACTACGCCGACGCGCAGATGACGCCCACCGTCTCGCTGGAGCCGGAGGTCCGCCACTACATGAACGATCGCTACGCGGGCAGCGACACGCGGGATCGCACCCAGTATTCCGCCTGGGTGAAAGTGCAGATGCCGCTCTATCAGGGCGGCGGCCTCACCGCCCGGCGTAACGCCGCCGGACACGCGGTGGAGGCGGCACAGTCCACCATTCAGCGCACGCGCCTTGACGTTCGCCAGAAACTGCTGGAAGCCCGCAGCCAGGTGATGAGCCTGCAAAGCACGCTGCAAATTCAGGGTCGCCAGGAGGCGCTCAGCGCCCGCACCCGCGAACTGTACCAGCAGCAGTATCTGGACCTCGGCTCGCGCCCCCTGCTCGACGTGCTCAACGCCGAACAGGAGGTTTATCAGGCGCGCTTCACCCAGCTGCAGACCGTTGGTCAGCTGCACCAGCTGCAGCTCAACTGCCTGTATAACACCGGACAATTGCGTCATGCGTTCGACCTTGATAACCGCACCATCCAGACCGTGGAGATCCAGCCATGAAGCAGCGTGATATCCCGCAAGGTGAAAACATGACGGATGCGGCCCTGGCCCAGTGGGCGCAGGCCTTTGGCTTTATCGCCACCCGCTACCGCGTCGCCTGCTCGCCCGGCGCGCTGATCGCAGGCGCACCGTGGCTGAAAGGCAAACCGATGGTGCCCGCCCTCACCCAGCTCGCCCGTGAAGCGGGGCTGTCGTTTCAGCTGCTCACCGCTGACCAGCAGTCAATCAACAGCTGGCGTCTGCCGGTGGTGGTGGCGCTGAATGACGGCCGGGTCGGGGCGATCGAGCACTTCGACGGCGACGATACGCTGGAAGTCAGCTTCTTCGACGACCAGACCTACACCAACCGGCTGTCGATGACGACCATGCTGCCCGCTATCCGCCACGTCATTGCCCTGCGTCCCCTTGCCGCGCTGAAGGACAGCCGCGTGGATGCTTATATCTCAAAATACCGTCCGGACTGGCTCTACCGGCTGGTGATGCGCGATCTCCGCCCCTACAGCTGGGTGATGCTCGCCGCGCTGTTTATCAACGTGCTGTCGCTTTCCGGGATTGTCTTTTCCATGCAGGTCTATGACCGGGTGATCCCCGCCCAGTCCTACCCGACGCTGTACGTCCTGACCATCGGGGTGCTGATCGCCACCCTGTTTGGCTTCGTGCTGCGCGTGGCGCGCGGCCACATTATGGATCTGCTGGGCAAGCGCTCGGATATGCGCGTCTCGGATCGCGTCTTCGGCCACGCGCTGCGGCTGCGCAACAGCGCGATTCCCCGCTCAACCGGGAGCTTTATCTCACAGCTGCGCGAGCTGGAGCAGATCCGCGAGATGGTCACCTCGTCCACCATCTCGACGATTGTCGACCTGCCCTTCTTTTTACTGTTCGTGGTGGTGCTGGCGATCATCGCCCCACAGCTGGCGTGGATCGCCCCGGTCGCGGCGGTGATCATGGTCCTGCCCGGCCTGCTGCTGCAGAAAAAGCTGGCGGAGCTGGCAAAGCAGTCGGCCCATGAATCAACCCTGCGCAATGCGGTGCTGGTGGAGAGCGTGCAGGGGCTGGAGGACATCAAGCTGATGCAGGCGGAAAACCGCTTTTTGCAACAGTGGAACAGCTATATCCAGATCACCGCGGAATCCGGCCTGCGCACCCGCGAGCTGACGCAGAACCTGATCAGCTGGGGGATGACCATTCAGAGCCTGGTTTACGCCGCCGTGATTGTGGTCGGCGCGCCGATGGTGATCGACGGTACCCTGACCACCGGCTCGGTGGTCGCCGCGTCGATGCTGGCCTCCCGCATGATCGCCCCGATGGCGACGCTGTGCGGCGTGCTGGCCCGCTGGCAGCAGGTCAAAGCGGCAAAAGAGGGGCTGGACAGCATCATGCAGCTTCCCACCGAAAACCAGCGCGAGGAGACGCCGATCCGCCAGGACGTGCTGCGCGGCCACTACCTCTTCGAGCAGGCGCAGTTCCGCTATCAGCCGGACGATCCGCGCATGGCGCTGCGCATTAACCGCCTGGAGATCGGGCCGGGTGAGAAAGTGGCGATCCTCGGGCGCAACGGCGCGGGCAAATCGACCCTGCTGCAGGCGATGGCGGGCGGGATGGACCTGGCGGCGGGCGAGCTGCGGCTCGACGGCTTCAGCCTGCCGCATCTCGACGTGGCGGACGTGCGGCGCAACGTCGGCTTTATGACCCAGAACGCGCGGCTGTTTTACGGCACCCTGCGCGAGAACATCACCCTCGGCATGCCGCGCGCCACCGACGAAGAGATCTTCGAGGCGCTGGAACTGACCGGCGCGGCGGGCTTCGTGCAGAAGCTGCCCAAGGGGCTGGACTACCCGATCATGGAAAACGGCGTGGGACTCTCCGGCGGGCAGCGCCAGTCGATTCTGCTGGCGCGAATGCTGCTGCGCGATCCGAATATCGTGCTGATGGATGAACCCACCGCCTCGCTGGACGAGCATACCGAGCGGGAATTCATCCAGCGCCTGGGCGACTGGCTCGGGCACCGCACCCTGATCGTCGCCACCCATCGCGTACCGGTGCTGGAGCTGGTGGAGCGCGTGGTCGTGTTGAAAGAGGGCATGCTGGTGATGGACGCGCCAAAAGCCCAGGCGCTGAGCAACAGCCGCATGCAGCAGCAACAGCAGCAGGCAGCAACCGGACGGGAGTGGAAAAATGAAAATCAGTCAGCGTGACGTGGCGGCAATGGACGATCTGGATAACGCCCTCGACTCCGAAAGCGGCTACACCGGCGCGCGTCGGATCGTGATCTTCTCGCTGCTGATGTTTGTGGTGCTGGGGGTCTGGGCGTGGTTTGGCGTGCTGGATGAGGTGTCAACCGGGTCGGGGAAAGTGATCCCCAGCTCGCGCGAGCAGGTCTTACAGTCTCTCGACGGCGGGATCCTCACCGAACTGAACGTCCACGAAGGCGATCAGGTGCAGGCCGGACAGGTGCTGGCGCGGCTTGACCCGACGCGTTCCGAATCGAACGTTGGCGAAAGCGCGGCGCGCTACCGCGCCTCGCTGGCCTCCAGCGCCCGCCTCTACGCCGAGGTAAACGATCTGCCGCTGAAATTCCCGCCGTCCCTGGCGAAATGGCCGGATCTGATTGCCGACGAAACCCGGCTGTACAACTCGCGCCGCGCGCAGCTGGAGGATACCCAGCGGGAGCTTCGCGCCGCGTTAGATCTGGCTAACAAAGAGCTGGCCATTACCCAGCGGCTGGTAAAGACAGGGGCCGCCAGCCACGTGGAGGTGCTGCGCCTGCAGCGGCAGAAAAGCGATCTGGAGCTGAAGCTCACCGACGTGCGTTCGCAGTATTACGTCCAGGCCCGCGAGGCGCTCTCGAAAGCCAACGCGGAGGTGGATATGGTCTCGGCGATCCTGAAAGGCCGTCAGGATTCCGTCACGCGCCTGACGGTGAAATCGCCGGTGCGCGGGATCGTGAAAAACATCAAGGTCACCACCATCGGCGGGGTAATCCCGCCCAACGGCGAGCTGATGGAGATTGTGCCAGTGGACGATCACCTGCTGATCGAAACCCGCCTCTCGCCGCGTGATATCGCTTTTATCCACCCGAACCAGGAGGCGCTGGTCAAAATCACCGCCTACGACTACGCCATTTACGGCGGGCTGCACGGGGTCGTGGAGACGATTTCGCCGGACACTATTCAGGACGAGGCCAAGCCGGAGGTGTTTTACTACCGGGTATTTATCCGCACCAGCCAGGATTACCTGGTCAATAAGGCAGGCAGGCATTTCTCGATTGTGCCGGGGATGATTGCGACGGTGGATATTAAAACCGGGGAGAAAACGGTGCTGGATTACATGATTAAACCGTTCAACCGGGCGAAAGAGGCGCTGAGGGAGCGGTAGTCAATCGCCGGGTGGCGGCTGCGCCTTACCCGACCTACATGATTTTCTCCCTCTCCCTGCGGGAGAGGGTTGGGGTGAGGGCATCAGACCGGAACCCGGGCGACATAGACTCCAACATAGCGCGCAAATTTCCCGATAAAGACGCCGGCAAACACGCCGCCGGAGACGATCGCCAGCGCGCTCATGGCGGGCTGCTGCATCGTCTGGGGAGAGACCGCGCTCATCACGCCCAGCACATACTTCACCCCGAACGCCAGCATCATAAACGGCAGCGCGGTGTAGTCGGCCTGGCGGTAAAAGCTGCGCGGCGCCTCTGCGCGGGTAATCACAGCCTGCTTAATCAGGACATACCCCAGCGCGGCACCGGCAAGGATCCCCGCCGTCCACAATGCAACAGTCCCGGGAGTCAGCGTGCGATAGACTATCAGATCGTAAATATCCCAGATAAGAAAGATGCCCGGAATAATGGCAAGCCGCTCCAGCGTCACGGTGGCGGGCCGTCGGGCTTTAATGCCGCGGGAGATAAGGAAGATAAACAGCACCCACACCCAGACGGGCGTGTGCGTCACAACACCGATCAGAAATTCAAACATGGAGATCTCCATGGACGATTGCGGCCCGTGCCGCCCTGAACGCGTATTGCGCATAACGGCAAAACCACCGTTATGCGCAGGTCTTTTACAGCGATTTTTTCAGGCGTCGAACCGCTTCTATCAGCTGCTCATCCGTTGGGGTGACGAATGACATGCGCAGCGTTGTCTGGTCCGGCTCGTTGCAGTAGAAAAATTCGCCCGGTACAAAGACTACGCCGTTACTTAAGGTTTTTTCCAGCCAGCGGGTAGTGTTCATGCCGTTGTTCATTTTCGCCCACAGGAACATGCCCCCCTTCGGCTTGTGGAACGACATCACGTCGCCCAGCTCGGCTTCCAGCTCCGTGGCGAACGTCCGGTATTTCTGGCGATAGGCCTCGCGGATCGTTTTAATCTGATCGGCCAGACGGCCGGTCTTCAGGTACTCGTATGTCATCAGCTGCGACAGCGTGCTGGTGTGCAGATCGGTGGTTTGCTTAAGGTTCACCACCGCGCGCTTCAGCCACTCCGGTACCACCACCCAGCCCACGCGGGTACCCGGCGCGAGGATTTTAGAGAAGGTGGAGGTATACACCACGTTCTCTTCGTTGCCGATATCTTTGGCATGGGCAATTAACGGGCGGAAGACGTCATCGGTATAGTTAATTTCGCTGTACGGATCGTCTTCGATAATCACGAAGTCATAGCGCTTCGAGAGTGCCACCAGCTGTTTACGGCGCGCCTCAGACAGCGTAACGCCACCTGGGTTACCAAAGGTTGGAACGATATAGACCGCTTTGATGGTTTTCTTTGCCACCAACGCCTCAAGTTCATCGACCTTCATGCCGTCACCGTCGGTGCCGACGGATTCAAAGTTGGCCTGCGCCAGGCCAAAGACCTGCAGCGCAGCAAGATAGGTTGGACGCTCAACGACAACCGTATCGCCCGGATTCATTAACGCGCGGGCCAGCACGTCCAGAGATTGTTGAGAGCCGGAGGTAATGACGACATCATCGGCCTTACAGGTGATGCCGCGCCCCTCGCAGATGCGTTTAATTTCCTCGCGCAGCCCCGGCACGCCTTCCGTCAGGCCATACTGGAATGCTTCCCCAAAATGCTGCGATAAGACGGCATCAGAGGCAATTTTCAGCCCTTCGCGATCGAACAGGTCCGGGTTTGGGATCCCCCCACCCAGCGAAATCACGCCCGCCATTTTGCTATGTTTTAATAATTCACGGATGGCAGAGGATTGCAGGCCCTGCGCGCTGCGGGCGAGTTTGTTTGCAGACATTCTTTGATTACCTTCTTTTTTATATTGTGCCCAATCTTAGCAGAATATGGGCAATAAATTCCGTCAGCTTAGGCAGCGGCCGCAAATCCTGACGCCACAGTAAATGCACCGGCCTCGGCGCGGGCGTGAACGGTTCCATTACCCGAACCAGCCTGCCGCTTGCCAGCTCTTCCGCCACCAGCACCTCCGGCTGCAGCAACAGCCCCGCCCCCGCGCGCGCCGCCATGCGTAAGCCATAGCCGTCGTTACACCTTAATACAGCATCGCGTTTCCAGCGCACCTCCCCTTCCACGCCCGGCAGCCGCCACTCGTTGCGCGCGGTCCACACCGTGTGCGAAAGACAGAGGTGATCCACCAGATCGTCTGGCGTTTGCGGCGTGCCGTGTTGCGCTAAATAGTCCGGCGCGGCACAGATCACCATGTTGTAGGGGCACAGGTATTTCGCCACCAGATCGTCGTTGTGAATGTCGCCAATGCGAATGGCCAGATCGACGCCCTCTTCCACCAGATCGACCATCCGGTTAGTCAGATCCAGCTCGATGCGTACCTCCGGGTAGCGCTGCAAAAAGGTTGCCGTCAGCGGGGCGATCGCGCAGCCGCCAAACGACGTAGGCGCCGTGACGCGCAGGGTGCCTGACGGCGTGGCGCGCAGCCGTTCTACCGCGCTTTCGGCAATCGACACCTGCTCCAGAACCCGTCGGGCCTCTTCAAAATAGACGCGTCCGGCATCCGTCAGGCTCTGGCGGCGCGTGTTACGCTCCAGCAGTCGGGTGCCCAGCTGTGCTTCCAGCAGCGCAACGTATTTGCCCACCATCACCGCCGACATCTCCAGCCGCGCCGCCGCGCCGGTGAAGCTGCCGCTTTCCACCACGGCAATAAACGTCTCCATGCTGCGAAGCTTATCCATATTACAAACCTCTGGTTAGCAATCTTCTAACTTTAGCCCAGTTTATCCGACTTTTAATTTATTAAAGAATGAAGGCTCACAACATAAGGAGTCGGCTATGAAAATCGTCATTATTGGTGCCAGCGGTACGGTCGGTCGTGCGGTAACGGATGAGCTGAGTCGTCGCCACGAGGTCATCCGCGTGGGCCGCACGCAGGGCGACGAGCAGGTAGATATCACCTCGCAGGCGAGCGTTCAGGCGCTGTTTGAGAAAATCGGCCCGGTGGATGCCATTGTGTCCGCCAGCGGCGGCCTCTACTTCGGCCCGCTCGCGACCATGAAGGACAGCGACTTTAACCAGGGGCTGCAGGATAAGCTGCTCGGGCAGGTGCGCCTGGCGCTGACCGGCCAGCACTACCTGAACGAAGGCGGCTCGATTACGTTGATAAGCGGGATCGTGGCGCACGAGCCGATTGCGCAGGGGGTAAATGCCACCACGGTGAATGCCGCGCTGGAAGGGTTTGTTCGCGCCGCAGCCTGCGAACTGCCGCGCGGGATCCGCATCAACCTGATTAGCCCAACGGTGCTCACCGAATCGGTCGACACGTACGATGGCTTCTTCCCGGGCTTCGAAAGCGTGCCTGCCGCCACGGTGGCGCAAGCCTATCGTCGCAGCGTGGAAGGCGTGCAGACCGGGCGGGTGTACAAGGTCGGCTACTGAGCCTTGCGGGCGGCGATCAGCACCAGCATCGGGCGCTCCGCCTCTTCGGCCAGCGCGGGCCAGGCGTCAATCTGCGCCTGCGTTGGCCCCCATTCGTTGACGTTGCTTATCGTTAATCCGGCTTTAATCAGCGCGTTAAGCGTGGTGCCCAGCGTACGATGGTATTTGATCACCCCGTCCGCCAGCCAGTTGCTGACGCGCTGGCCTTCGTCCTGATAATGGTTCACGCCCCAGAACCGCTCGCCGTTATCGTCGGTCAGCCAGCCCTGACGCGAGGCGCAGGTGTATATCGGGTGCTCCATGGAAAAGACCAGGCTGCCGCCGGGCTTGAGCGCGCGCTGAACCCTGGCAAATAACGTGTCCAGTTCCGGAAGGTAATGCAGCGCCAGCGAGCTGTAGACGAGGTCGAGGCTGCTTTCGTCGAGCTTGAGAGCGTCCAGATCGCTGCGCTGATAGTGAATCTGTGGGTCCACCGTAAGCTCCGCTGCGCGGGCGAGCATCTTTTCGGAGATATCAACGCCCGTGACCTCAGAGGCGCCCAGTTCGCGCGCGGCGCGGCAGAACCAGCCGTAGCCGCAGCCGAGATCGACAACCGATTTGCCGGTTAAATCCGGCAGCATGGCCTTAAGCGCGGGCCACTCCGGCGCACCGTCCAGCCCCTGCACCGAGCGCGGAAGCTGGGCGTAGCCTTCGAAAAACGCCGGGTTGTCGTAGATGTTTTGTGCCATGGCAGATCCCTCTTTAATAATGTGACGCCCAGTATAAAACATTGCCGGGTGGCGCTGCGCTTACCCGGCCTACGATTTGAGGGTTTCAGTAGGCCGGGTAAGGCGAAGCCGCCACCCGGCTCGCTTCTAGCCCACCGTACCCCAGACCAGATTGCCCTTATGGAACGTCGCGGTGCGCGGGGAGATGCGCGCCACGGCTTCGGCGGAACAGGAGGCGTCCACCAGCACAAAGCTGGCGTCGTCCTGCGCTTTCGGCCACACGCGTTCGCCTTTGTCGTTCAGCGGCAGCACGTCGCCGGTGGCGATGCCGAGCGCGCGGGAGAGCGTCTGCTCGTTCGGGCGAATATAGAGCTGGGCGTAGAGATTCGCTTTTTCCAGCATGTCCCCCAGACCGTACGGCGACCAGTGGTCGATTACGCTGTCGGTGCCGGTCATCACAAACACGCCTTTATCGCGCAGCTGCTTCAGCGGCATGTGCAGGGTGCCAATCGGCACGGTGGAGGCGATGGTCACCTGCTGCGCCGCCATGCGGGTAGCAATCTCATCCACCTGCTGTTCGTTAAGCGTCGCCAGCGCGAAAGCGTGGCTGATGGTCAGCTTCCCCTTCAGCGCCGGCGTTTTCTCCACGGTTTCTACCATGTAGTTCACCGCCGCCACGCCCGCCGGGCTGGTTTCGTGCAGGTGAATATCCACTCCTTTGTCGTAATCCAGCGCAATCTGGAACATCAGATCGAGAGATTTCTCCATCGCCCCGTCGACGTTGGTCGGGTCCAGCCCGCCCACGTAGTGCGCCCCGGCCTGCATCGCCTCGCGCATCAGCTTTTCGGAATTCGACAGCAGCAGCCCGTGCTGCGGGAAGGCGACGATTTCGCAGTCAAATCCGGGCTTGCGGCGCGCCAGCACCGCCTGCAGGTTTTCGAGATTCTTCAGGCCGGAAACCGGCTCAATATTGCAGTGGCTGCGGGCGAGGGTGGAGCCTTTTGACTGGATCAGGTCGATCAGCTTTTCCGCACGCTCCTGGGTGTAGGGCTGCAGCTCAGGCAGGAGCTTCTGTTCCAGACGAATCATATCCTGAATCGTGGTGCCCGCCGGGCGGTTGAGGGAACGCCACGGGCCGCCGTAGAAGGTTTTATCCAGGTGAATGTGCATGTCGCGCATCGCCGGAAGCATCAGCTTTTTACCCGCGTCGTAGTGCGGCAGGGTCGCGTCGGCGTGGCTGCCGTTATCGCGCAGGGCGACAATTTTCCCGTCTTTGATCTCCAGCGTTTTCAGCTCGGTGCGGGTGCTCGTCGCCACGCTGCCGTCAAAATTAAACCCGGCTTCGAGCAGCACGTTGTCCAGATAGTAATGTTTCGCGGTGATGGTCATCGGTTTACCCGTCTCGCAGGTTGGTTTTGCGGAGTCGGCAGCATACGCGACGGAACCGGTCGCGCCAAACAGCGCGCAGGCGGTCACCATTTTGCCGCTCTGGCTGATGAATTCACGGCGGCTTTTATTTTCACTCATCTTATCTTCCTTCAGTCACAATATGGGTACCGGTTTCTCCGCGCAGCGCGGCGGGCAGGCAGTCCGGCGAGGTGATAATCACGCGCTTGCCGCCGTGGTGTAAAAACGCCAGCGAGGCGACGATTTTGGGCAGCATGCTGCCCGCCGGGAAGTGGCCCTCGTCTTTGTAGCGCGTCATCTGCGCCACGCTCACCGTGTCCAGCGCCTGCTGGTTTGGCTTGCCGAAGTTGACGCACACCTTCTCCACGCCGGTGGTAATCACCAGCACGTCGGCGCGGATCTCGCGCGCCAGCAGCGCGGTGGAGAGATCTTTATCAATCACCGCGTCGACGCTCTGGTAATCGCCCTGCTCAGTGCGCACCACCGGAATACCGCCGCCGCCCGCGCCAATCACCACAAACCCTTTTTGCGTCAATGTCTTGATCGCATCGGCCTCGACAATGCGCAGCGGCTGTGGGGAGGCCACCACGCGACGATAGCCCCGGCCCGAATCCTCAACAAAGTGCCAGTCCGGATGCGCACGCTGCAGCTCGTCGCGCTGCGCCTCGCTGAAGAACGCGCCGATCGGTTTTGTCGGATGCGTAAAGCCGGGATCGTTTTTATCCACCTCCACCTGCGTGACGACCGTGACCGCTTTTTGCTCCCCGCGTGCGGCCAGACGGTTGTTCAGCGCCTGCTGGATGAGGTAGCCGATGCCGCCCTAGGTGTCCGCCACGCAGTTTGCCAGCGGGGTCAGCGGGAGCCCTTCCCGCTCGTGGGCGATTTCGGCGCGGCGCAGATCCAGCCCCACCTGCGGACCGTTGCCGTGGGTGAGCACGATGTCATAGTCGGAGGCCAGCATTTCGAGCACCGACTCTGCCACCGCTTTAACCGCCTGCGCCTGATGTTCAATCGACTGGCTGGCGTTGTCTTTGATAATGCTGTTGCCGCCGATGGCAACGACCATAAGCTCTTTCATACGTGCTCCTTCGCAACAGTACCCGACGCAGCGCTCGTCACTTCCCGGCTGTCGAGAAAATGCTTCACCACAAACATGCCGCCCATCATCAGATACGCGGTGACGAACATCAGCGAACTGCCTTCGGCAAAGCCCACGACCGGCGCGTGGATCACCCCGAACAGCGCCAGCAGTGCCCCGCCCGCGGCAGCCACGGCGCCGCGCAGCGGTTTATTGATGATGGCGAAAATGGCGATACAGCCCCAGAGCATACTGGCGAGCGGTGCCCCGTTCCCCAGATGGACGAGTCCTTCGTAGTAGATCCCTTTGCTGTGCAGCACGTCGGTACCGATTTTGGCGGCATTCGTGCCCGCCGCCCCCATCACGCTGTTCATCATGGTCAACGCCCAGTTGGCGATCCACGGGAACAGGCAGATGAAGATCACCGGCACTTCCACTTTCGGCGTCTCTCTCACCACCTGGTTGGCGGTGACGACGCCGATAAACACCAGAATCGGCACGATGGCGGTCATCGGGATGATGGCGAGCATAAAGGCTCCCAGCCCGAACAGCGGCACGATGAACATGGTCACGCCGGATGCCAGGGTGTAGCCGATGCTGGCCCCCATCGCTTTCCAGCCGGGATGGCCGACGTAGACCGTCACCGGGAACGGGTTGCCCATCAGGCAGCCGAGCATGGAGGCCAGACCGTTCGCCAGCATCACCTTGCGCGTCGGGTATTCATCCCCCGCCGCGTGAGCGCTTTCGATGTTCTCCAGGTCAAAGATGTAGTTCGCCAGCCCCAGCGGCACGGCAGAGGCCAGATACGGCAGCGCGTGCGGCAAGCCCTGCAGGAAACCTTCCACGTGCACCTGCGGCGGGTTAAAGCCGAACGATGACATGGAGGCTTTGATCGCTTCCGGGCTCTGCAGGCCGGAGATCCACGCCAGGACCGTACCGGCAATCAGCAATAGCAAACCGGTCGGGATTTTGGCGAAAATCGGCTTTTTACCGAACCAGTTGATGAAGATCAGCAGCAGCACGATAAACGACACGGTGGGTGCTTCGAACGCTTGCAGCATCGGGTTCATCGCCAGCAGCAGCAGGCCCAGGCCGGAGAGGCACGACAGCAGCACGGTGCGCGGGATCATCTTGCGGATGGTTTCACCGAGGAACGAACCGCCCGCCAGGATCATCGCCTCAACAAAGCACCACACCAGGCCAATCTGAATCGCGAACTCCGCATCGCCCGTTTGCTGATAGACCGGCATCAGCACCAGGAAGGTCACGGTAAAAATGGACGGCGCGCTGGGGCCGGACGGCAGCGCGGTGACGTCCGTGCGCCCGGTGTGGCGCGCCATCTGCATGCCGAACCACGCATAGCAAATACTCGCGGCCAATACCGCCAGCCCGAAGGCTGGCGCAATGCGTCCATAAACAATCTCCTTCGGGATGCCGACGACAAAAATGAGCAACCCCATCATGGTCAGCAGATTGGTCAGGTTGTTGGTCATCAACCCGAAATACGCCGCCCAGTCACCTCTTTTCCACTCCAGTTTCATGTTTTTCATGGATGCATGCCTTATAAAAAGTAGCGATCGCGGAAGGTCAACAGCGCCTTTTCAAAACAGCTAAACGGCGGGTGAACGATGCCCGCCCCTATCATGCCGATGCCCGCGTCTTTGTGGGCAATGGCGGTATTAATGACCGGCAGAATGCCGCTGCCCGCGACCTTCGTGATGTCGATGGCGGTCGGGATCCCCATAAAGGAGAGCAGCGGAATGGTGACGTTCGGGTTTTCGCCAAGAGTGATTTCGCGCATCTGACGGGAGAAGTCGATGGCTTCCTCCACCGTGCCGCCCACCAGGGCGACAATCGCCGGGGCCGTCGCCATCGCAAAGCCGCCGATGCCGTAGGTTTCGGTGATCGCGCTGTCGCCGATGTCCAGCCCGGAATCCTCCGGCTTATAGCCCGCGAACATCGGGCCAATCACCTGCTGCGCCGGGCCGGTGAACCACTGCCCCGGCAGGCCGGAGACGCGCAGGCCGAACTCGTAGCCGTTGCGCGCCATGGTGGTAACCACGGTGCTGTATTCAATGCCGTGGGCAGCGTCCAGCGCGGCTTTACACATCGCCATCCACGTCGGGCCGGAGAAGTAGTCGCTGCTGGCGACAAACTCGAACACCTCGCGCTGCTGCGCCACCGGATAGCCCGCCTGAATTAGCCCCGGCGTCAGCGCCTGGATCAGCAGCGTGGTGCCCGCATTGTTGCGGTTGTGGCACTCGTCGCCCATGTGCAGCGCCTGGGCCAGCATCAGGCGCAGGTCGATTTCGCCGATAATGTTCATGGCGTCGCGCAGCATCGGGCCGAGCACGTCGCGCATCCAGTTCAGACGATCGATCACGCTCTGGTCGTTGGCCCCCATGCGCAGGATCTTCGCCATCTGCTCGCTGAGGTTGGTGAAGGCGCGGTTGCCGTAGGTTTTGTTCTCCACGATGTGCATAAACATCGACGCAGAGGTGACGCCCGCCATCGAGCCCACGCAGTCGTGCTCGTGGCACGGCGAGAAGGCGATCTCCCCGGAGGCGGCAAGCCTGGCCGCATCCTCCAGATCCGTCGCCAGCCCTTCAAACACCAGCGCCCCGGTGACCGCGCCCTTCATCGCGCCGCACATGTTTTCCCAGGAGACAGGCGGACCGGCGTGCAGAATGGTGGTGCGGGTCATCCCCGGCACAACGTTAATCGCCTGGTCATAGCCCACCAGCACCGGATGGGACTGAATAATGCGCTCAAGGGCGATTTGGTTAGCGGCGGCGATCTTCTCCGCCAGCGTTTTTTTCGCCAGCTGGTCGAGCGCTTCCACCACCTGCATATTGCCCTGCCCCGGCGGCGTCCAGTCGAGCGGGGTCACGGGTACGTGCTGCTTTTTAAGATCGTCGCTGAACATCGCAATGCCGACGTTAATGACGTTCAGCGGCTGGTTGAATAAGGTGGTCATTATGCGTTCTCCCCTTTGCAGACAAATTCGCGTGCCAGTAATCCGGTATTGGTGCTGCTGCTGGCCCAAATGACGCCTGCGTCGGTCAGCATCTGGCACTGCTGCGCCAGCGACTGCGGATCCTGGTCGGTGCCGAGCACGTAGCCGAGGATCTCCAGCGGACGGTTATCGGCCTTCGCGATGGCCTGCGCCTCTTTGATCGCCTCGATCATCACCCCTACCGGATCTTCGTGCGCGCCGAAGCCCAGCACGAAGTCCATCACGATGACGCCCACTTCCGGATCGCGCGCCTCCTGCAGCAGGCGGCTGATGCGGTTGGTCGGGTCGATCATCGGGTGCGGCTTGCCGTTGGTGAACTCATCGTCGCCAAAGTCGAGGAAGGTGTGGGCTTTACTGACGCTGACGTCCGGCAGGCGTTTAGCGGGATCCGGCTGGATATTGCTGTACACGTCGTCGAACTTCTCCAGCGCGGCAAACATCGCTTCGTCGCACAGGGTGCCGCCGCAGAACAGGCCGCGAATGTACTTCTGCTGCGGGGTCAGGCGGGCGCGCACCTCTTCGATCAATGGCCAGTTGAGCGGGTGCAGATCGAGGGACTCTTTTTTGATGCCGGTGAGCAGAACGGCCTTCAGCGCCGCCTCTTTGGTGCCGCGCGCAAACTGCAGTCCGTCCTCATCGGCGGGCGGTTCATTGCGCCCGAGGAAGCAAACAACCACCGGCTTGCGGCAGGCTTTGGCGCGAGCCAGCACCTTCTCTGCCACGGCTGGCGCAGGCGGCTTGGAGATCAGCGCAATCACCTCTGTGCCCTCGTCGGCTTCCAGCATGTCGATGGCGTCGAGCATCATCAGGCCGCCGATCTTCTCGCTAAGATCGCGCCCGCCGGTGCCAATCAGCTGCGACACGCCACCGCCGAATTCATGGATGCGCACGCTTAGCTCCTGGCTGCCGGTGCCGGACGCGCCGACGATGCCAATCGGCCCGCGACGCACCGCGTTGGCGAAGCACAATCCCGCGCCGTTGATGATGGCGGTGCCGCAGTCCGGCCCCATCATCAGCAGCCCTTTCTGGTGCGCCAGCTGCTTCAGCGCCAGCTCGTCGTCGAGCGACACGTTATCGGAGAAGAGCATCACGTTGAGATCGTGTTCCAGCGCCTGGCGCGCTTCGCGGGCAGCGAAGGTGCCGTTGACGGAAATCACCGCGAGGTTGCTCTCCGGGCGATGTTTTTTGGCGCTGGCAATCGTCGCGTAGCGCGCTTCATGGGAACCCGCGCTCTCTTTACGCGTAAACAGCGCTTCGATGGCCGCCAGGGTTTCATCATTTGCCGCATCGCCTTTAATGACGATCATCAGGTCGCCGTTTTTGGCCTCATTTAATTCCGGCGTTAACAGCCCGAGGTTTTTTAATACGCCCTTATTCATTTCCGTCGCCATGGCGACAAAGGCCTGCTCGACGCCCGGCAATTTATTGGCTTTGGTGGAAACGGACATTAATGACACGGAGTCAAAATACGTATTCTTTTTAATCACGATTTTCGTTGGCATTATTTGCACCTGTTTACGGATAAAAGGGGGCCGCCGTCGTGCAAAATGCACGTCGGTAAAAATGCTTTTTTAAATTAGCGGCCAGCCGGAACGGGCTGACCGGTCGTCTTACGCGCCCGCCGCAAGCAGCAGGTCGGCAATCTCAGAGAAGCCTTTCTCTCGCGCCAGTTCGAGCGGGGTTTTGCCGTATTTGTCGGTCATGTGCGGGTTCGCGCCGTGATCCAGCAGCAGCTTCACAATCTCTTGCTGTTTCGCACCGCCGTCGTTTAACACAATGGCTTCCAGCAGCGGCGTCCAGCCGACAAAGTTGGTGTGGTTAACGTTAATGTCGGTTTTTTCCAGCAGCTCGCGCACGATCTCCACGTGCCCTTTTTCACTGGCAGGGGTAATGCCCACGCCGCCGAAGCGGGTAAGGCGGTCGAGATCCGGATTCGCGGGTAATACCAGCCGCAGGAGGGTTAAATCGTTCGTCAGGCAGCTGATCAGGAAGGGGTTAAAACAGGTCTGGTCCTGTTTATCAATATCTGCCCCGGCGGCAATTAATAACGCCACGCAGGAATAGTGTTTTTTCAGGCTGGCAATCGTAACGGCGGTTCTTTTCTGGCGGTTAGTGGCGTTAATATCCACGCCTTTTTCCAGACAGGCTTTTAGCGCATCGCTATTTCCCTCTTCTGCCGCCAGCAGAAATTCCGTAACCAGTTCAGTTGCAGACATATTCAGACTCCCGATGTTTTATTGCTCTTGACCCGAGAATAGCAACAGCCTGGTCATAAAAGAATCCGCTTAAAAATGATTCATCGACAGTGAATTCATTGTTGAGATAAATTCAACAGTCGGGATAAAACGTGCGTCCGTGCAACCTTTTTCTTATGTTTAACCGCTTTTTAGCGCCTCAGGCTGCATTATTCTTATGGTTGAAAAAGCCTTGCATGACGGGGCTCTGCGTAAAGAGTCAGAACTGTGATCGGCTTCAAATGTGTTGTAAAGGCGTTGTTAAAATATGTTCAAAACTGATGACTGAGGAAGCTGTGATATGAATTCCATCTTTACCGAAGAGAACCTGCTGGCCTTCACCACCGCCGCACGCTTCGGCAGCTTCAGCAAGGCGGCTGCCGAGCTGGGGGTCACCACCTCCGCCATCAGTTACACCATCAAGCGGATGGAAACCGGGCTGGACGTGGTGCTGTTTGTGCGTAACACGCGCAGCATTGAGCTGACCGAGTCCGGGTTCTACTTTTACCGCAAAGCCACCGACCTGCTTAACGACTTCCACGCCATCAAGCGCGGGATTGATACCATTTCACAGGGCATCGAGGCGCAGGTGCGCATCTGTATCAACCAGCTGTTATATACGCCGCGCCATACCGCGCGGCTGCTGCAGGTGCTGAAAAAGCAGTTTCCTACCTGCCAGATCACCGTCACTACCGAGGTCTATAACGGAGTGTGGGATTCGATCATCAACAATCAGGCCAATATCGCCATTGGCGCGCCGGACACGCTGCTCGACGGCGGTGGGATTGACTACACCGAGATCGGCGCCATCCGCTGGGTGTTTGCCATTGCGCCGGCGCATCCGCTGGCGTTCGTTCCGGAACCGATAGCGGAGAGCCAGCTGCGCCTGTATCCCAACATCATGGTGGAAGATACCGCACACACCATTAACAAGAAGGTGGGCTGGCTGCTGCACGGTCAGGAGGCGATTCTGGTGCCGGACTTTAATACCAAATGCCAGTGTCAGATCCTGGGCGAAGGGATAGGTTTTTTACCGGAGTATATGGCGCGGGACGCGGTGGAAGACGGGCTGCTGGTGACGCGACGTATCAATAACCCGCGTCAGGACTCGCGCATGCTGCTCGCCACGCAGCATGCCGCGACAGGCCAGGTCACGCGCTGGATCAAACAGCAGTTTGGTCCAGCGGGTGTGCTGACCGATATCTACAGCGATTTACTGTGGCGCGCTTAGCTTTTGCTCTGTACCCAAAACGCGTGAATGAGGCCGGGGAAGTAGCCCAGCAGCGTCAGAAGAATGTTGATGATAAACGCCCAGCCAAGCCCTTTGCCCAACAGCACGCCCAACGGCGGCAGCAGGATAGTAAAAACAATACGCCAAAAACCCATATTAACACTCCGTGCAAGCTAATCCATTGAAAATAATAGAGAGAACCATTTCTAAGCATAGCCAGTTTACCTGTCTGCGCCAGATCCCTGCTCCGCGTTTACCCTCTTTTACGCTTTTTACGCTGGCGTAAGGCGCACAATTACTTTAGCATTGCCTTAATTAAGTAAACGCTAAAGTACTATGACTGAACTCGAACAGCTTCAGGCCAGCGCAGAGCAGGCCGCAACGCTTTTAAAAGCGATGAGCAACCCGCGTCGGCTGCTGATCCTCTGCACGCTGTGCGGCGCCCCCGGCACCAGCGCGGGGGAGCTGGCCCGCGCGACGGGCCTGAGTCCTTCCGCCACGTCGCAGCATCTGGCGCGCATGCGTGAGGAAGGCCTGATCGCCAGCACCCGCGAGGCGCAGCGCATTCTCTATTTCATTAAAAACGACGCGGTTCATCAGCTCATCAGCACCCTGAAAACCCTTTATTGCCCGTAAGGAGCCGCCATGTCACTTCCCCTTCTTTCGCCGCGCGAGGCCAATGCCCGCATCGCCGATGGCGCAAAACTGATTGATATTCGTGATGCCGACGAGTACGCCCGCGAGCATATTCCCGCCGCGCAGTCCGTGCCGCTGAATACCTTACCCGGCGGACTTAAAACGCAGGCGGGCGAAACGGTGATTTTTCACTGCCATTCTGGCGCCCGCACCTCAGGCAATGCCGATCGCCTTGCGCAGGCTGCCGCCCCCGCTCAGGCATTTGTGGTCGAAGGAGGCATTCAGGGCTGGAAGCAGGCGGGTCTGCAGACAGTCGAAGACAAAACCCAGCCGCTGCCGCTGATGCGTCAGGTGCAAATCGCTGCCGGGCTGCTCATTCTCTGCGGCGTAGTGCTGGGCTATAGCGTCTCAGACGGCTTTTTCCTGCTCAGCGGCTTCGTGGGGGCCGGGCTGCTGTTCGCCGGTGTAACCGGTTTTTGCGGCATGGCGCGGCTGCTGAAGGTGATGCCCTGGAACCGGCGTACCTCATAAGCAGTAATCGGTGAAATACGCTGTACCCGGTGTCATACGTGGGCTAAGGTGAAGATCGCTAAAACGATGAGGAGGTAATATGTTTTCTGTCGGTGATTATGTACAACCGCGTAAAGGCGGCCCGAAGCTGAAAGTGCTCGAAGTGAACGGTGAAAGCGTGGTGGCGGTACAGGCCAGCAATGAACAAGGCGAGAAATATACCCTGAAAGCCGCCGAGCTGGCGCCGTATACCGAAGACGGTGATTTCGGCGTCTGCTGAAAAGAGTGCCGGGCGGTATGTTCCGCCCGGTTCACGCATTAGATCAGAAAATCATCCAGTGATTTCCCCTCTGCCAGCGCGCTGGCAATAGGCTTCGGCGTACGGCCCTGGCCGGTCCATGTTTTCTCTTCACCATTCTGGTCAATAAAGCGGTATTTCGCTTCACGCGGCTTACGCTTTTTCGTGGATTTACCCGTCTGCGCCAGTTCAGAGCCCAGCAGATCGGTCGGTGAAATACCATCGGCTTTCATCCGCTCCAGCAGAGCATTAATTTTCTCCTGCTGCTCGGCTCTCTGCTGTTCTAATTCCGCCAGCTCACTACGTTTCTCTTCAGCAACGACCCTGACTTTTTCCAGCATTTCCTCAAGAACGTCCAGGGATAATTCGCGTGCCATGGCGCGCAGAGTTCGGATATTATTAAGATTCTGTAACGTCAAAGACATATTATTTGAAAACCTTTTGTTTAGGGTAAATAGATAAATCACCGACAGAATAATTCATTTGCGCTGAAATATCTACCCGCGGGCTGCCCTGCCAATAGCGTAAATATGTTTAACTGTCGCCGTTAATATTATCTTATAACGTCTGAGCGATACGCAGGGATTCAATCATCACTGCAATATAAATGGTCAACCTTAATCAAAATTTCAGCATTCTGCGCTCCCCACAAAAGCACTGACTCACCTTTCAACATCAAGATAGTTAAACTCATGATTTAAAACCAAAAACCCTCGAACGAGACAGATTATAACGAAGCGAACAAAAAACCATCAATTTTAGAGAATTTTGTGGACAAGACGCGATTAAATAAAAATTAATCACTAGTTGTTAGTTCAAACGTAGAGATATACGCTATACACGTCAAACAAACCAACCTAAAGCACTAACCGCTTCGGGAAAATCGTTTCTTTTGTGTTCTTCTCAAGGAGTTCAGACATGTTCTCACCGCAATCACGCCTTCGCCATGCTGTGGCGGATACTTTCGCGATGGTTGTCTACTGTTCCGTTGTGAACATGTTGATCGAAATATTCCTCTCCGGAATGTCCTTCGAGCAGTCACTTTCTTCTCGTCTGGTGGCGATTCCGGTCAATATTATTATTGCCTGGCCTTACGGTTTATACCGCGATGCCGTCATGCGCTTCGCGCGGCGTGTCAGCCCCGCAGGCTGGGTGAAAAACCTGGCAGACGTTCTGGCCTATGTGACGTTCCAGTCGCCGGTTTACGTGGCCATTCTGTTGACGGTGGGCGCGGACTGGCACCAGATCGCGGCGGCGGTCAGTTCGAATATTGTGATTTCAATGCTGATGGGGGCGGTGTATGGCTATTTCCTCGACTACTGTCGCCGCCTGTTTAAGGTCAGCCAGTACAGCCAGGCTAAAGCGTGATGTGAAGCGACTGGCGCAGGCCAGTCGCAAATTTACTGTACGTCGCCAAACAGTCCCTTCAAAAACCGTTCCAGCGCCATGCGTGAACTGAAACCATGCGGAATACCGTAATGCTCATGCGTCTCTCCGCCTAAATAGAGCGGAAATTGCTGATAATGATCGCAGGTTTTAATATCCGAGGCAGGCTCAGCAAATGACAGACTTCTGTCTTTCAGCGTCGGGTGAATAATGAGAGCGGTACGTCCCATTCTTGCTTCACGATTAACGTAAACATAATTCTCGCCACGGCGATATCCATACGCTTTTGGCGTCACCTCATCCATGGTGAATCCCTCTTTTTCAAGAACGCGTGCCACCTCGTCAGGTCGTAAATACATATCTTTTCCTCGTTATCTTTTCCTGCCCGGCAACCTTACAGTATTCAGCATTAGCAGGGCTTTCAGAATAGTCCATAAACTGGCGGATATCGCGTGATGCGCTTCAGATATTAAATTTCTGAACTAAACTGAACGGGAACACAAAATTACGGAGGATCGTATGTTTAACAGACCGAACCGAAACGATATTAACGACGACGCTCAGGATATTCGTAATGATGTCAGCCAATTAGCAGACACGCTGGAAGAGGTGCTGAAATCCTGGGGAAGTGACGCGAAGGACGAAGCGGATGCCGCAAAACGTAAGGCTCTGTCTCTGCTCCGTGAAACCCGCGCACGCCTAAATGGCCGCACGCGTACCACACAGGCTGCCTGCGATGCGGTCAGCTGCGCAACGACCTTCGTGCGCGAAAAACCGCTCTGCACGCTCGGCACGGTAGCGGCAGTCGGGATCTTCGTCGGCGCTCTGCTTAGCCTGCGTAAGTAAGCGCGAGCCATTAGCCCCGGTCGCCGCTGGCGCCGGGGCTTTTTAATGCCCGCAAGCCTGAAAACCCGTACAACACCCCCTGCCCCGCTGTGCTCATCATCAGGGCATCATCAATCTAAATTTCCCATATCTTGTATGGTTGAAACTCAAGACAACTACATCTAGTATTCCTTTTAGCAAGATACACACAACCTGACGCGATGATTCGCGCCGCTCTCTCATTTTAAATGGAAATACGAATCATGAGCATTATTATTTACACTCGTAACGATTGTGTTCAGTGCCACGCGACCAAACGGGCGATGGAAAGCCGCGGCGTGGCGTTTGAGATGGTGAATATTGACCAGCAGCCCGAGGCCGCCGATACCCTTCGCGCGCAGGGTTTCCGTCAGCTTCCGGTGGTGGTGGCCGGGGAGACCAGCTGGTCTGGCTTCCGCCCGGACATGATCAACCGCATCGCCGCGCAGGCCGCACGGGCATGAGTCGGCTGGTCTTCTTCTCCAGCAGCTCGGAAAACACGCTCCGTTTTATGGAGCGCGTCGGGCTGCCTGCGGTGCGCATTCCCCTCAACGAGCGGGAGCGCATCCGGGTAGAAGAACCGTACATTCTGGTGGTGCCCAGCTACGGCGGCGGCGGTACGGCGGGCGCAGTGCCTCGTCAGGTGATCCGCTTTCTGAACGATCCGCATAACCGCGGGCTAATCCGAGGCGTGATCGCGGCGGGTAATCGCAATTTCGGCGATGCCTTTGGCCGCGCCGGAGATGTCATCTCTCAAAAATGCGGCGTGCCGTATCTCTATCGCTTTGAGCTGATGGGGACGCAGCAGGACGTCGAAAACGTGCGTAAAGGAGTGAACGAATTTTGGCAACGACAACCGCAGAACGGGTAATACAGGCGACGCCGGATTACCACGCATTAAACGCGATGCTTAACCTCTATGACCGGGAGGGACGCATTCAGTTTGATAAAGACCGTGAGGCGGTGGACGCCTTTTTTGCCGCCCACGTGCGGCCCAACAGCGTGACCTTCGCGAGCCAGGATGAACGTCTCGACCACCTGGTTAACGAAGGTTACTACGACGCCCGCGTCCTCACCCGCTACGCACGCGCCTTCGTCGTGAAGCTGTTTGAACGCGCCCACGCCAGCGGCTTTCGTTTCCAGACGTTCCTTGGCGCGTGGAAGTTCTACACCAGCTACACCCTGAAGACCTTCGACGGTAAGCGCTACTTAGAAAGCTTTGAAGATCGCGTGGTGATGGTCGCGCTGACTCTGGCGCAGGGCGATGAAGCGCTGGCGCAACAGCTCACCGACGAGATCCTCTCCGGCCGCTTCCAGCCTGCCACGCCGACCTTTCTCAACTGCGGCAAAGCCCAGCGCGGCGAGCTGGTCTCCTGCTTCCTGCTGCGCATTGAAGATAATATGGAGTCGATAGGCCGCGCGGTGAACTCGGCGCTGCAGCTCTCCAAACGCGGCGGCGGCGTGGCGTTTCTGCTCTCGAACCTGCGTGAAGCGGGTGCGCCGATTAAGCGCATCGAAAACCAGTCCTCCGGCGTGATCCCGGTCATGAAGATGCTGGAAGATGCCTTCTCCTACGCCAACCAGCTTGGCGCGCGTCAGGGCGCGGGTGCGGTTTATCTGCACGCGCACCACCCCGACATTCTGCGTTTCCTCGATACCAAGCGCGAAAACGCCGATGAAAAAATCCGCATCAAAACCCTGTCGCTGGGCGTGGTGATCCCGGATATCACCTTTAAGCTCGCCAAAGAGAATGCCGAGATGGCGCTTTTCTCGCCGTATGACGTTGAGCGAATTTACGGCAAAGCCTTTGGCGACGTGGCGATAAGCGAGCTGTACGACGAGCTGCTGGCCGACGATCGCATCCGCAAAAAAACCATCAACGCCCGCGATTTCTTCCAGACGCTTGCCGAAATTCAGTTTGAGTCCGGCTATCCGTACATCATGTACGAGGACACGGTGAACCGCGCAAACCCAATTGCCGGGCGCATCAACATGAGCAACCTGTGCTCGGAGATTTTGCAGGTCAACAGCGCCTCCCGCTATGACGAGAATCTGGACTACGCGGAGATCGGCAAAGACATCTCCTGCAACCTCGGGTCGCTGAATATCGCCCACACCATGGATTCCCCCGACTTTGGCCGCACGATAGAAACCGCCATTCGCGGGCTGACGGCGGTGTCGGACATGAGCCACATCCGCAGCGTGCCGTCCATCGAGGCGGGCAACGCCGCGTCGCACGCCATTGGCCTTGGGCAGATGAACCTGCACGGCTACCTGGCGCGGGAAGGCATCGCCTACGGCAGCCCGGAAGGGCTGGACTTCACCAACCTCTATTTTTACACCGTCACCTGGCACGCGCTGCATACCTCAATGATGCTGGCGCGCGAGCGCAACCAGCGTTTCTCGGGCTTTGAACAGTCGCGCTATGCCAGCGGAGAGTATTTCAGCCAGTATCTGGAAGGCGACTGGCAGCCGAAAACGGCGCGAGTAAGGGAGCTGTTTGCCCGCGCCGGGATCGTCCTGCCGACGCGCGAGATGTGGCAGCGGCTGCGTGATGACGTGATGCGCTACGGCATTTACAACCAGAACCTGCAGGCGGTGCCGCCAACCGGCTCTATCTCCTACATCAACCACGCCACGTCGAGCATTCACCCGATCGTGTCGAAGATTGAAATTCGCAAAGAAGGCAAAACCGGACGCGTTTACTACCCTGCCCCGTTTATGACCAACGAGAACCTGGCGCTGTATCAGGACGCATACGAGATTGGCCCGGAAAAAATCATCGATACCTACGCCGAGGCGACGAAACACGTGGATCAGGGGCTGTCGCTGACGCTGTTCTTCCCGGATACCGCCACCACGCGGGACATCAACAAAGCGCAAATCTACGCCTGGAAGAAAGGTATCAAGACGCTCTACTACATTCGCCTGCGCCAGCTTGCGCTGGAAGGCACCGAAATCGAAGGCTGCGTGTCCTGCGCGCTGTAAGGAGAAAGGATGAAACTGTCACGCGTGAGCGCCGTTAACTGGAACAAGATCCAGGACGAGAAAGATCTGGAAGTGTGGAACCGCCTGACCAGCAACTTCTGGCTGCCGGAAAAGGTCCCGCTCTCCAACGATATTCCGGCCTGGCAAACCCTGAGCCACACCGAGCAGCAGCTGACGATCCGCGTCTTTACCGGCCTGACGCTGCTGGACACCATTCAGAATACCGTTGGCGCACCGGCTCTGATGGGTGACGCGCTGACGCCGCACGAAGAGGCGGTGATGTCGAACATCAGCTTTATGGAGGCGGTGCACGCCCGCTCCTACAGCTCGATTTTCTCCACGCTGTGCCAGACCAAAGACGTGGACGCGGCCTACGCCTGGAGCGAAGCGAGCGAGTCGTTACAAAGAAAGGCGGAGCTGGTACTGGCGTATTATCGGGCCGACGAGCCGCTGAAGAAGAAGATCGCCAGCGTGTTTCTGGAATCATTCCTCTTCTATTCTGGCTTCTGGCTGCCCATGTACTGGTCGAGCCGGGGCAAGCTGACCAACACCGCCGATTTGATTCGCCTCATCATCCGGGATGAAGCGGTACATGGGTATTACATCGGCTATAAGTATCAGAAAGGGCTGGAAAAGGTCAGCGACGCGGAGCGCGAGGAGCTTAAAGGGTTTGCGCTCGATTTGCTGATGGATCTGTACGACAACGAGCTGAGCTATACCGAGGAACTCTATGCCGGCACCGGCTGGGAGGAAGACGTCAACGCTTTCCTTTGCTACAACGCCAACAAGGCGCTGATGAACCTGGGTTACGAGGCGCTGTTCCCGCCGGAGATGGCGGAGGTTAACCCGGCGATTCTCTCCGCGCTGTCGCCCAACGCCGACGAAAACCACGATTTCTTCTCCGGGTCGGGTTCATCATATGTGATGGGCAAAGCGGTGGAAACCGAGGATGAAGACTGGGATTTTTAATGAACGTTAACGTTCGTTAATTTAATATAAACCCAACAATTTCCTCTCCAATATTTACAAAACAACTACACTGTCATTTCCGCGCCCTATTCGCCTGAATCAGCCGATTCAGGCGAAATTCCCCGATGCCGCAGCAAAAAATTGAGAAAAATTCAAATCCCGCTCAGCCCTTTACTCATGGGAAATTCAGCCGTTTCGCCTCCCTGTAAATTTACATCATAAGCAAACCCAGGGTTGTCTCAGATTCTCAGTATGTTAGGGTTATGCCCGTTAACAATTTACCATGGTAATCATATCGACATAAACAAATAACAGGACACTCTCTATTGCATGGCAATTAAATTAGAAGTGAAAAATCTTTATAAAGTATTTGGCGAGCATCCTCAGCGCGCATTCAAATATATTGAGAAAGGCCTTTCGAAAGAGCAAATTCTGGAAAAAACCGGGCTATCGCTTGGCGTTAAAGACGCCAGTCTGGCCATTGAAGAAGGCGAGATTTTTGTCATCATGGGATTATCCGGTTCGGGTAAATCCACTATGGTTCGCCTTCTCAATCGCCTGATTGAACCCACCCGCGGACAGGTGCTGATTGACGGCGTGGATATCGCCAGAATATCAGACGCCGAGCTTCGCGAGGTGCGCAGAAAGAAGATTGCGATGGTATTCCAGTCATTCGCGCTGATGCCGCACATGACGGTGCTGGATAATACCGCTTTCGGCATGGAATTAGCCGGTACACCCGCGCAGGAACGTCAGGAAAAAGCCCTTGATGCCCTGCGTCAGGTTGGGCTGGAAAATTATGCGCATGCGTACCCGGATGAACTTTCCGGCGGTATGCGTCAGCGCGTGGGATTAGCCCGCGCATTAGCCATTAATCCAGACATTTTATTAATGGACGAAGCTTTCTCCGCCCTCGATCCGTTAATTCGCACCGAGATGCAGGATGAGCTGGTAAAATTACAGGCGAAACATCAGCGAACCATTGTCTTTATTTCCCACGATTTGGATGAAGCCATGCGTATTGGCGACCGTATTGCCATTATGCAAAACGGTGAAGTGGTGCAGGTCGGCACGCCGGATGAAATACTCAATAATCCGGCAAATGATTATGTGCGCACCTTCTTCCGCGGCGTGGATATTAGCCAGGTCTTTAGCGCCAAAGATATTGCCCGTCGAACGCCAAACGGCATTATCCGTAAAACGCCTGGCTTCGGCCCGCGCTCCGCGCTGAAGCTCCTGCAGGACGAAGACCGTGAATACGGTTATCTGGTTGAACGCGGCAATAAATTTGTCGGCGTTGTCTCCATCGATTCTCTGAAAACCGCGCTCAGCGAAAACCAGGGCATCGATGCGGCGTTAATTGACGCTCCGCTTGCCGTGGACGCCGAAACGCCGCTCAGCGAGTTGCTGTCTCACGTGGGGCAGGCGCCGTGCGCCGTACCGGTCGTGGGTGAGGAACAACAGTACGTCGGCATCATCTCCAAACGGATGCTGCTGCAGGCTTTAGATCGCGAGGGGGCAAATAATGGCTGATCAAACTAACCCGTGGGGCACCACTGAAGCGGCGGACAACGCAGCGCAATCCGCCGACGCGTGGGGTTCCACGCCAGCACCCGCCGACGGTGGCGGTGCGGCAGTCTGGCTGAACAGCGCACCCGCGTCTGCGCCAGAGCACTTCAATATTATGGATCCGTTCCACAAAACGCTGATCCCGCTGGACAGCTGGGTCACGGAGGGGATCGACTGGGTGGTCACGCACTTCCGCCCGGTTTTCCAGGGGATCCGCATCCCGGTGGATTACATCCTGAACGGCTTCCAGCAGCTGATGCTGGGCATGCCGGCCCCGGTGGCGATTATCCTGTTCTCCCTGATCGCCTGGCAGTTTGGCAGCGCCGGGATGGGTGTCGCCACGCTGATTTCGCTGATTGCCATCGGCGCGATTGGAGCCTGGTCGCAGGCGATGATCACCCTGGCGCTGGTGCTGACCGCCCTGCTCTTCTGCATCGTCATCGGCCTGCCGATGGGGATCTGGCTGGCGCGCAGCCCGCGGGCCGCGAAGATTATTCGCCCGCTGCTGGATGCAATGCAGACCACCCCGGCGTTCGTCTATCTGGTGCCGATCGTCATGCTGTTCGGCATCGGCAACGTGCCGGGCGTGGTGGTCACCATTATCTTTGCCCTGCCGCCGATTATTCGTCTGACCATTCTCGGGATCAATCAGGTGCCTGCGGACCTGATCGAAGCGTCACGCTCGTTCGGCGCCAGCCCGCGCCAGATGCTGTTTAAGGTTCAGCTCCCGCTGGCGATGCCGACCATCATGGCGGGCGTTAACCAGACGCTGATGCTGGCCCTTTCGATGGTGGTGATTGCCTCGATGATCGCCGTTGGCGGTCTCGGTCAGATGGTGCTGCGCGGCATTGGCCGTCTCGACATGGGGCTGGCTACCGTCGGCGGCGTCGGGATTGTGATCCTCGCCATTATTCTTGACCGCCTGACCCAGGCCGTCGGTCGCGATTCACGCAGTCGCGGCAACCGTCGCTGGTATTCCACCGGCCCCGTCGGGTTACTCACCCGCCCCTTTAGAAAATAAGGAACAACGATGCGACATAACGTACTTTTTGCCACAGCGTTTGCCACCCTTGTCTCCACCAGCACGTTCGCGGCTGACCTGCCGGGCAAAGGCATTACCGTGCAGCCGGTGCAGAGCACTATTTCGGAAGAGAGCTTCCAGACCCTGCTGGTCAGCCGCGCGCTGGAAAAACTGGGCTATACGGTTAACACGCCGAGCGAAGTGGATTACAACGTGGGCTACACCTCGATTGCCTCCGGTGACGCCACCTTTACCGCCGTAAACTGGCAGCCGCTGCATGACGATATGTATGCCGCCGCCGGTGGCGATAAGAAATTCTACCGTGAAGGCACCTTTGTCAACGGCGCGGCGCAGGGGTACCTGATCGACAAGAAAACCGCCGACCAGTACCACATCACCAACATCGAACAGCTGAAGGACCCGAAGATCGCCAGACTGTTTGACACCAACGGTGACGGCAAGGCCGACATGATGGGCTGCTCGCCGGGCTGGGGCTGCGAAGCGGTGATTAACCACCAGAACAAGGCGTTCGATCTGGCGAAAACGGTCGACGTGAGCCACGGCAACTATTCAGCGATGATGGCCGACACCATTGCCCGCTTCAAAGAGGATAAACCGGTGATCTACTACACCTGGACGCCGTACTGGGTGAGCGACGTGCTGAAGCCGGGTAAAGACGTGGTGTGGCTGCAGGTGCCGTTCTCCTCCCTGCCGGGCGAGCAGAAAGATATCGACACCAAACTGCCGAACGGCATGAACTACGGCTTCCCGGTGAACACCATGCATATCGTGGCGAACAAAGCCTGGGCGGAGAAAAACCCGGCGGCGGCGAAGCTGTTCTCGGTGATGAAGCTGCCGCTGGCGGACATCAACGCCCAGAACGCGATGATGCACGCGGGCAAATCGTCTGAGGCGGATGTTAAAGGCCACGTCGACGGCTGGATCAAGGCCCACCAGCAGCAGTTTGACGGCTGGGTGAAAGCGGCGCTGGCGGCGCAGAAGTAAAACCTTTTCCCTCACCCTAACCCTCTCCCCAGACCGTACACTGGGAGAGGACCGGGGTGAGGGGATCAGACCGCACCCAACCTAAACCGCACAATCCAGCACGTAACAATCCCCCCACATTCACAATCATTGGCTATTATGGTTTCCGGAAAAATAATCACTTCACTAACGATTCCTGAAACTAATGACAAAAACCACTCAAGGGCTTAGCCCCGCACTCATCCTTTTAATGTCCGTGGCAACGGGTCTGGCCGTCGCCAGCAACTATTACGCGCAGCCTCTTCTCGACACCATCGCCCGCGCGTTCAATCTCTCCGCCAGTTCCGCAGGCTTTATCGTCACCGCCGCCCAGCTCGGCTATGCCGCCGGGCTGCTGTTCCTGGTGCCGCTCGGCGATATGTTTGAACGCCGGATGCTGATCGTCTCCATGACGCTTCTGGCCGCCGGCGGGATGCTGATCACCGCCAGCAGCCAGTCGCTGACGATGATGATTATCGGTACCGCGCTGACGGGGCTGTTCTCCGTGGTGGCGCAAATCCTGGTGCCGCTCGCCGCGACCCTCGCCTCACCGGAAAAACGTGGCAAGGTGGTGGGCACCATCATGAGCGGCCTGCTGCTGGGGATTTTGCTGGCGCGTACCGTCGCCGGGCTGCTGGCAAGCCTCGGCGGCTGGCGCACCGTATACTGGGTGGCGAGCGTATTGATGGTCGTCATGGCGCTGGCGCTGTGGCGCGGGCTGCCAAAAGTGAAGCAGGAAAATCACCTGAATTACCCGCAGCTGCTGGCCTCCGTTTTCAGCCTGTTTACCCAGGATAAACTTCTGCGCACCCGCGCCCTGCTGGGCTGCTTCACCTTCGCCAACTTCAGCATTCTCTGGACGTCGATGGCGTTTCTGCTGGCCGCGCCGCCGTTTAATTATTCCGAAGGGGTGATTGGCCTGTTCGGCCTGGCCGGTGCCGCAGGCGCACTGGGCGCGCGCCCCGCAGGCGGGCTGGCCGACAAGGGCAAATCCCATCTGACCACCTCCGCGGGGCTGGTGTTACTTCTGCTCTCCTGGGCGGCAATCTGGTATGGGCACGTCTCGGTGCTGGCGCTGATCGTCGGTATCCTGGTACTCGATCTCACCGTGCAGGGCGTTCACATTACCAATCAGACCGTCATCTATCGCGTGAAGCCAGAGGCGCGTAACCGCCTGACGGCCGGGTACATGACCAGCTACTTTATTGGCGGCGCGGCGGGCTCGCTCATTTCCGCCTCGGCGTGGCAGCATGCTGGCTGGTCAGGGGTATGTGCAATTGGTGCCATCGTCGCCACGATTAACCTGCTTGTATGGTGGCGCGGCTACCATCGCCAGGAGGCAATTCACTAAGTTTTACATTGCTTTGGGCCTCTTAGGGTGTAAAGGGGCCCTTCACTCTGTTAATGTAAACGTAATCATTTATCCCAGAAATTTTAATGTGGGTGACATATTTACAATCGGCATGAATAGTTCAGACCCCCGTCCTCACATCCTCTCTTCAGCGGGTTCATCCCCTACGCTTTCTGTGCTCACCGGGTCACGGACTTACCCGGCGCTTTCTGATGGTGACATTAATTTGGCGGATATAACCGCACAAATAATTCATTTACATTATTTGTCACTATCGTTACTATATCGGCTGTAATTAATGAGGTTATGCCCAAATGGATAGTTCGTTTACGCCCATTGAACAAATGCTTAAATTCCGCGCCAGTCGCCATGAGGACTTCCCGTATCAGGAAATCCTGCTGACTCGCCTGTGCATGCACATGCAGGGTAAGCTACTGGAAAACCGCAATAAAATGCTGAAAGCTCAAGGGATTAACGAGACATTGTTTATGGCGTTGATCACGCTGGAGTCTCAGGAAAACCACAGCATTCAGCCTTCTGAGCTGAGCTGCGCGCTGGGCTCCTCCCGCACCAACGCCACCCGAATTGCCGATGAGCTGGAAAAGCGCGGCTGGATTGAGCGCCGTGAAAGCGATAACGATCGCCGCTGCCTGCATCTGCAACTGACCGATAAAGGTCACGAATTCCTGCGCGAGGTGCTGCCACCTCAGCACAATTGCCTGCACAAACTCTGGTCCGCTCTCAGCACCGCCGAGCGCGACCAGCTTGAGCACATCACTCGCAAGCTGCTCACCCGTCTGGACCAGATGGATGAAGAAGGCGCCGTTCTTGAGGCGCTGCGCTAACGCGACGACACGCTCAACAATCCAGATTTATAAGAAAACCGACAGGCCAGCACGTCACACTGCTGGCCTTTCTGACAACAGGTCGGCTCAGCCGATGTGAAAATAAGAAGATCGTGGAGAACAACAATGAGCGCAAATGCGGAGAGCACTACCCCGCAGCAACCGGCCAACAAGAAAGGCAAACGTAAGAGCGCCCTTCTTCTGTTGACCTTGCTCTTTATCATTATTGCCGTGGCATATGGGATCTATTGGTTTTTAGTACTGCGTCATGCTGAAGAGACTGACGACGCGTACGTGGCAGGGAACCAGGTACAAATTATGGCGCAGGTGTCGGGCAGCGTGACGAAAGTCTGGGCTGACAATACCGACTTTGTGCAAAAAGGCGATGTGCTGGTGACGCTCGATCCAACCGACGCCCAGCAGGCGTTTGAAAAAGCGCAGACCGCGCTGGCCTCCAGCGTTCGTCAGACCCGCCAGCTGATGATCAACAGCAAACAGCTGCAGGCCAACATCGACGTGCAGAAAACCGCACTCGCGCAGGCGCAGAGCGATCTGAACCGCCGCGTGCCGCTCGGCACCGCCAATCTGATTGGCCGTGAAGAGCTGCAGCACGCCCGCGACGCCGTCGCCAGCGCTCAGGCACAGCTGGACGTGGCCATTCAGCAGTACAACGCCAACCAGGCGATGGTGCTGGGCACCAGCCTGGAAAACCAGCCTGCCGTTCAGCAGGCAGCGACTGAAGTCCGCAACGCGTGGCTTGCCCTGCAGCGTACTAAAATCGTCAGCCCAATGACCGGCTATGTCTCCCGTCGTTCCGTCCAGCCAGGGGCGCAGATCAGCCCAACCACGCCGCTGATGGCGGTTGTGCCGGCGGACAACCTGTGGGTCGACGCCAACTTTAAAGAGACGCAGCTTGCGCATATGCGTATCGGCCAGACCGCAACGGTTGTCAGCGACATCTACGGCGATGACGTGAAGTACACCGGCAAAGTGGTGGGTCTGGATATGGGGACCGGCAGCGCCTTCTCCCTGCTGCCTGCGCAGAACGCCACCGGTAACTGGATCAAAGTCGTACAGCGTCTGCCCGTGCGTATCGAACTGGATGCCAAACAGCTGGCGGATCACCCGCTGCGTATCGGCCTCTCCACGCTGGTGACGGTTGACACCGCCAACCGCGACGGTCAGATCCTGGCAAGCCAGGTGCGTAGCAGCCCGGTTTATGAAAGTAACGCCCGTGAAATTAGCCTCGATCCGGTCAACAAGCTGATCGATGACATCGTGAAGGCAAACGCCGGTTAATCCGAAGGTGAGCGTTATGCAACAGCAAAAGCCGCAAAAACCGCTGGAAGGCGCGCAGCTGGTCATTATGACCATCGCGCTGTCGCTGGCGACATTCATGCAGGTGCTGGACTCCACCATCGCAAACGTGGCGATCCCGACCATCGCCGGTAACCTTGGCTCGTCGCTGAGCCAGGGGACCTGGGTCATTACCTCGTTTGGGGTGGCAAACGCCATCTCCATTCCGATCACCGGCTGGCTGGCAAAGCGCGTCGGTGAGGTGAAGCTGTTCCTCTGGTCCACGGTGGCGTTTGTACTGGCCTCGTGGGCGTGCGGCATGTCCAGCAGCCTGACGATGCTGATTTTCTTCCGCGTCATTCAGGGGATTGTCGCAGGGCCGCTGATCCCGCTTTCCCAGAGTTTGCTGCTGAGCAACTACCCTCCCGCAAAACGTTCCGTCGCGCTGGCGCTCTGGTCGATGACCGTTATCGTCGCGCCTATCTGCGGACCGATTCTGGGCGGGTACATCAGCGATAACTACCACTGGGGCTGGATCTTCTTCATCAACGTACCGATTGGCGCCGTCGTGGTATTGATGACGCTGCAGTCGCTGCGGGGACGAGAGACGCGCACCGAACAACGGCGTATCGACAGCATCGGGCTGGCGCTGCTGATCCTGGGTATCGGCAGTCTGCAGATCATGCTCGACCGCGGTAAAGAGCTCGACTGGTTCAACTCGCAGGAAATTATCATCCTGACCATTGTCGCGGTGGTGTCGATCAGCTTCCTGATCGTCTGGGAGCTGACGGACGACAACCCGATAGTCGATCTCTCGCTATTTAAGTCGCGAAACTTCACCATCGGCTGCCTGTGTATCAGCCTCGCCTATATGCTCTACTTCGGCGCGATTGTTCTGCTGCCGCAGCTGTTGCAGGAGGTGTATGGCTATACCGCCACCTGGGCGGGTCTGGCGTCAGCACCCGTTGGGGTGATCCCGGTCCTGCTGTCGCCGATAATTGGCCGCTTCGCCCATAAGCTCGACATGCGTCGGCTGGTGACGTTCAGCTTCATCATGTATGCGGTGTGCTTCTACTGGCGTGCGTATACCTTTGAGCCGGGAATGGACTTTGGCGCCTCGGCGTGGCCGCAGTTCATTCAGGGCTTCGCGGTGGCGTGCTTCTTTATGCCGCTGACCACCATCACGCTCTCTGGCTTACCGCCCGAGCGTCTGGCAGCCGCCTCGAGCCTGTCGAACTTCACCCGTACGCTGGCGGGCTCCATCGGTACGTCGATCACCACCACCCTGTGGACGAACCGCGAATCGATGCACCACGCTCAGCTGACCGAAGCAGTGAACCCGTACAACCCGAATGCTCAGCAGATGTATAGCCAGCTTCAGGGGATGGGAATGACGGAGCAGCAGGCGTCCGGCTGGATTGCCCAGCAGATCACCAACCAGGGGCTGATTATCTCGGCCAACGAGATTTTCTGGATATCGGCAGGGATCTTTATCGTCCTGCTGGGGCTGGTGTGGTTTGCCAGACCGCCGTTTGGTGCCGGTGGTGGCGGTGGCGGCGCGCACTAGTCTTGTGCGCGGGTTGCTCGTTCTGTGCGACGGTTGCCCGGTGGCGCTACGCTTACCGGGCCTACGAACGTAGGCCGGATAAGGCGTAGCCGCCATCCGGCAAAAAACCGCACTGTGTCCAGAACGCGACAGCCATTGTCAGTGCCGATAAAGCAGCGCGCCTGAAATCGATTCACGATAGTGAAAAGACAACAGGAGCGCATCATGCTGAACACACCCGCCGACAAGTACCAACCCTTTCCCACCCTTTCCCTGCCCGACCGTCGCTGGCCGGAGCAACGCATCACCCGCGCGCCGCGCTGGCTCTCGACCGACCTGCGCGACGGCAACCAGGCTCTGGCCGAACCGATGGACAGCACGCGCAAGCTGCAGTTCTGGGATCTGCTGTTAAGCTGCGGGTTTAAAGAGATTGAAGTTGCCTTTCCTTCCGCCTCGCAGACGGATTTCAACTTTGTTCGCCAGCTGATTGAAGAGAACCGCATCCCGGATGACGTGACGATTCAGGTGCTCACTCAGGCACGGGAAGATCTCATCCATCGCACTTTTAAATCCCTGCGCGGCGCGAAGCAGGCGACCGTGCATCTGTATAACGCCACCGCTCCGCTGTTCCGCCGCCTGGTATTCGGCATGGAGAAAGCACAAATCGTTGAGCTGGCCACCCGCGCCACGCGGCTTATCCGCCAGCTTTGTGAAGAGAACCCTGAAACCCGCTGGCAGTACGAATACTCTCCGGAAACCTTCTGCTTTACCGAGGCGGAATTTGCGCTGGAGATTTGTGAAGCCGTGGCGGAGATCTGGCAGCCTTGCGACGAACGCCCGATGGTGATCAACTTACCCGCCACCGTCGAAGTGAGCACGCCGAACGTCTATGCCGACCAGATCGAGTACTTCTGTCGCCACTTCAGCCGCCGCCGCGATGTCTGCATCAGCGTGCATCCGCATAACGACCGCGGTACCGGCGTCGCCTGCGCGGAGCTGGCCGTAATGGCGGGGGCTGACCGCGTGGAGGGCTGTCTGTTCGGTAACGGCGAGCGCACGGGCAACGTCTGCCTGGTGACGCTGGCGATGAACCTCTACAGCCAGGGTATCAGCCCGACTCTGGACTTTAGCGATATGAACCGGGTGGTGGAAGTGGTAGAAACCTGCAATCAGCTGCCGGTGCACCCGCGCCATCCGTGGGCAGGACGGCTGGCCTATACCGCCTTCTCCGGCTCGCACCAGGACGCAATCAAAAAAGGCTTTGATGCCCGCAGGCCTGGCGATCGCTGGGAGATGCCTTACCTGCCCGTCGATCCCCAGGATATCGGCTGCACCTACGAAGCGGTGATCCGCGTGAACAGCCAGTCAGGGAAAAGCGGCAGCGCGTGGCTGATCGAACAGAATCATGGTCTGAAACTGCCCCGCGCCCTGCAGCAGGATTTCAGCCAGCACGTGCAGCAGGAAACCGACCGTCACGGAAAAGAGATGACGCAAAATGCGCTGTGGCAGCTGTTCCGCACCCGTTACGGCCTGGTAGCCACGCCGCACTATGCGCTGCAATCCTACCGCAGCGACGGCCAGCAGGACGGCCAGCTGCGGCTGACGGCAAGCGTCGTCACGCAGGGAGGAACGCGCCAGTTGGAAGGTCACGGCAACGGTCTGCTCTCCGCCGCCGCTCACGGCCTGAGCCGCTGGGTCAACGCGCCGTTTGTGATTAAGGATTATCACGAGCATACGTTAGGCGAACGCAGCGACAGCCGCTCGGTGGCCTACATCCGCTGCCTGTTCCAGGACGGCAGCAGCCGATGGGGCGTGGGCATTGATAGCGACGTGGCGCGCGCGTCGCTTCAGGCGCTCTTTAACGCCGTCAGTCGTTCTTAAAGTAATCGCTGGGGGAGACGCCCATCACCCGACGGAACATTGCCGTAAAGGCGCTGTGGCTGCCGTACCCCAGATCCAGCGCCACGCGCAATACCGGCTGGCCCTGCGCCAGCCGCACTAAGGCTTCCAGCAGACGCGCCCTTCTCAACCACTCGCCGTAGCTTAAACCCGTCTGCTGATGAAAATGGCGGTTCAGGGTGCGCTCGCTCATGTTCATCAGGCTCGCAGCCTGCGCGCTGCTCCAGCTTTCCCCCGGGTTTTGCCGGATTTGCAGACACAGGCGACGTAGCGCCTCGCTTTCCGGCTCCGGCAGGTGAAACGGCAGCACCGGCATAGTGCGGATTTCATCGAGAATCAGTTCATAGACGCGTTCATCCCGGCTTCCGGGTGAGTACGATTCAGGCAACGCAAGGGAGACGAGGATCAGCTCGCGCAGCAGCGGCGCGATCTGGACGATCTGGCAGGTGGCGGGAAGATCGGCCCGCGCCAGCGGATCGATAAACAGCGTTCGCGCCGCCACGTTGCCGGTAATGCGCAGGGAATGCCGCGTGCCCGCAGGCAGCCAGACGCCGCGACCGGGAGGCACAACCCAACAGCCCGATGCGGTATCCACCCGTACCACGCCGCTCAGGGTATGCAGCAGCTGCGCGCAGTCGTGCTCATGCCACGGCTCGCTGTCACCATGAGCGTAATCATGGGCGAACGGAACGAGGGGACGGTGGATAAAGGAGAAGGTTAAGGTTGTGGTCATGGGATTAAACCACCCTCACCCTACCCTCTCCCTGAGGGAGAGGGAAAAGGTGCACTAGATGTGCAGTTCCTGCAGTTTTTCTTTTGGCAGGGCCAGCTCTTCGTTGCTGTTCACGCGAACGTCGCGTTCGATGATGTGGCGCGCGATCTCCTGCGCTTCTTCCAGAGAGTGCATCTGGTAGGTGCCGCACTGGTAAACGTTCAGCTCAGGGATCTGGTTCTGCTCTTTCACCTTCAGCACGTCTTCCATGGCCGCTTTCCAGGCATCTGCCACACGTTTCTCTTCAGGCTGACCAATCAGGCTCATGTAGAAACCGGTACGGCAGCCCATCGGAGAGATATCGATGATCTCAACGCCGTTGCCGTTCAGGTGGTCACGCATGAAACCAGCGAACAGGTGTTCCAGCGTATGAATGCCTTTCTCCGGCATCACTTCTTTGTTTGGCACGCAGAAACGCAGATCGAAGACGGTGATCGTGTCGCCGTGCGGGGTGTGCATGGTCTTCGCCACGCGGACTGCAGGTGCTTCCATACGGGTATGGTCGACAGTAAAGCTATCTAATAACGGCATACGTCACCTCCGATAGTGATTTTTTTTAAAATAAACTGAACTCTTCTACAGAATGCGCGTCTGAGTATATGAAAGACGCGCATTTGTTATCATCATCCCTGAATTCAGAGATGTATATTTTGGCCACAGCGATGTGGCCTTTTTCTTTTCTGCTTAAGCCTGCTTCGCCAGAAACGCCTCAAACGACTCGGTATCCGCCGCTTCAACCTCTTTCTGACGCACAACGGACGCTTCGCGTTCCGCGACAAAATCTGATTCGCTCAGGATTTCTAACGGCTCCTGGATCAGCATTTCACGGTACTCCGCCGAGAGTGAGCGCCCCGTACCACCAATGCCCTGATCAATCATAGAACGCAGAATGCGCGCTGAGAACGTCAGTTCCGGGTTATCAAAGCACGCCACCAGCTGGTCGCAAATCTGTTGATACGCGTCGCCGCCGTCGATGCTGTCCATCGTCCGGGCAACACGCTTCAGGTCACGGAACAGATCTTTGCCGACTTTCGTCAGCGGGAACTGTGCCGTTTCGCAGCCGATACCCAGCGTCAGGCCAGGTTTACGCCCTTCCAGAATCACGCGGTTCCAGTTTGTACGGGTGCAGAGCAGTTCGTCTGAACTCATTTCCGGCGCATCCGCCAGCACGCACCAGACCATAAACAGATCCAGGAAGCGAATCTGCTGTTCATCAACGCCAATCGGTGAGAACGGGTTGATATCCAGCGAGCGCACTTCAATGTATTCGATCCCGCCGCGCTGCAGCGCATCCGACGGGGTTTCGCCGCTGCGCGTCACGCGCTTAGGACGAATTGGCGCATACAGCTCGTTTTCAATCTGCAGGACATTGCTGTTGATCTGCAGACGCTTACCGTCTTTTTCGAGGCCGATTTTTTCGTACTCTTCCGACGGGGTTTTGATCGCCCGCTTCAATCCTGCCACATATTCGTGCAATTCGTTAAACGTAATACCGAGATTGCTTTGCGATTTATTGGTATAGCCGAGATCGCTCAGACGCAGAGAGGTGGCGTACGGGAGATAGTACATTCCGCAGTCGGTCTTCTCGAACGGCAGCGTGGTCGGTTTCCCCTGCAGGAACGAAGAACAGATCGCCGGGGAGGCACCAAACAGATACGGGATCACCCAGCCGAAACGGTAGTAGTTGCGGATCAGGCGGAAGTAGCCTGCTGAGATGGCGTCTTTATCCGTTTCACCGCATTTCGCCTGCCAGAACGCCATTGGCAGCGAGAAGTTGTAGTGCACGCCAGAGATGGTCTGCATCAACGCGCCGTAGCGATTTTTAAGACCTTCGCGATAGAGCGTTTTCAGCCGACCAATGTTTGACGTGCCGTACTGCGCCAGCTCAATCTCCTGGCCCTGCTCGATATAGCACGGCATGCTGAGCGGCCACATACGCTCATCGCCGAGATTGCGCGCGGTGTAGCGATGGATATCGCGCATAATCGTCAGCATATGATCAATATCACCCTCTACTGGGGTGATGAACTCCAGCAGCGCTTCAGCGAAATCGGTTGTGATCCATTTATGTGTCAGCGCCGAGCCTAACGCCTTCGGGTGACCCGTCGTCGCTAAACTGCCGTCCGCGTTAACGCGCAGCGTTTCACGCTCAAGACCACGCTGAATACCCTTCAATGCCTGAGGGTGGTTTTCCAGCCAGGCCAGCGCCTGAGATACGTCCGGGATCAAATTGACCTCCCGCCTGTCAAAGTAATGTTACTCAGCATAATTGTAATGGTTGACGATTGAAGGTCGCGTATTCATTCCACCAATTAGTGCCACCACGTCATACCCTGTAGTGTTGCCCACGCCACGAGAACATAGCGCAACGCCTTGCCAAGGCACAAAAAAAAGAGCACCGGTCCCCAGGAGATGCGCATCCATCCCGCCAGCAGACACAGTAAATCGCCTATTACAGGCATCCAGCTTAATAACAGCGTGGCAGCGCCATAGCGTTTTAGCCAGCCGACTGCCTTTTCCTGCCAGCGCGATTTTTCACGCAGCGGAAAGAAACGCCCAAGAATAACGTTAGTCAGCCCTCCAAGGCTATTACCCATTGTTGCTATTAATACAAGTAGCCAGGGCTGACTCACGCCGGACAACAGCATCGCCACCAGCACCACTTCCGAATTGCCCGGTAACAGCGTGGCGCTGAGAAAACTGCTGGCGAATAATGAGGCAAGTGACAGCGCGTCACTCACAGTAAGCGTACATCCACCGCATCCATTCCGGCATCACGCGCGGCCTGGATCCCAAAATCGGCATCTTCAAACACGACGCACTTTGCCGCCGGGACGCCCATTAATTCTGCGCAAAGCAGGAAGGTGTCCGGTGCGGGCTTGTGACGTTTAACATGATCGGCGGCGACCACGGCAGAAAAATAGTGGCGCAGGCCAAGATGATTGAGCAAGGCTTCTGCAATCGCGCTTTCGCTGCCCGTCCCCACCGACATCGGGCGACGCCCGTGCCACTCTTTTACCACATCAATCAGTGGTAACGGACGTACCGTATCTAAAAGCATGGCTTTTACCGCATCGGTTTTTTCGCGCGCGAGCAGGTGCGGGTCGAGATCGGCCTGATTCAGTTCAATCACGGCCTGCGCAATACGCCAGGTGGGGGAGCCGTTGAGGGCGATCATCGCCTGAAGGTCGAAACGCATGCCGTAGCGGCCCAGGACGTCGGTCCAGGCTTGACGATGCGTGGGTTCGGTGTCCAGGAGGGTACCATCCATATCGAAGATCAAACCGTCATACTGTGCGTACATCGTGCTCTCGCTAACCGATTAACAAAGCATTACTTTATCGTAAATGGTGGTTTTTGTCGCTGACAGAGAGTGTGATTGCTGACGGAACGTCGAAGGAATAGACAAAGAAGGAGAAGATGGTGCATCCGGGAGGATTCGAACCTCCGACCGCTCGGTTCGTAGCCGAGTACTCTATCCAGCTGAGCTACGGATGCATCGGGAAATGCTTTTAGAAACAGTAATGGTGCATCCGGGAGGATTCGAACCTCCGACCGCTCGGTTCGTAGCCGAGTACTCTATCCAGCTGAGCTACGGATGCATCAGGGTACTGCTTTCAGAAATAGTAAATGGTGCATCCGGGAGGATTCGAACCTCCGACCGCTCGGTTCGTAGCCGAGTACTCTATCCAGCTGAGCTACGGATGCATCGGGATTTACTACTGTACTGCTCGATATTCATATCACTTCTAAAGCAATATGAAGTAATAGATGGTGCATCCGGGAGGATTCGAACCTCCGACCGCTCGGTTCGTAGCCGAGTACTCTATCCAGCTGAGCTACGGATGCAAAATGGCGGTGAGGCGGGGATTCGAACCCCGGATGCAGCTTTTGACCGCATACTCCCTTAGCAGGGGAGCGCCTTCAGCCTCTCGGCCACCTCACCACACAACGCCTCTTTCGAGTGCTTCGAGCAACTCGTTAAGAGCTTCTCGTCGCTGCGTGGCGCATATATTACTTTCTGGGACTTATAAGTCAAACAATTTTCCAAAAGCTTTTATCGTTTGCACAAATCACACGCAATTCGCATGTAAAAGCCGCAAAGAGGGTGTTTTATAAGCGGATTTTGCAGGCATCTTCGCAGAAAACTGATGCGGAAAGAACAGTGTTGGGACGAGATAAGGGTAGCGGAGTGGTCAAAAAGAGAGCGATTGAAATTAAACGGTAACTTTGAGCAGGAAAAATAGCGGGAGGGTTGCGTCTCGCCCGACAGCGAGACGCGACAATATCAGTAACTGGACTGCTGGGATTTTTCAGCCTGGATACGCTGGTAGATCTCTTCACGGTGGACAGATACTTCTTTAGGAGCGTTAACACCAATACGTACCTGGTTACCCTTTACCCCTAAAACTGTCACGGTGACCTCATCCCCAATCATGAGGGTCTCACCAACTCGACGAGTCAGAATCAGCATTCTTTGCTCCTTGAAAGATTAAAAGAGTCGGGTCTCTTGTATCCCGGCATTATCCATCATATAACGCCAAAAAGTAAGCGATGACAAACACGTAAAGTGTAAGCAGTCACGGCATCACATTCTGTTAAACGTAAGTTTAGCCGATATACACAAACTCAACCTGACTTTATCGTTATCGATAGCACAGTGAACAAGACGCCATAACGTTACCGCTATGGCGTCTGCTTGTGCTTTGTAGTTATTACAGTTTCGCGCTTACCCAGCTTTCAACGCTGGCTAATGCCGCAGGAAGTGCCGCCGCATCCGTACCACCGGCTTGCGCCATGTCCGGACGACCGCCCCCCTTGCCGCCCACCTGCTGAGCGACCATACCAATCAGTTCCCCTGCTTTTACGCGGTCAGTCACATCCTTAGAGACGCCCGCAATCAGAGAAACCTTACCTTCTGCCACTGTCGCCAGCACGATAACGGTAGAACCAAGCTGGTTCTTGAGATCGTCGACCATAGTACGCAGCATCTTAGGCTCAACGCCCGCCAGATCGCTGACCAGCAGTTTGACGCCCTTAATGTCTACAGCCTTGCTGGAGAGGTTTGCACTCTCCTGCGCCGCAGCCTGCTCTTTCAGCTGCTGCAGCTCTTTTTCCAGCTGACGCGTGCGTTCCAGCGCAACGCGCACTTTCTCGCCCAGGTTCTGGCTATCGCCTTTCAGAAGCTGCGCGATGTCGTGCAGCTGATCGCTCTGCGCATGCAGGCTGGCAATCGCGCCTTCACCGGTCACCGCTTCAATACGACGCACACCCGCCGCCGTTCCCGACTCGGAAACGATGCGGAACAGGCCGATGTCACCGGTGCGCGAGGCGTGTGTACCGCCGCACAGTTCGGTAGAGAAGTCGCCCATGCTCAGCACGCGAACACGTTCGTCGTATTTCTCGCCAAACAGCGCCATCGCACCTTTTTTCTTCGCGTCTTCGAGATCCATGATGTGGGTCTCGATTGGCAGGTTACGACGGATCTGCGCGTTCACCAGATCTTCCACCGCGCGGATTTCAGACGGCTTCATCGCTTCAAAATGCGAGAAGTCGAAGCGCAGCACTTTATCGTTAACCAGAGAACCTTTCTGTGCAACGTGGGTACCGAGCACGTCGCGCAGGGCAGCGTGCATCAGGTGGGTTGCCGAGTGGTTCAGACGAATGCGCGCGCGGCGAGCTTCATCAACGTTAGCCTGGACGCCCTCGCCCACTTTCAGAGAACCGGAAACCAGTTTGCCCTGGTGGCCAATCGCCTGACCGTATTTCTGGGTGTCGGTCACGCTGAAGCTAAAGCCATTGCCTTTCAGCTCGCCTTTATCGCCAACCTGGCCGCCGGATTCGGCGTAGAACGGCGTTTTGTCCAGAATGACTACGGCTTCCTGACCTGCGCTGATGCTGTCCACGGCTTTACCGTCAACAAACAGAGCGGTCACTTTGCCGGTCAGTTCCAGCGCCTCATAGCCTTTGAATTCAGACGCGCTGTCAACGCGGATCATCGCGTTGTAGTCTGCACCGAAACCGCTGGACTCGCGCGCACGACGGCGCTGCTCTTCCATCGCGGCTTCGAAGCCCGCTTCGTCAACTTTGATGTTACGCTCGCGGCAAACGTCCGCCGTCAGGTCAACCGGGAAGCCGTAGGTGTCGTACAGGCGGAAAGCAGTTTCGCCGTCCAGGGTGTCGCCCTTAAGCTTCGCCAGCTCTTCGTCCAGCAGCGCCAGACCGCGCTCCAGCGTACGGGCAAACTGCTCTTCTTCGGTTTTCAGAACCTGCTCAACCTGCGCCTGCTGGCGTTTCAGCTCGTCACCGGCTGACCCCATCACGCCAATCAGTGGCCCAACGAGTTTATAGAAGAAGGTGTCCTTCGCGCCCAGCATGTTGCCGTGACGGATAGCACGACGAATGATACGACGCAGCACGTAGCCACGGTTTTCATTCGACGGGATAACGCCGTCGGCAATCAGGAACGCGCAGGAACGAATGTGGTCTGCGATAACGCGCAGCGATTTGTTGTTCAGGTCGGTCGCGCCGGTGACTTCCGCAACGGCTTTGATCAGAGTGCTGAACAGGTCAATCTCATAGTTGGAGTTAACGTGCTGCAGTACCGCGGCAATACGCTCCAGACCCATACCGGTATCAACGGAAGGCTTCGGCAGCGGCTCCATGGTACCGTCGGCCTGACGGTTGAACTGCATGAAGACGATGTTCCAGATCTCAATGTAGCGATCGCCGTCTTCTTCCGGGCTGCCTGGAGGGCCACCCCAGATGTGGTCGCCGTGATCGTAGAAGATCTCGGTGCACGGACCGCAAGGACCGGTGTCACCCATCTGCCAGAAGTTGTCAGACGCGTATGGCGCGCCTTTGTTATCACCGATGCGAATAATACGCTCGCGCGGGATACCGACCTCTTTTTCCCAGATTTCGTAGGCTTCGTCATCGGTTTCATAGACGGTAACCCACAGACGCTCTTTCGGCAGGTTGAACCAGTTTTCACCGGTCAGCAGTTCCCACGCGTATTGAATGGCATCGTGTTTGAAGTAGTCGCCGAAGCTGAAGTTACCCAGCATTTCGAAGAAGGTGTGGTGACGCGCGGTGTAACCGACGTTTTCCAGGTCGTTGTGTTTACCGCCCGCACGCACGCAACGCTGTGAGGTTGTGGCGCGGGAATAATTACGCTTGTCGAGACCAAGGAACACATCCTTGAACTGGTTCATCCCGGCGTTGGTAAACAGCAGAGTCGGATCGTTGTTCGGTACCAGGGAGCTGCTGGCAACAACCTGGTGTCCCTTACTATGGAAAAAATCGAGAAACGCCTGACGGATCTCAGCGGTGCTCTTGCTCATAATTATCCTGAAATCAAGCTAACGAAATGTCGTAGCCAGCCTGTATCGGTAAACCGTTGGACAGACCAGCTACTGGAAAAAGTGGGAATAAGATAAGTTTTCTTTAGTGGGAAGTAAAATCCCGCATGCGTTCAATCGGCAAAATTACGCCAGATATCCTGAATATCTTCCATCAGGAAGCCGCGGTAGAGCAAAAAGCGCTGGATTTTGACTTTTTCTGAAAATTCACGCGGCAGCGGTTCGCCGTACTTACGAATGGCCTGCTCTTTTGCCAGCTCGCACCAGTCAATGTCGCACTCGCGCATCGCTTTTTCGATGGACTCCCGGGCCACCCCTTTCTGGTTCAGCTCCTGCCGGATGCGCGCAGGACCGTACCCCTTGCGGCCGCGGCTGGCGAGAAAGCGCGAGGCAAAGCGGTCATCGTCCAGGTAATGATGCTCATAGCACCAGGCCACCACGCGGTCGTAGTCTTCCGCCGTGGCATCAATCTCTTCCGGCCCGTTTTTGCTCATGACGGGCGCTGTCAGCTTCCGCCGCAGCTCCTGCTCACTGTGGTCACGCACGGCCAGGATGCGCACCGCACGATCCAGCAAGCGCGCGTAGGCGGGTCGGCGTGATGTCGGTTCACTCATAAAAAACCTGTAGAATCAGAAATGCAAAAAGGGCCGCATCAGCAGCCCTTCATCTTTACACGAGAGACTTAAAAGTCTTCGTTGGTTTCTTCAGCATCCGCAGCATCGACTACGAAATCAGGTTTGGAGTCCTGGTTGTTCAGCAGAAGCTCGCGCACCTTCTTCTCAATCTCTTTCGCCGCAGCCGGGTTCTCTTTCAGCCAGGAGATAGCATTCGCTTTACCCTGACCAATCTTGTCACCGTTGTAGCTGTACCAGGCGCCCGCTTTTTCAATCAGCTTCTCTTTCACGCCCAGGTCAACCAGTTCACCGTAGAAGTTGATCCCTTCACCGTAGAGGATCTGGAACTCAGCCTGTTTGAACGGTGCAGCGATTTTGTTCTTCACCACCTTCACGCGGGTTTCGCTACCGACGACGTTTTCACCCTCTTTCACCGCACCGATACGGCGGATATCCAGACGGACAGACGCGTAGAATTTCAGGGCGTTACCACCGGTTGTGGTTTCCGGGTTACCGAACATCACACCAATTTTCATACGGATCTGGTTGATGAAGATCAGCAGCGTGTTGGACTGCTTCAGGTTACCGGCCAGCTTACGCATCGCCTGGCTCATCATACGTGCCGCGAGGCCCATGTGAGAGTCGCCGATTTCACCTTCGATTTCCGCTTTTGGCGTCAGTGCGGCAACGGAGTCAACAACGATAACGTCAACCGCACCGGAGCGCGCCAGCGCGTCACAAATTTCCAGGGCCTGTTCACCGGTGTCCGGCTGAGAACAGAGCAGGTTGTCGATGTCCACGCCCAGCTTACGCGCATAAACAGGATCCAGCGCGTGCTCGGCATCGATGAACGCACAGGTTTTACCTTCGCGCTGTGCCGCAGCAATCACCTGCAGCGTCAGGGTAGTTTTACCGGAGGATTCTGGCCCGTAGATCTCTACGATACGACCCATTGGCAGGCCGCCCGCGCCCAGCGCGATATCCAGAGAAAGCGAACCGGTGGAGATCGTTTCCACATCCATGGTACGGTCTTCACCCAGGCGCATGATGGAGCCTTTACCGAATTGCTTTTCGATCTGGCCCAGTGCTGCCGCCAACGCTTTCTGTTTGTTTTCGTCGATAGCCATTATTACTCCTGTCATGCCGGGAGAAGCGACTGTGCTTCACCGTGGATTTCTGTTCTGTTGGTGCAATTATACTGTATGGTCATACAGTATCAAGTGTTTTGTAGAAATTGTTGCCAGAGCGTTTTTAACGCATATTCCGTTGCCTGACGGCGCACGCTTTCGCGATCGCCGCTGAAGCACTCCCGGCGGGTGATCCCTTCCCCTTTAGACGTGGCAAACCCAAACCAGACGGTGCCAACAGGCTTCACGTCGCTGCCGCCGTCCGGCCCCGCGATGCCGCTAATGGAAATCGCGTAATCTGCCCGCGCCGTCTTGAGCGCGCCAATGGCCATTTCAATGACCACCGGTTCACTGACCGCGCCATGCTGTTCCAGCGTGGCTTCACGTACGCCAATCATTTGTGCCTTAGCTTCGTTACTGTAGGTCACAAAACCGCGTTCAAACCAGGCGGAACTGCCGGCAATATCGGTAATCACTTTCGCCACCCAGCCGCCGGTGCAGGATTCCGCGGTGGTCATTGTCGCCCCACGCTGCTTAAGCGCCAGGCCAACGATCTCGCTAAGCTGCATCAATTCATGGTCAGTCATTCTCGCTCCAGGCATCAGAAAAACGTGCTGCACAAGATAGCACTTTCTCGTCAGATGTGGGGATGCGCTTCAGGTTTTACGAGGGGGCTTCAGAAAAAAGCCGGTGCAAACGCCCCGGCCGTGGAAGAGGTTATTTCATGCTGTCGGCGAGCGTATTCACGTTGTGGCGGAACGCCTTGACGTAGGTGTCTGCCACGCCGCCTTTTGCTGACAAGGCCTCCGGGTAAAGTTCTCCCCCTGGCTGCGCGCCCGTCGCCGAGGCAATCTGCTTCACCAGACGCGGATCGAGCTGGTTTTCCATAAACCAGGTTTTTACGCCGTCGGCTTTGATCTGATTGATGATCTCAGCAACCTGCGCCGCGCTGGCCTCGCTCTCTGAAGAGAGTCCTTGAGGTGCCATGAAGGTTACGCCATAAGCGCGGCTGAAATAGCCGAAGGCGTCATGGCTGGTCAGCACCTTGCGCTTCGCCTGCGGGATCTGGCTAAAGCGCATTTTGGCCCAGCTATCCAGCTGGTTGAGCTGCGTGATATAGGGTTTACCGGAGGCTTCCAGCGCGGCTTTGTCCTGCGGATCGGCTTTCACCAGCCCGTTCAGAATATTTTGTGCATATAACGCCCCGTTCGCCGCGCTGTTCCACGCGTGCGGATCGGTCACGGTCTTTCCATCTTCCTCAAGCGTGTGCGTTTTCACGCCTGTTGAGGCGATGACCAGTTGCCCTTTGAACCCGGAGGCTTTCACCAGGCGGTCAAGCCAGCCCTCCAGCCCCAGACCGTTCACCACCACCACATCGGCCTTGCTCAGCGCCGCGCTGTCCTTCGGCGACGGTTCGAAGGTATGCGGATCGCCGTCCGGCCCCACCAGCGTCGTCACCTTCACATGATCGCCGCCCACCTCCTGGGTGATGTCCCCCAGTATCGAGAAGCTGGTGACCACATTCAGCGTTTTCGCCATCACGGCCTGCGACATCATCCCCAGCGCGAGCGCCACTGCCACTACTAGTCCTGTACGTTTCATCGTTTCCCCTTGCGTTAAAAATACGCCCGCAGACTGCCAGCGAGCCTGCTTCGCGTACCCAATAAAATGGAAATAAAGAACTGCGCGCTGGCGGTGAGCACAATGGATGGCCCGGCCGGGAGACTCATCGCCCAGGAGAGGCTCAACCCCAGCCATGCGCAGACAATACCGCTGATGCCCGCCATCAGGAGTAACGCCGGTAGCGTGCGTACCCAGCAGCGTGCCGCCACGGCTGGCAACATCATCAGACCGACGGCCATCAGCGTGCCGAGCACCTGAAAACCGGCCACCAGGTTAAGCACCAGCAGCGCCAGAAACAGTCCGTGCAGCAGGCCGGGCAGCCAGCGGGCGTTCACCTGTAGCCAGGCGGTGTCAAACGCTTCGGTAACCAGGCCGCGATAAAACATCGCCAGCACGATAAGAGTGAACATGCACACGCCCGTGACAAACAGCGCGGCGTCGTTGTCCACGGCGAGGATGGAGCCAAACAGCAGATGCAGCAGATCGACATTCGACCCACGAAGCGATACCAGCGTGACCCCCAGCGCCAGTGAGCCAAGATAAAATCCGGCAAAGCTGGCATCTTCCTTAAGCGGCGTGCGTCGGCTGACCAGACCGGCCAGCAGCGCCACGGTAATGCCCGCGACAAAACCGCCGATACTCATTGCCAGCAGCGACAGGCCGCTGAGCAGGTATCCCACGGCGACGCCCGGCAAAATAGCGTGAGAAAGGGCATCGCCCATCAGGCTCATCCGGCGCAGCTGGAGGAATACGCCGAGCGCGGTGGTGCTGATAGAAAGCGCCAGGCAAACCACCAGCGCGCGGCGCATAAAGCCGTACTCGATGAACGGCTGGAAGAATGTGTGCCAGATCATGCCACCCTCATCCGCTCGGTTTTCCACTGAGGCACGTCAGCATCCAGCCGCAACGTCTGCGGGAAGTGGCGCGACACGCGCTCGCTGTCGTGCAGTACCGCGAGCAGCGTTTGCCCCTGCATATACATCTCCAGCATCACATCCATCAGCACGTTACAGGTGGCTTCATCGATGCCGGTAAAGGGCTCGTCCAGCATCACCAGCGGCGCTTGCTGTACCAGGACGCGGGCAAACAGCATGCGCTGGAACTGGCCGCCGGAGAGCTCATCAATGGTGGATGATGCCATGGATTCCAGCCCGACCCGCTCAAGCGCGCTGGCAATACGCAACCGCGTTTCGCGACGAAACCCGGAAAGCAGCGAAATGCCCGGCCAGCAGCCCATACTGACGACATCGCGCACGGTCAGCGGAAACTGCGCCTCCAGCGCGTGACGCTGTGCCAGCCAGCCAATCACCGGGCGCTTCCTCTGCCAGCGAAAACCGCCGCTTACGGGTGGGATAAAACCGGCGAGCGTTTTCAGCAGCGTGGATTTGCCGCAGCCGTTGGCCCCAACAATGGCGGTCATGCTGCCGCGTTCAATGACGCCCGAAAGCGCGCGCGTGACGGGCTGGTGGTCGTAACCCGCAACCAGTTCATTCATCACGATCATGGCAATGCCACCGCCCAGCGCACGGCCAGGCCGAGAAAGAAGATAAGCACCAGCGCCAGCAAAAGCCGAACCGGCGCAGAAAGAGAGAAAAGGGACATTGACATCTCGGCACCAATTTAAATGTTATAACATAACAATAATGAAAGGTGATTAGGATGTAAATGGCAGGTTTGAAAAGGGAGTGTGGCGAAATGTTTCTGCAAAACGCCCTCTCCCATGGGAGAGGGCAACAGGCCGCACCGTGCGCGCAGCCAGGCCGGGTGGCGGCGTTGCCTTACCCGGCCTACCCGTCGGGGTAACTTACTGACTAAACGGTGACGCCGCCGGCACGCGGGCCTGCGATACCGCCAGCCCCAGCTGCCACACGGCCATCGCATAGTGGGTGCTGTGGTTATAGCGGGTGATGGTGTAGAAGTTCGGCAGCCCGTACCAGTACTGATAGCCCGTTCCGACATCGAGACGCAGCAGACTCGCCTGCTGTGCATTGCCCAGCGGCTGCGTTGGCGTTAGGCCTGCCGCGGACAGCTGCGAAATGCTGTAGTTGGTTTTGAAGCCGTTTTCCAGCCCCGGCGCCTGACCGTTCGCCTGCACCGCCACCTGGCCGCCCGGCACCCAGCCGTGCGCCTTGAAGTAGTTCGCCACGCTGCCGATGGCATCCACCGGATCCCACAGATTGATATGGCCATCGCCGTTAAAGTCGACGGCATACTGTTTATAGGAGGACGGCATAAACTGGCCGTAGCCCATCGCGCCGGCAAACGACCCTTTCAGATCGAGCGGATCGTCCTGTTCGTTGCGCGCCATCAGCAGGAAGGTTTCCAGCTCGGAAGAGAAATACTCCGCGCGGCGCGGGTAGTTAAAGGAGAGCGTCGCCAGCGCGTCAAGGATGCGGGTTTTGCCCATCACGCGGCCCCAGCGGGTTTCCACGCCGATAATCCCGACGATAATTTCAGGCGGCACGCCGTACACCTGCCACGCGCGGTTAAGCGCATCTTCATACTGATTCCAGAACGCCATGCCGTTTTGCACGTTGTCCGGGGTAATGAACTGTTTGCGATAGCGCAGCCACGCCCCGTTTGGCCCGCTCGGCACCTGGGCCGTCGGCGCCTGTCTGTCCATCAGGCGCAGCACGTAATCCAGACGCTTGGCCTGAGACAAAATTTCGTGCAGCTGCTGTCTGTCAAAGCCGTGCTTGCTCACCATTTTATCGATGAACTGCTCGGCCGCCGGGTTATTCGCGAAGTCGCCGCCCATCTGCATCATATTGTGCTGCGGCTCCAGCAGGAATCCTCCGGAAGGCGCACCCGCCGTTTGCTGAACGGCTTCGGTCTTAGGTTTGCTACTACAGGCAGACAGCAGAATAAGCGCAGGCAACAGCGCTGCATAACGACGCTTGAACATGAGACATCCATTTAACGGGTTCGATAAGAACCCAGTATGGTAAAGCATCCGCAACACCTCAAGGAAGCGGTACGCACCTCCCCAACGCAAATCCGTGCTTTTTTCCCCCGAAAATCATTCACCACGTCAATTATCTTTCAAAATAATCCATTTTTCTTTCATTGTGAGATCTAACTAACACTTTAAAACCTTTCAAAGTGATTATTATTAGCCACAGATAGACAAAAACAAACGCCCTACAGGAGAGAAGAATGATAGAAACCATCACCCACGGCGCCGAGTGGTTCATCGGGCTGTTTCAGAAAGGCGGAGACGTGTTCACCGGCATGGTGACCGGGATCCTGCCCCTGCTGATCAGCCTGCTGGTGATCATGAACGCGCTGATTAACTTTATCGGCCAGCAGCGCATTGAGCGCTTCGCCCAGCGCTGCGCCGGAAACCCGCTGTCCCGCTACCTGATACTGCCCTTTATCGGCACCTTCGTGTTCTGCAACCCGATGACCTTAAGCCTCGGCCGCTTTATGCCAGAGAAGTACAAGCCGAGCTATTACGCCGCCGCCTCCTACAGCTGCCATTCCATGAACGGCCTGTTCCCGCACATCAACCCCGGCGAGCTGTTCGTTTATCTCGGGATCGCCAGCGGCCTTACCACGCTTGGCCTGCCGCTCGGCCCGCTGGCGGTGAGCTACCTGCTGGTCGGTCTGGTGACCAACTTCTTCCGCGGCTGGGTGACCGACCTCACCACCGCTATTTTCGAGAAAAAAATGGGCATCCAGCTTGAACAGAAAGTCCATCTTTCAGGAGCCACAGCATGAACCGGATCCGCATTGAGAAAGGCACGGGCGGCTGGGGCGGCCCGCTGGAGTTCGACGCCACCGAAGGCAAAAAGATTGTGTACATCACCGCGGGCACGCGCCCGGCGATCGTCGACACGTTGCGCGATCTGACCGGCTGGGAAGCGGTCGACGGCTTCAAGGAAGGCGAACCGCCGGAAGCGGAAATTGGCGTGGCGGTGATCGACTGCGGCGGCACGCTGCGCTGCGGCATCTATCCGAAGCGCCGCATTCCGACGGTAAATATTCACTCCACCGGGAAATCCGGCCCGCTGGCGCAGTACATCCTCGAAGACATTTATGTCTCAGGCGTGAAGGAAGACAACATCACCCTGGTGAAGGGGACGTCTGCACCGCAAAAAGCGGCCCCGCGCGAGTACGACACCAGTAAGAAAATCACCGAGCAGAGCGATGGCCTGCTGGCAAAGGTCGGGATGGGAATGGGGTCCGCCGTGGCGGTGCTGTTCCAGTCCGGGCGCGACACCATCGACACGGTGCTGAAGACCATTCTGCCGTTTATGGCGTTCGTCTCGGCGCTGATCGGCATCATCATGGCCTCCGGCCTGGGGGACTGGATTGCCCACGGCCTCGCCCCGCTCGCCAGCCACCCGCTCGGGCTGGTGACGCTGGCGCTGATCTGCTCCTTCCCGCTGCTGTCGCCGTTCCTCGGCCCGGGCGCGGTGATTGCTCAGGTCATCGGCGTGCTGATTGGCGTGCAGATTGGTCAGGGGAATATTCCTCCGCACCTCGCCCTGCCCGCCCTGTTTGCCATTAACGCCCAGGCAGCGTGCGACTTCATCCCCGTGGGGCTGTCGCTGGCGGAAGCACGCCAGGACACCGTGCGCGTGGGCGTGCCGTCCGTGCTGGTCAGCCGCTTCCTGACGGGTGCGCCGACGGTGCTGATTGCCTGGTTTGTCTCCGGCTTTATTTATCAATAAGAGGTTCCTGCCATGACCGTGATTTACCAGACCACCATTACCCGCATCGGCCAGAGCGCGGCGGATGCGCTGAGCGACCAGATGCTGATCACCTTTCGCGAAGGGGCGCCTGCGGATATCGAAGAGTTTTGCTTTATCCACTGCCACGGCGAGCTGAACGGTGAGCTGAAGGCCGGGAGCCAGCTGGAGCTGGGCGAGGCGCGCTATGCCGTGACCGCCGTCGGCGACGTCGCTGAACAAAACCTGCGCGAGCTGGGCCACATCACCCTGCGTTTCGACGGCCAGCCGCAGGCGGAATATCCCGGCACGGTTCACGTAGCGGGCCCGGTTCCGCAGGCTGTCACCCCAGGCTGCACGTTAAAATTTGTTGCGTAATTAAGGAGATAGACATGAGTCAGGTTGCCGTTGTCATTGGTGGGGGACAAACCTTAGGCGAGTTCCTCTGCCGTGGGCTTGCCGCTGAGGGTTACCGCGTGGCGGTAGTGGATATTCAGAGTGAAAAGGCCGCCCGCGTGGCGGACACCATCAACACCGAGTTTGGTGAAGGAATGGCGTACGGGTTTGGCGCCGACGCCACCAGCGAGCAGAGCGTGATGGCGCTCGCGCGCGGCGTGGACGACAATTTTGGGCGTACCGACCTGCTGGTTTACAGCGCCGGCATTGCGAAAGCGGCCTTTATCAGCGACTTCGAGCTGGGGGATTTTGACCGCTCGCTGCAGGTCAATCTGGTGGGCTATTTCCTCTGCGCCCGCGAGTTTTCCCGTCTGATGATCCGCGACGGCATTCAGGGGCGCATCATTCAGATCAACTCAAAATCGGGGAAAGTGGGCAGCAAGCACAACTCCGGCTACAGCGCGGCGAAGTTTGGCGGCGTGGGGCTGACGCAGTCTCTGGCGCTGGATCTGGCCGAATACGGCATTACCGTCCACTCGCTGATGCTGGGCAATCTGCTGAAATCGCCGATGTTCCAGTCCCTGCTGCCGCAGTACGCCACCAAGCTCGGTATTAAAGCGGAAGAAGTGGAGCAGTACTACATCGATAAAGTGCCGCTCAAGCGCGGGTGCGACTATCAGGACGTGCTGAACATGCTGCTGTTTTACGCCAGCCCGAAAGCCTCGTACTGCACCGGACAGTCGATTAACGTCACCGGTGGGCAGGTGATGTTCTGAGTTCATTCCCCGGTGGCGCTGCGCTTACCGGGGCTACCATCCCCGTAGGCCGGGTAAGGCGCAGCCGCCACCCGGCAATTAAGGAGCCGATATGGTCACCGCACTCATTACCGTCGCCGCCCTCGCCTGGCTCTGCCAGATGGCGTTTGGCGGCTGGCAAATCCATCGGTTTAACCGCGCGTTTGACGCCCTGTGCCAGAAAGGCCGCGTGGGCGTCGGGCGTTCCGGTGGACGCTTCAAGCCGCGGGTCGTCGTGGCTGTTGCGCTGGATGAAAACAACAAGGTCTGCGATTCCCTCATCATGCGCGGCATGACCGTCTTTGCCCGTCCGGTGAAAATCCAGGCAATCAACGGCATTTCGCTGCAGGAATTGCAGCCCGATGTGATCTTTCCCCATGATCCACTTTGTCAGAATGCACTATCATTAGCGCTTAATCTGAAACATGGATAATTTCGTTGTGAAAGATATAGACTTGCGAAATTATCATTTCGCAACCTAAGGAACGAAGCGCCTATGAAACCTCGTCAGCGGCAGGCGGCCATTCTTGAGCATCTGCAAAAGCAGGGAAAATGCTCGGTAGAGGATCTGGCCCACTACTTTGACACCACCGGCACGACGATACGCAAGGACCTCGTATTGCTCGAAAACTCTGGCGCCGTCATTCGAACCTACGGCGGCGTGGTGCTCAATAAAGACGAAGCGGACCCGCCTATCGACCACAAAACGCTGATCAATACCCACCAGAAAGCGCTGATTGCCGAAGCCGCCGTAAAATTTATCCACGATGGCGACTCGATCATTCTGGATGCAGGCAGTACCGTCCTGCAGATGATCCCCCTGCTCAGCCGCTTTAACAACATCACGGTGATGACCAACAGCCTGCACATCGTCAACGCCCTGTCGGAGAACGACTGCGAGCAGACCATCCTGATGCCCGGCGGCACCTTCCGTAAAAAATCCGCGTCGTTCCACGGGCAGCTGGCGGAGAACGCCTTCGACCACTTCAGCTTTGATAAACTGTTCATGGGCACCGACGGCATCGACCTGAACGCGGGCGTCACCACCTTCAACGAGGTGTTCAGCGTCAGTAAAGCCATGTGCAACGCCGCGCGGGAAGTGATTCTGATGGCGGACTCGTCGAAGTTTGGCCGTAAAAGCCCCAACATTGTCTGTAGCCTGGAGAGCGTCGACAAGCTGATTACCGACGCGGGTATCGACCCGGCGTTCAAAAAAGCGCTGGAAGAGAAAGGCATCGACGTGATCGTAACCGGAGAGAGAGATGAGTGATTTTCTGTTAGAAACGGGCCGCCAGACGCTAATGCTGGAGCTGCAGGAAGCCAGCCGCCTGCCGGAACGTCTGGGCGAGGATTTTGTCCGCGCGGCCAACACCATTATCCACTGCGAAGGCAAAGTGATCGTGGCGGGCATCGGTAAATCCGGCCATATCGGCAAAAAGATTGCCGCGACGCTGGCCAGCACCGGCACCCCGGCCTTCTTCGTGCACCCTGCCGAAGCGCTGCACGGCGATCTGGGAATGATTGAGAGCCGCGATGTGATGCTGTTTATCTCCTACTCCGGTTCGGCGAAAGAGCTGGATCTCATCATTCCGCGTCTGCAGGAAAAATCGGTTGCCCTGCTGGCGATGACCGGGAAATCCCGCTCGCCGCTGGCGCTGGCCGCCAAGGCAACGCTGGATATTTCCGTTGAGCGTGAAGCCTGTCCGATGCACCTCGCCCCCACCTCCAGCACCGTGAATACCCTGATGATGGGCGACGCGCTGGCGATGGCAGTAATGCAGGCGCGCGGGTTTAACGAAGAAGATTTCGCCCGCTCGCATCCGGCTGGGGCGCTCGGGGCGCGCCTGCTCAACAAAGTCCACCACCTGATGCGCACTGACGATGCGATTCCACAGGTCAAGCTCAATACCAGCGTCATGGACGCGATGCTGGAGCTGAGCCGTACCGGTCTGGGGCTGGTTGCGGTGTGCGATGACGACGGATACGTCAAAGGCGTGTTCACCGACGGCGACCTGCGCCGCTGGCTGGTGGGCGGCGGTAAGCTGGAAACAGACGTGTCTGACGCCATGACCCAGGGCGGGCTGACGCTGAACGCCGAGAGCCGCGCCATTGAAGCCAAAGAGGTGCTGATGAAGCGCAAAATCACCGCCGCACCGGTGGTTGATGACACCGGCAGGCTGTGCGGTGCCATCAACCTGCAGGATTTCTATCAGGCCGGGATTATCTAACCCTTCAGCCCGAGACGCTTCGCCAGCCGGTGCAGGTTGGCGACGTCCATCTCCAGCGCCCGGGCGCACGCCGCCCAGTTGCGGTTATTCTGCTCCAGCGCGCGGGTAATCATCTGACGCTGAAACGCCTCCGTGGCGTCACGCAGATTTTCATGCGCTCTCTCTGGTACAGCCTGCGCAATAGACGCAATTTCATCATGCTGCGCAAAATGCCGGGCATGTATAACCACTTCATCACCCGAACGCGTCGCTCGCGCCAGCACCACCGCGCGGTGAATCGCGTGTTCCAGCTCGCGCACGTTGCCCGGCCAGCCGTAGCTCAGCAGATGCGCCCTCGCCCCAGGGCTTAACACCACGCGGGAAAGCCCCATCCTGAGACGGCACTGCTCGCAGAAATAGCCCGCCAGCAGCACCACGTCGTCCCCGCGCTCGCGCAGCGGCGGCACGGTAAGCGGGAACACGCTCAGGCGGTGGAACAGGTCGGCGCGGAACTGCCCGGCAAGCACCGCTTCACGCAGGTCGCGGTTCGTCGCCGCCAGCACGCGAACGTCCACTCTGTGACTGCGGTCGTCCCCCACGCGCTGGATATCGCCGTACTGCAATACGCGCAGGAGTTTGGCCTGGAGCGACAGGGAAAGCTCGCCAATTTCATCCAGAAACAGCGTGCCGTTATCGGCCATTTCGAACTTGCCGCTGCGGTTGCTGATGGCGCCGGTAAACGCCCCTTTGACGTGACCAAACAATTCGCTTTCCGCCACGCTTTCCGGCAGCGCGGCGCAGTTGAGGTACACCAGCGGATTGACCGCGCGCGGCGACGCTTCGTGAATCGACTTCGCCACCAGCTCCTTGCCGGTGCCGGTCTCCCCGAAGATCAGCACGTTCAAATCGGACGCGGCAACAATCTCAATCTCTTTTTTGAGCTGCGCCATGCCCGGCGAGAGGCCAATCATCTCCGTGTGCGTCACCTGCTCAAACGCCGCCGGGCTGCCGGGAGAAATATTCTGACTCTCCAGCTGTTCAATCAGCAGCGCATTGTTCAGCGCCCCGGCGGCCAGGGCGGCAATCAGGCGAAGCTCCTCATCGCTGAAGGTATCGAACTGGTCCGGCGACAGGCCGTCGAGGGTCAGCGCCCCAATCAGATTCTGCCCGGCAAACAGCGGCAGGCCAATACAGGCGTGCACCTTCAGGCTCTCCTGTCCGGGAATCAGCCCGTCGTACGGGTCGGGCAGATCGCTGTCCGCCGGGAAACGCACCACGTCACCCGCGCGGGCGATAGTTTCCAGACGCGGATGGCCTTCAAGGGTAAAGCGCCGCCCGAGCACGTCCTTCGCCAGGCCGTCGATGGCCAGCGGAATAAACTGCCGTCCTTCGTAGCGCAGCAGCGCCGAGGCGTCGCACGCCAGCACGTGGCGCAGCGTGGAGATCAGCCGCTGGAAGCGGTCCTGATGACCAATACCGGTTTGCAGTTCAATGGCGATTTTCGCCAGCACGTCTACGGAAAAGCTCATCTCTACCTCGCTGTCATTTTGACAATGCATGTTGTCATAGTGACACTGTTTTTAATAGTCATAATGACTACCCATTTCGGATCATCAAAACTTTAACCCATAAAAATCAATATATTAAAAGTTGGCACGCGGCTTGATATAAGCAAACCATCCTATTTGAAAAACGCGATATTACGCTGAGGTTTGCTATGTCTATTCTGGTTAAAAATAACATTCATTGGGTGGGTCAACGTGACTGGGAAGTACGCGATTTTCACGGCACGGAATACAAAACGCTGCGCGGCAGCAGCTACAACAGCTATCTCATTCGTGAAGGTAAAAATGTGCTGATCGATACCGTCGATCACAAGTTCAGCCGCGAGTTCGTGCAGAACCTGCGCGGCGAAATCGATCTGAATGCCATCGACTACATCATCATCAACCACGCGGAGGAGGATCACGCCGGGGCCCTGACCGAGCTGATGTCGTATATTCCGGACACCCCGATCTACTGCACCACCAACGCCATCGACTCGATCAACGGCCACCACCACCATCCGGAGTGGAACTTCCACACCGTTAAAACGGGCGACGCGCTGGATATCGGCAACGGCAAGCAGCTGATCTTCGTGGAAACGCCCATGCTGCACTGGCCGGACAGCATGATGACCTACATGACCGGCGACGCGGTGCTGTTCAGCAACGACGCCTTCGGCCAGCACTACTGCGACGAACGCCTGTTTAATGACGAAGTGGATCAGACCGAGCTTTTCGAGCAGTGCCAGCGTTACTACGCCAACATCCTGACCCCGTTCAGCCGTCTGGTGACGCCTAAAATCACCGAGATCCTCGGCTTTAACCTGCCGGTGGAGATGATTGCCACCTCCCACGGCGTGGTGTGGCGTGAAAACCCCACCCAGATCGTGGAGCTGTACCTGAAGTGGGCGACGGATTATCAGGAAGATCGCATCACGATCTTCTACGACACCATGTCCAACAACACCCGCATGATGGCGGACGCCATTGCCCAGGGCATCAACGAAGTGGACCCGAACGTGGCGGTGAAGATCTTCAACGTGGCGCGCAGCGATAAAAACGAGATCCTCACCAACGTCTTCCGCTCCAAGGGCGTGCTGGTGGGCACCTCCACCATGAACAACGTGATGATGCCGAAGATTGCCGGTCTGGTCGAAGAGATGACCGGCCTGCGCTTTCGCAACAAGCGCGCCAGCGCCTTTGGCTCCCACGGCTGGAGCGGCGGTGCGGTCGACCGCCTTTCCACCCGTTTACAGGATGCAGGGTTTGAGATGTCGATGAGCCTGAAGGCGAAATGGCGGCCGGATATCGACGCCCTGGAAATCTGCCGCCAGCACGGCCGCGACATCGCCCGTCAGTGGGCGCTCGCACCGCTGCCGGAAACCGCCCCCGCCGCGGCGGTTGCGCCGGAAGCCGTAGCTGAAGCCGCCGCTGCCGACCTCGGTCCTTGCATGCAGTGCAGCGTGTGCCAGTGGATTTACGACCCGGAACGGGGCGAGCCGCTGCAGGATGTCGCTCCGGGCACGCCGTGGAGCGAGGTGCCGGACACCTTCCTCTGCCCGGAATGTTCCCTCGGGAAAGACGTTTTTGATGAACTGGCAACGGAGGCAAAATGAGCCACGGTATCGTCATTATCGGCTCGGGCTTTGCCGCCCGCCAGCTGGTGAAAAATATCCGCAAGCAGGACGCTAACGTGCCGTTGACGCTGATCGCCGCCGACAGCATGGACGAGTACAACAAGCCTGATTTAAGCCACGTCATTAGCCAGAACCAGCGCGCCGACGATCTCACCCGCCAGACGGCGGGGGCGTTCGCAGAACAGTTTAACCTGCGTCTGTTTCCGTACACCTGGGTCACCGATATCGACGCCAACGCCCGTCTGGTGAAAGCGAAAGATAAAACCTGGCAGTACGACAAGCTGGTGCTGGCCACGGGTGCCTCTACGTTTGTGCCGCCGGTTGAGGGCCGCGAGCTGATGGTCACGCTCAACAGCCAGCAGGCGTATCAGGCCAGCGAAACGGAGCTTCGCGACGCCACGCGGGTGATGATTGTCGGCGGCGGGCTGATCGGTACCGAGCTGGCGATGGACTTCTGCCGGGCGGGAAAATCCGTGACCCTGGTCGACCACGCGGCGAGCATTCTGTCAGCGCTGATGCCCGCGGAAGTGAGCAGTCGCTTACAGCATCGTCTGACCGACATGGGCGTCCATCTGCTGCTGAAATCGCAGCTGCAGAGCCTGAGCAAAACCGGCAGCGGCATACGTGCAACGCTCGACCGCAGCCGCAGCGTGGAGGTGGATGTGGTGATTGCGGCGACGGGGCTGCGCCCGGAAACGGCGCTGGCGCATCGCGCAGGGGCCGAAATCAACCGCGGCGTGAAGGTTAACAGCTACCTGCAAACCACGCAGCCGGACATGTATGCCCTGGGCGACTGCGCGGAAATTAACGGCCAGGTGCTGCCGTTCCTGCAGCCGATTCAGTTAAGCGCCGTGTGTCTGGCGAAAAACCTGCTCGGCGGCAACGCCCCGGTGAAATTACCCGCCATGCTGGTCAAAGTGAAAACGCCGGAATTACCGCTGCATCTCGCAGGCGAAACGCAGCGTCAGGATCTGGACTGGCAGATTGCCCTTTCGCCGCAGGGCATGGTGGCGCGCGGCACCGATACCGACGGTCAGATGCGCGCCTTTGTCGTCAGTGAGGACAGAATGAAGGAGGCCTTCGCCCTGCTGAAATCGCTCCCTGCTTAACCCTCGTATTGCCGGGTGGCGCTCCGGTATGAACCGGAAACATGGGTAACACTTTAGACCGGATACATGGGTAACAGTTATAACTGGCATAGAAGAGGAGACTCGCTATGCCCTGGACTGAGACCCGACCTATGCAACGCCTTGATTTTATCCGTGCCTGCCATGCAGGTACGGACTCCTTCTCCGCTCTTTGCCGTCTTTTTGGTATCAGCCGCAAAACTGGCTACAAATGGCTTCAGCGTTTTGACCCTTCTGACCTGTCCTCTCTCTCTGACCGGTCGCGCGCACCATGCTCTCACTCCCGGACGGTTCCTGACGAGGTCGTCGGACACCTGACTGCCCTGCGTCAGAAACACCCTGACTGGGGCCCGAAAAAACTGCGGATGTGGCTCCTCAATCATCACGTCGATTTTACCGTTCCTGCTGCCAGCACTGTCGGCGATATCCTCAAGCGTGAAGGCCTGGTACCTGACAGAAAGAGAAAGCGCAGAACGCCGGGGAATCGCCGGCCCCTGACCAGCATCAGTGAAAACAATCAGGTCTGGAGCGCTGATTTTAAAGGCAAGTTCAGGCTGCTGAGCAGAGAGTACTGTCATCCCTTTACCCTGACCGACAACCACAGCCGGTATCTGCTGAGCTGCCGTGGAACGGACCGTGAGA
>NZ_JBMKHB010000024.1:0-79591 GCF_049238285.1 Enterobacter cloacae complex sp. IR53041 | reverse complement strand
CAGAAGTGAAACGCCGTAGCGCCGATGGTAGTGTGGGGTCTCCCCATGTGAGAGTAGGGAACTGCCAGGCATCAAACAAGTGAAGAGGCCATCCGGAAGGATGGCCTTTTTGCGTTTCTGCGCCAAAAAACGGTAGGCCGGGTAAGGCAAAGCCGCCACCCGGCAAGTCAGACCGCACTCCACGCCACAATAAACTGCGCAATCCCGTCCACATCATTTAAATCCAGCACCGGAACCTCAAGTTCCACTGCCACATCGCTGGCCACCGCAATCACATGCTCATCCAGCGTTAACTCGCTCAAATCATGCCCGGCATCGCTTCTGAAAAGTAGGATCTTAGGCACGGCCTCATGCTTAAATCCCTCAACCAGCACCAGATCCAGCGTGGAGTGATCCATCCGGCTAACGAGATAAGCGAGATTCAGCGGCGCCTCATCCGGCGTTTCTGTCATTAACGCCCAGCGCTGAGGACTTGCTACCATCGTTTGTGCTGCTCCTGCCTTACGCAGCTCATAGCTGTCTTTTCCGGGCGTATCAATGTCCATGTTGTGATGACTATGCTTAATCAAACCAGGGCGAAGCCCTCTGGCACAAAGCGCAGGAATGAGCTTTTTCAACAGCGTGGTTTTCCCGGTCCCACTCCAGGCGGAAATGGCTACAACAGGTATCATCTTTTCTCCTGCATCATCTGCAAATCTTCACTCGTATTTACGTTCACAAACGCTGATTTCACATCGCTAAAATCAACGGAATGGCCGCCAGACTCACGCATAAAGACCATCACTCTGCGCTCTCCCGCGGCCAGGTAGGCCTGCAGAGCAGGCGCTAGCGATCGATGCATCAACGCGATAGCAGGATGGTCACGCTCGCCGTCATGTACCCAAACCACAGGAGCCGTACCACGAAGCAGGAACAGACGCTCGACAAGACAGGACGGAATAAACGGGGTATCGCAGGGGCAGAAGATGAACCACTCTCCGTGCGACTGTTGCATGACTGAAAGCATACCGGCAAGCGGTCCCGGGTAATTTTCAAGGCTATCCTGATAAACGGCGTACCCGCTTTGCCGGTAAGTGTCGATATGCCTGTTCGCGCTGATGGCCATTGCCGTCACCTGGCCGGCGAGCGTATCGGCGACATGCTGCCACAAGGGTTTTCCATTAAGAAGCTGAAGCCCCTTATCTTTACCGCCCATTCGCGTTGCTCTGCCGCCTGCCAGAACGACCCCGATGATTTCCTGGCTAACATTCACGAATATCGCCTCTTTTATTGTGGGATTGACCCTGCTAACGTGTCACTCTAAATGAAAGGAGCACCACCATGAAATGTAAACGTCTGAATGAAGTTATTGAACTCCTCCAGCCCGCTTGGCAAAAAGAGCCAGAGCTCAATCTGATGCAATTTTTACAGAAACTGGCAAAAGAGTCAGGTTTTGAAGGCGATCTGGCAGACCTTTCTGACGACATCCTGATCTACCACCTTAAAATGCGCGACTCTGCCAAAGATGCTGTTATTCCTGGTATTCAGAAAGATTATGAGGAAGATTTTAAGACTGCATTGCTGCGCGCCCGAGGCGTAATTAAAGAGTAAAAGCTTGTAAGCGGCGGCACCGAAATCGCCACAAGATGATATCCTGAATCATTCGTATAATTTCCGGATGATCGGATGAACGACCAGGCTTTTACTTTCCAGACATTACACCCGGACACCATTATGGATGCCCTGTTTGAACAGGGTATTCGGGTGGATTCCGGGCTAACACCGCTAAACAGCTACGAAAACCGCGTCTATCAATTTCAGGACGAGGATCGTCAGCGCTATGTCGTAAAATTCTATCGTCCTGAACGCTGGTCCGCTGAACAAATTCAGGAAGAGCATCAGTTCGCTCACGATCTGCTGGATGACGATGTCCCCGTTGCCGCACCGCTGAAATTCAATAACCAAACGCTCCTTACGCACGAAGGGTATTACTACGCAGTATTCCCAAGTCTGGGTGGCCGTCAGTTTGAAGCGGATAATATCGATCAGATGGAGTGGGTTGCCCGCTATCTTGGGCGTATACACCAGACGGGACGCAAAAAAGCCTTTATTGCCCGCCCGACTATGGGGATTCAGGAATACCTTCTTGAACCGCGCACAATATTCGAAACGTCTGCAATGATCCCCGCAGCGCTAAAGGATGATTTCCTCAACGCCACCGATAAGCTTATTGCTGCAGTGAAAACCTGCTGGCGCGATGATATTTCCGTCCTGCGTCTGCATGGCGATTGTCACGCCGGGAATATTCTCTGGCGTGACGGCCCGCTGTTTGTCGATCTCGATGATGCGCGTATGGGGCCAGCGGTTCAGGACCTGTGGATGCTGCTCAATGGCGACAAAGCCGAGCAGCGCATGCAGCTTGAAACCATTATTGAAGCTTATGAAGAATTTAGCCCGTTTAATTCAGACGAAATTGCCCTGATTGAGCCTTTACGTGCGATGCGTTTTGTTTATTATCTCGCATGGTTAATCAGGCGTTGGGACGATCCGGCATTTCCTCGTAATTTCCCGTGGCTTACCGGAGAGGATTACTGGCGTAGCCAGATATCTACATTTACTGAGCAGGTTAAGGTTCTTCAGGAGCCCCCTCTGCAATTAACGCCGATGTATTAATGGACACACCCAGGAGAGAGTTAATCATGAAAAAAATTTGGCTGGCGCTGGCAGGTATGATTCTGGCATTTAGCGCTTCTGCTGCACAGTTTACCGACGGCAAACAGTACATCACGCTGGAGAAGCCGGTCGCTGGCGAGCCACAGGTACTGGAGTTCTTCTCGTTCTATTGCCCACACTGTTACCAGTTCGAGCAGGTGCTGCATGTCTCTGACAACGTGAAGAAAAAGCTGCCGGAAGGCACCAAAATGACCAAGTACCACGTCGAGTTCCTGGGCCCATTGGGTAAAGACCTGACTCAGGCATGGGCGGTGGCGATGGCACTGGGCTTAGAAGATAAGATCACTTCGCCAATGTTTGAAGCCGTACAGAAAACCCAGACCGTTCAGACCACTGCGGATATCCGTAAAGTGTTCGTTGATGCCGGCGTGAAAGGTGAAGAGTACGATGCCGCATGGAACAGCTTCGTGGTGAAATCACTGGTTGCCCAGCAGGAAAAAGCGGCTGCTGACCTCCAGCTTCAGGGCGTTCCGGCGATGTTTGTTAACGGCAAATATCAGCTGAACATGCAGGGCATGGACACCAGCAGCATGGATATTTTCGTTCAGCAGTATGCAGATACCGTGAAATACCTGGTTGAGAAGAAGTAATTTCGCTGATGTAAAAACGCCGGTCATTGACCGGCGTTTTTGTATGAACATTTTATCTTGTCTATCTGTTCGTCTTTCTCTTTCCAGAGCGTATTAAGCCACTGCTGGAAACGACGTTTGAAGTTCTTATCGTTTACGTAATCACCGTGCAGTTCAGCGTCAATCGGGACCAGGTCGACGTGCACGACAATACGCGTCAGTTTGCCGCTGAGCATATCGAAGAACGGCGTCTTATCGTTTTCCGGATAGCAGAGCGTGACGTTAAGAAGTTTATCGAACTGTGCTCCCAGCACGTTAAGCGCCATCGCAATCCCCGCTGCCTTTGGCGGCAACAGATGCTGATACGGAGAGCGAGTTTGCTGGCGCTTCTCTTCCGTAAAGCGGGAGCCTTCAACAAAGTTCACGATGGTCGTTGGATGCGCACGAAACTTTTCACAGGAGCGGCGCGTGGTCTCCACATCCTTACCGCGACGTTCCGGATGACGAATCAAATAGCTGCGCGAATAGCGTTTCATAAACGGCATATCGAGCGCCCAGCAGGCCAGCCCGATAAAAGGCACCCAGGCGAGCTGCTGTTTCAGGAAATATTTGTTCATCGGGATGTGTTTGCGAAAAAGCACGCATAACACCACGATGTCCGCCCAGCTGTGGTGATTGCAGATCAGCAGGTACCAGTTCTTTTTGTTAAGGTTCTCCAGCCCTTTGACATCCCACTTCAGGTGCGGGTTAAGGCGCAACAGGATCGCCAGTCCTTCGCACCAGCAATACATCATGAAATTACAAAATGCGGACACGGCTCGCCACACCACGGATACAGGCAGCAGCAGTTTAATGATCCCGGCGAGAATGATCGGTACGGAACAGGCGATCGTCACCAGGATAGTTAAAATGATGCTTAGCAGTAATGTTATTGCAGCGAGCAATCTCGACATGATGAGCTTTTTCAGGTGGTTAGCTGTAAGTGAGCGACCGGATAGTCGACGCTGGGCGCTGATTTTACCAGAAAACAGACAAATGAATGGCGCTTTCACAGGGTGAATTGGCGGCTTTTACCCCGGCGCAGAAGATTTCGCTGTTGTTCTGCGTAAATCAAGGCTTATATCCACATAGACTAAATTGTCATCAGTTGGCCATATAGAGGCGATCTCATAACATAACAATCTGATAATTAAGATCTAAATATTGCCTTATATGTATTTTTTACGTCTGTTATTCATGTGAAGTGAAAATACTCACAAACTTATCCACAGTTTGATTTTTACGAGCGATCCTCACGATCGCAAAATCTTTTCCTGTATCGGGCCTGAATAACTGATGTTTTCATCCTTCTGTGGCATCCTTTACGCATAAATTGATTAAAGGCACGGACATTATGGTTCAGATCCCAGAAAACCCTCTTATTCTCGTCGATGGCTCTTCTTACCTGTATCGGGCGTACCATGCGTTTCCTCCTCTGACCAACAGCGCAGGGGAACCTACCGGCGCAATGTATGGCGTGCTGAATATGCTGCGCAGCCTGCTCCTTCAGTATCAGCCAACCCATGCGGCCGTCGTGTTTGATGCGAAAGGCAAAACGTTCCGCGACGAGTTGTTTGAACATTACAAATCCCACCGTCCGCCAATGCCTGACGATCTGCGTGCGCAGATAGAGCCGCTGCATGCGATGGTGAAAGCGATGGGTCTGCCGCTGCTGGCCGTTTCTGGGGTTGAAGCGGATGACGTCATCGGTACGCTGGCGCGTGAAGCTGAAAAGATGGGTCGTCCGGTACTGATTAGCACCGGTGATAAAGATATGGCGCAGCTGGTGACGCCAGGGATTACCCTGATTAACACCATGACCAACACCATTCTTGGGCCGGAAGAGGTGGTTGCAAAGTATGGCGTGCCGCCAGAGCTGATTATCGATTTCCTCGCGTTGATGGGCGACTCCTCGGATAACATTCCTGGTGTCCCTGGCGTCGGTGAGAAAACCGCGCAGGCGCTGCTTCAGGGGCTGGGCGGGCTGGATACGCTCTACGCGGAATCAGACAAAATCGCCAGTCTCTCCTTCCGTGGTGCCAAAACCATGGCTGGGAAGCTGGAAGAGAACAAAGAGGTGGCTTATCTCTCTTATAAGCTGGCCACAATCAAAACCGATGTCGAGCTCGAACTGGGCTGTGAACAGCTGGAAGTGCAGCAGCCTTCTGCGGACGAGCTTCTAAGCCTGTTTAAGAAATACGAATTTAAGCGCTGGACCACTGACGTGGAAGCCGGTAAATGGCTGCAGGCAAAAGGGGCAAAACCTTCCACAAAGCCGAAGGAGACGATTGTCGTTGATGCAGAAGAGCAGGCGGAAGAAGAAGCCGTGGCGCTTTCCTTCGACAATTATGAAACTCTTCTTGAAGAGTCACAGCTCATTGCCTGGATCGAGAAACTGAAAAAAGCGCCGGTCTTTGCCTTTGACACCGAAACGGACAGTCTCGATAACATCTCTGCCAATATGGTAGGCCTGTCATTTGCGACAGAGCCAGGTCATGCGGCCTATGTTCCCGTGGCGCACGATTACCTGGACGCGCCGGAACAGATCTCCCGTGAACGCGTGCTTGAGCTGCTGAAGCCGATTCTGGAAGATGAAAAGGCGCTTAAGGTTGGGCAAAACCTCAAGTACGACCGCGGCATTCTGCAAAACTACGGCATTGAACTGCGCGGGATCGCCTTCGACACCATGCTTGAATCTTACATTCTGGACAGCGTCGCGGGCCGCCATGATATGGATTCCTTATCTGACCGCTGGCTCAAGCACAAAACGATCACCTTCGAAGAGATTGCCGGCAAAGGGAAAAATCAGCTCACCTTTAACCAGATTGCTCTCGAAGAGGCAGGACGCTACGCGGCGGAAGACGCTGACGTTACGCTGCAGCTGCACCTGAAAATGTGGCCAAAACTGCAAAAGCACGAAGGTCCGCTGAATGTGTTCCAGCATATTGAGATGCCGCTGGTACCCGTGCTGTCCCGCATTGAACGCAACGGCGTGAAAATCGATCCAACGGTGCTGCATAACCACTCCGGGGAGCTGGCGCAGCGCCTGACCGAGCTGGAGCAAAAAGCGCATGAGCTTGCAGGCGAGCCGTTTAACCTCTCTTCACCGAAGCAGCTGCAAACCATTCTGTTTGAAAAGCAGGGCATCAAGCCGCTGAAGAAAACCCCTGGCGGTGCGCCTTCAACCTCTGAAGAGGTGCTGGAAGAGCTGGCGCTGGACTACCCGCTGCCAAAAGTGATTCTGCAGTACCGTGGTCTCGCGAAGCTGAAGTCTACCTACACTGATAAGCTTCCGCTGATGATCAACCCGAAAACGGGCCGCGTGCACACCTCATATCATCAGGCTGTCGCGGCGACCGGTCGTCTCTCGTCAACCGATCCCAACCTGCAGAACATCCCGGTACGTAACGAAGAGGGCCGCCGTATTCGCCAGGCTTTCATCGCACCAGAGGATTATCTGATTGTCTCTGCTGACTACTCGCAAATTGAGCTGCGCATTATGGCGCATCTGTCCCGCGACAAAGGCCTGCTGACCGCGTTTGCCGAAGGGAAGGATATCCACCGGGCAACCGCGGCGGAAGTCTTCGGCTTGCCGCTGGACAGCGTGACCAACGAACAGCGCCGCAGCGCTAAAGCGATCAACTTCGGTCTGATCTACGGCATGAGCGCGTTCGGCCTTTCACGCCAGCTCAATATTCCGCGTAAAGAGTCGCAGAAGTATATGGATCTCTACTTCGAGCGCTACCCGGGCGTGCTGGAATATATGGAACGTACCCGCGCGCAGGCGAAAGAGAAAGGTTACGTTGAAACCCTGGACGGCCGCCGTCTCTACTTACCGGACATCAAATCCAGCAACGCGGCGCGCCGCGCGGGCGCAGAGCGTGCCGCGATCAACGCCCCGATGCAGGGGACCGCGGCGGACATTATTAAGCGTGCAATGATCGCCGTGGATGCCTGGCTCGAGAAAGAGAAACCGCGTGTGAAAATGATCATGCAGGTACACGATGAACTGGTATTTGAAGTGCACAAGGACGACCTCGACGCCGTGTCGAAGAAGATCCACGAACTGATGGAAAGCAGCATGACGCTGGACGTGCCGTTGCTGGTGGAAGTGGGAAGTGGTGAAAACTGGGATCAGGCTCACTAAGGGTTCTTCGCATAACGCGCTTTTTATGTAAGTTTGCAACATGGCAACGCGCGTTTTGTGACGATCATTAGAATTCCCTATGTAAAGAATGAAAAAAAACTACAAAAAGTGCTTTTTCTGCAACACAAAAAGGGGTAGAGTTATCGGCGTAGGGTACAGAGGTAAGATGTTCTATCTTTCAGACCTTTTACTTCACGTAATCGGATTTGGCTGAATATTTTAGCCGCCCCAGTCAGTAATGACTGGGGCGTTTTTTATTGCGGCAAAGAAATGTTCAGGCAAAAAAAAGCGCGGCCATTGCCGCGCTCGGTATTACTCTTCTTCCGCTTCCGTCGCGGGTTGCAGCTCGCTAAACCAGGTGTCGAGCTTCTGACGCAGCTTGTCCACGCCCTGCTTTTTCAGCGAGGAGAACGGCTCAACCTGCACATCGCCGTTGAACGCCAGCACCGCTTCGCGAACCATATTCACCTGCGCTTTACGTGCGCCGCTTGCCAGCTTATCGGCTTTCGTCAGCAGCACCAGCACGGCGATATCGCTTGCCACCGCCCAGTCGATCATCTGCTGATCGAGATCTTTCAGCGGGTGGCGAATATCCATCAATACCACCAGACCTTTCAGGCACATGCGTTTTTCGAGGTATTCACCCAGCGCACGCTGCCATTTGATTTTCATCTCTTCGGGTACCTGCGCATAACCGTACCCCGGTAAGTCGACCAGGCGTTTGCCCTCTGCGACTTCAAACAGGTTGATCAGCTGGGTACGGCCAGGTGTTTTTGAGGTACGCGCCAGGTTCTTCTGATTGGTCAGCGTATTCAGGGCGCTGGATTTCCCCGCATTAGAGCGGCCAGCAAAGGCCACTTCAATACCGGTATCAGAGGGGAGGTGGCGAATATCGGGCGCACTGGTGACAAAATGCGTCTGTTGGTAGTTCCAGGTAGTCACGTGGTCGTCTCCAAAAATCGTAATCTGAGGGGGATTATACCTGAATGCGGGCAAAAGACTTTTTTCATTGCACTCAGCCTGTAGGCTTAAGCCCTGGCCGCTGTGAGAGATTGGCTATACGTACTATGGGAGATTTCAGAGAAATCGCAGGAGCAAGAAAAAGGCAAACTGTTTTAAATCATCATCTTATTTCCAGGTAATTATCTGAAAATCCGTTTTTGTACCGTTTCGTTGCTTGTTAGTTTAAGCGAACACGGTAAAGTATGCGGCAAGGCGAGGAAGCCAACAGGATGATGACTTAAGGATAAGGGTCAGGAGCGCCAGGAGGCGAAGACGCAGGATTGTCAGGACGACCAGCGCCTGGAGGCGTTTTAACAGGAAATGGAACCGTATCACGGACGGTATTAGCCAAGGGATAAACAGGGTTTGTTGTTGGCAAACATGGAATGTCTGACCCGTTAAGGGTTGTGAGTCAGGAAAAAAGGCGACAGATTGCTCTGTCGCCTTTTTTCTTTGCTTGCTTTCTGCTAGATTTCGCCGCAATTCTATACTGAAGAAAACGACTTAAAGATAAAACATCATGAAAAAACCAACCTCCGCTGCGGGCGCGAAACGCCCTGCAAAAGCACGCCGCAAAACGCGCGAAGAACTGAACCAGGAAGCGCGCGACCGCAAACGCGACAAGAAACATCGCGGTCATGCTGCGGGTAGCCGTGCCAACGGTGGTGGTGCAGCGGGCGCTTCTGCAAAAAGCAAGCAGCAGAAAGATCCTCGTATCGGCAGTAAAACTCCCATTCCACTGGGCGTGACAGACACCCCGGTCACTAAGCAGCACAAACCAAAGAGCGAGAAACCTATGCTTTCACCGCAGGCTGAGCTGGATTTGCTGGAGAACGATGAGCGCCTGGACGCGCTGCTGGAACGTCTTGAAGAGGGTGAAACCCTGACCGCCGAAGAGCAGTCATGGGTGGATGCCAAACTGGATCGCATCGACGAGCTGATGCAGAAGCTGGGTCTGTCTTACGATGACGAAGACGACGAAGAAGAAGACGAAAAGCAGGAAGATATGATGCGTCTTCTGAAGGGTGGAAACTAACATTTGCACCCGGCAGGCTCGATAGTCCTGCTTATAACCCTTCCGGTTATATGTTATCTGGTGTGGTTATTCGTTAAACTACGGCGGTTGTCGCGGCGACAGAAGTGGCTGCGCACCCGAATGATGGCCCGCAATGGGGTCAGAACGGGCCGCCGTATACGAACGCGACACCAACGGAAGGAGTGAGCATGTCAGCACCAACTATCGACTGGGATTTGGCCCTAATCCAGAAATATAACTATTCCGGGCCGCGTTATACGTCATACCCCACCGCGCTGGAGTTCTCCGATGCCTTCGGCGAGGAGGATTTTCAGCAGGCTGTCGCGCGCTATCCTGAGCGTCCGCTGTCGCTCTACGTCCATATTCCGTTCTGCCACAAGCTTTGTTACTTCTGCGGCTGCAATAAAATCGTGACCCGCCAGCAGCATAAAGCCGACCAGTATCTTGACGCGCTCGAACAGGAAATTGTGCACCGCGCGCCGCTGTTTAAAGGCCGTCACGTCAGCCAGCTTCACTGGGGCGGCGGTACGCCAACCTATCTGAACAAAGCGCAAATAAGCCGCCTGATGACCCTGCTGCGCGGCAATTTCAGTTTTAACGACGATGCTGAAATCTCGATCGAAGTCGATCCGCGCGAAATTGAGCTGGATGTGCTGGATCACTTACGCGCAGAAGGCTTCAACCGCCTGAGCATGGGCGTGCAGGACTTCAATAAAGAGGTTCAGCGTCTGGTGAACCGCGAGCAGGACGAAGACTTTATTTTTGCCTTACTCAACCATGCGCGTGACATCGGTTTCACGTCGACCAATATTGACCTGATTTACGGCCTGCCAAAGCAGACGCCGGAAAGCTTTGCCTTTACGCTGAAGCGCGTGGCTGAACTCAGTCCGGACCGCCTGAGCGTCTTTAACTACGCGCATCTGCCGACGCTCTTTGCCGCCCAGCGCAAAATCAAAGATGCCGATCTGCCTTCTGCCCAGCAGAAGCTGGATATCCTGCAGGAAACCATCACCTCGCTGACCGACACCGGCTATCAGTTTATCGGCATGGATCACTTTGCCCGTCCTGATGACGAGCTGGCCGTTGCTCAGCGCGAAGGGGTACTGCACCGCAACTTCCAGGGCTACACGACCCAGGGCGATACCGATCTGCTCGGCATGGGCGTCTCTGCCATCAGCATGATTGGTGACTGCTACGCGCAGAACCAGAAAGAGCTGAAGCTCTACTACCAGCAGGTAGATGAAACCGGCAACGCGCTGTGGCGCGGCATCGCGCTAACCCGTGACGACTGCATCCGTCGTGATGTGATTAAAGCGCTTATCTGCAACTTCCGTCTCGATTTCAGGGACGTGGAAGCGCAGTGGGCGCTGAACTTCAGCGATTATTTCGCGGAAGATCTGAAGCTGCTGGCGCCGCTGGCGAAAGACGGGCTGGTGGATGTGTCGGAGAGCGCGATTGAGGTCACGCCGAAAGGGCGTCTGTTGATCCGCAATATCTGCATGTGCTTTGACGCATATCTGCGTCAGAAAGCGCGTATGCAGCAGTTCTCGCGGGTGATTTAAACGGTAATGCCGGGTGGCGGCTTCGCCTTACCCGGCCTACAAAAGTGCGAAATGTAGGACGGGTAAGCGAAGCGCCACCCGGCTTTTCATCGCCAACTCGCTAGCTAAACAGCCCAACCAGCGCCGCACACAGCACCGCCGCAACGGCGGTTTGTGGCGTGTGGCTTTCAGCGGCTCCGCTAGAGAGCATATTCACGAATGTTTCCAGCATGATGTTCACCCCCAATTTCCGGGCACGATCATACAAAACTCATCGGAACAGTAAAGCGCAAAATAACGGCAATTTGCGCTCAATTAATAACCTTTACACAAGCGCGGATATTACTCCATTCCCAGCTCTTTCAGCTTGCGCGTCAGGGTATTGCGTCCCCATCCTAACAGGCGAGCGGCTTCCTGCTTATGACCCTGGGTATGACGAAGCGCGGTGGTCAACAGCGTACGCTCCATCTCAGGCTGAGCCTCAGACAGCAGGTTTTGATGACCGGAACGCAGCGCGCGGTCGGCCCACTGCGCCAGCAGCGTCGCCCAGCTGTCCGGCAGCGCGTGTCCGCTACTGCTTTCCGGCGCGGTCGCCTCAAACAGCTCGGCCGGTAAATCCTGAATCAGCACTTCCTGACCGGCAGCCATCACGGTTAACCAGCGGCAGGTATTTTCCAGCTGACGCACGTTGCCCGGCCACGCGAGGCGGGTGAGGGCAGCATCGGTTTCCGGGTGAAGCTGCTTGGCTTCTACGCCCAGCTCGCGGGCGGCCACCTGCAGGAAATGACGCGCCAGGCGGGGAATATCTTCCCGGCGTTCACGCAGCGGCGGCAGATGAACGCGAATGACGTTCAGACGATGGAATAAATCCTCCCGGAATTTGCCTTCCTGCACGCGCTGCTCCAGGTTCTGGTGGGTTGCGGCGATGATGCGCACGTCCACCTTCACCGGCGCATAACCGCCCACGCGATAAAACTGCCCGTCGGCCAGCACGCGCAGCAGACGGGTCTGAACGTCCAGCGGCATATCGCCGATCTCATCCAGGAACAGCGTGCCGCCGTCAGCCTGTTCGAAGCGCCCCTGGCGAATGGTATTTGCGCCGGTAAACGCCCCTTTTTCGTGGCCGAACAGTTCGGATTCAATCAAGTCCTTCGGGATCGCCGCCATATTGAGGGCGATAAACGGCGCTTTTGCCCGCGGGCTGTGGCGATGCAGGGCATGGGCCACAAGCTCTTTACCGGTCCCCGATTCGCCGTTGATCAAGACGCTGATGGAGGAGCGGGACAGACGGCCAATAATGCGAAACACGTCCTGCATCGCCGGCGCTTCGCCGATGATGTCGGTGGTTGGCCCGAAATCGGGCGCGTGGCGCGGCTGTTGCTGCTCCTGATAATGGCTTATCGCGCGCTCGACCAGCGCCACCGCTTCGTCGATATCAAACGGTTTGGGCAGATAATCGAATGCCCCTTGCTGGTAAGCGCTCACCGCGGCATCCAGATCGGAATGAGCCGTCATTATGATGACCGGAAGCATAGGGTGGCGTTGTTTGATCTGCTTTAACAGCGCCAGCCCGTCCATGCCCGGCATACGGATATCCGACAGCAGAACATCGGGCGTTTTAGTGGTGAGTGCGTCGAGCACTTCGCTGCCGCTCTCAAACGTCGTGCAGCTTAATCCAGCCCCTGTGAGCGCGCGTTCAAGCACCCAACGGATGGAGCTATCGTCATCGACTACCCAGACTATCCCTCGTTGCATAAACGTCACCTTTATTTTTTAATCGGCAGGAAAACCGAAAACTCGGTATGTCCCGGCCAACTGGTAAATTCAATTTTTCCAGAGTGTTGGTCGATCAAACTGCGGGCAATGGATAAGCCCAGGCCGGTTCCGCCTTCGCGGCCGCTGACCATCGGGTAGAACAGAGTGTCCTGAAGATGCGATGGAATACCGGGGCCGTTATCCTCGACGTCGATACGGGCCGCAAGCCGATAGCGCACGCCGTGTAACGTGAGCTGGAAGGCGGTACGGGTGCGTAAAATAATCTCGCCCCCTTCCGGTCCAAGCGCCTGCAGGGCATTGCGCACAATGTTCAACAGGACCTGCTCAATCTGATCCGGGTCATGGGCCAGTTCCGGCAGGCTTGGGTCGTAATCACGCACCAGCGTGACGTTCTCTGGCAGCTCCATCGAGACGAGCTTCACCACGCGCTCGGCCACTTTATGGATGCTTTCTGTGACGTGCATTCCCGGCTGCTGTGGCCCGAGAAGACGGTCAACCAGATTCCGCAGGCGGTCCGCCTGCTCGATGATGACGTTGGTGTACTCCGCCAGCGCAGGGTCGGGCAGCGCCTTGGTCAGAAGCTGCGCCGCGCCGCGTAACCCACCCAGCGGGTTTTTGATTTCATGCGCCAGGCCGCGCACCAGGTCTCGGGCGGCAATTTGCTGCGCATGCTGAAGCTGCTCCTGGCTCAGGCGACGCTGATTATCCATCGGCGCCATTTCCAGCAGGATCAAGCCTTCGGGAAGACGTTGCGCGGTCAGCGACAGAATGTGCGAGCGCCCGTCGATCACCAGCGTCACTTCGTTATCGGTGAAACCCTGGCCCGCCTGTAAACTTTCCTGCATCAGGCCAATATTCAGCGAAAAATAGCTCAGAAGTTCCGGAAGCGGGGTGCCGAACAGTTTGCGTGCGCTTTGGGCGAGCAGCTGCTGTGCCGCCGGGTTGGCGTAATGAACGGCCAGCTCGTCATCCACCAGCAAAATGCTGTTAATCAAAGAATTGAGGATCTGCCCAGCATCGGGCAGCGTGCCAGTTGCCATTCAGCAGTCTCCTGGAGTCGTTTGCACTAATTTAGTGCAGTATAGCGTTTTCGGCGTCAAAAGCGCGTGAGATCAGATTGTTGGTGGAGAAAAAAGCCCATCCGGAGATGGGCTAAAAGTTTCCACGGCAACTACTCCCGGCGCTTGTCACGCCGGGTAAAACAACTTAATTAAACGCTGTAGTACAGTTCGAACTCAACCGGATGCGGAGTCATGCGCACGCGGTCGTTCTCTTCAGTACGCAGGGCGATGTAGGCATCGATAGCGTCGTCAGTGAATACCCCACCTGCGGTCAGGAACTCACGGTCTGCGTCCAGCGCCTGCAGGGCTTCTTCCAGAGAGCCAGCAACCTGTGGGATCTCTTTCGCTTCTTCTGGCGGCAGGTCGTACAGGTTTTTGTCCATCGCTTCGCCTGGGTGGATCTTGTTCTTGATACCGTCCAGACCGGCCATCAGCAGTGCTGCGAAGCACAGGTATGGGTTAGCCGCTGGATCCGGGAAGCGAACTTCGATACGACGCGCTTTAGGAGACGCCACCACCGGGATACGGATAGAAGCAGAACGGTTACGCGCAGAGTAGGCCAGCATCACTGGCGCTTCGTAGCCCGGGACCAGACGCTTGTAGGAGTTGGTGGTTGGGTTCGCCAGGGCGTTGATCGCTTTAGCGTGTTTGATTACGCCGCCAATGTAGTACAGCGCCTGCTCGGACAGACCGGCATATTTGTCACCAGAGAACAGGTTGGTACCGTTCTTGGACAGAGACATGTGGCAGTGCATACCGGAACCGTTGTCGCCAAACATTGGTTTTGGCATGAAGGTCGCAGTTTTACCGAAACGGTGCGCAACGTTGTGCACAACGTATTTGTAGATCTGAATTTCGTCCGCTTTTTTGGTCATGGTGTTGAAGCGGGTAGCCACTTCGTTCTGACCCGCAGTCGCCACTTCGTGGTGGTGAGCTTCAACAACCAGGCCCATCTCTTCCATCACCAGACACATGGTGGAACGAATGTCCTGTGCAGAGTCGACCGGAGGAACCGGGAAGTAACCGCCTTTCACGCCTGGACGGTGACCTTTGTTACCGCCTTCGTATTTGGTGGAGGAGTTCCATGCGCCTTCGATGTCGTCGATAGCCACGTGGGAGCCAGAGATAGAGGCACCAAAACGGATGTCATCGAACAGGAAGAACTCTGGCTCTGGCCCGAACAGAACGGTGTCCGCGATGCCGGTAGAACGCAGGTACTCTTCAGCGCGTTTCGCGATAGAACGTGGGTCGCGGTCGTAGCCCTGCAGCGTGCCTGGCTCGAGGATGTCGCAACGGATGATCAGGGTAGGTTCTTCGAAGAACGGATCAATGACCGCAGTGGTTGCATCTGGCATCAGAACCATGTCGGATTCGTTAATGCCTTTCCAGCCACCAATGGAGGAGCCGTCAAACATTTTGCCTTCTTCAAAGAATTCGGCGTTCACCTGATGAGCAGGGATTGTGACGTGCTGTTCTTTACCTTTGGTGTCGGTGAAGCGGAGATCAACAAACTTCACTTCATGTTCGTTCAGCATCGTCAAAACGTGTTCAGCGGACATACTTAACTCTCCAGATTGGTCATTGTCGTCGTGGTAACGAGGTCTTCAGTTTCTGTTTGTACTGGCTGTTGCCATGTAATTTTTATAAAGCGAAATCTGTGCCAACTTTTAAAACACCCCAAAAAGGCGTTATCATGCGCACCATAGTGCAAAAGGGCTGCACCACAATGGTAATGTTGCACCAGTATAGTGCTTTAGTGTGAACACCGAGCACCATATTGGTGCAATTTTCGTTAAAGTGCCCTTTTTCGCTCCGTGAAAGCGATCACAAAGCATCTCTGCGATACTTGTTTGCGGAGGATGTTTGTGATCCTGTTTTGTAGTGCGATTAATCCGTGTACAATAACGCGCTATTTCTAATGCCTGAGGCAAAGTTGTGATCGAAAATTTGCGTAACATCGCCATCATCGCGCACGTTGACCATGGTAAAACTACCCTGGTTGATAAGCTGCTGCAGCAATCCGGTACATTTGATGCACGTGCCGAAACTCAAGAGCGTGTGATGGACTCCAACGATTTGGAGAAAGAGCGTGGGATTACTATCCTCGCGAAAAACACCGCTATTAAATGGAATGACTACCGTATCAACATCGTTGATACCCCAGGGCACGCCGACTTCGGTGGTGAAGTTGAGCGCGTGATGTCCATGGTGGATTCCGTGCTGCTGGTGGTTGACGCATTTGACGGCCCAATGCCGCAAACGCGCTTCGTGACCAAAAAAGCATTTGCCCATGGCCTGAAACCAATTGTTGTTATCAACAAGGTTGACCGTCCTGGCGCACGTCCTGACTGGGTTGTTGATCAGGTATTCGACCTGTTCGTTAACCTCGACGCGACCGACGAACAGCTGGACTTCCCTATCATTTACGCTTCGGCGCTGAATGGTATCGCGGGTCTGGACCACGAAGATATGGCGGAAGACATGACCCCGCTGTATCAGGCGATTGTCGATCACGTACCGGCACCGGATGTTGATCTGGATGGTCCACTGCAGATGCAGATCTCCCAGCTGGACTACAACAACTACGTTGGCGTCATCGGTATCGGTCGTATCAAACGCGGTAAAGTGAGGCCAAACCAGCAGGTTACTATCATCGATAGCGAAGGCAAAACCCGCAACGGTAAAGTTGGCAAAGTGCTGACTCACCTGGGTCTGGAGCGTATCGACAGCGATCTGGCTGAAGCGGGCGACATCATCGCGATCACCGGTCTGGGCGAGCTGAACATCTCTGACACCATCTGCGATCCGCAGAACGTGGAAGCGCTGCCAGCCCTGTCTGTTGATGAACCAACCGTTACCATGTTCTTCAACGTCAACACCTCTCCGTTCTGTGGTAAAGAAGGTAAGTTCGTTACCTCTCGTCAGATCCTTGACCGCCTGAACAAAGAGCTGGTGCACAACGTTGCGCTGCGCGTTGAAGAAACCGAAGACGCTGATGCCTTCCGCGTATCCGGTCGTGGTGAGCTGCACCTGTCTGTTCTGATCGAAAACATGCGTCGTGAAGGTTTCGAGATGGCGGTTTCCCGTCCGAAAGTTATCTTCCGCGAAATCGACGGCCGTAAACAAGAGCCGTTCGAAAACGTGACGCTGGACGTTGAAGAGCAGCACCAGGGTTCTGTGATGCAGGCGCTGGGCGAGCGTAAAGGCGACCTGAAAAACATGAATCCAGATGGCAAAGGCCGCGTACGTCTCGACTACGTGATCCCAAGCCGTGGCCTGATCGGCTTCCGTTCTGAGTTCATGACCATGACCTCTGGTACCGGTCTGCTGTACTCCACCTTCAGCCACTACGACGACGTGCGTCCGGGCGAAGTGGGCCAGCGTAACAACGGCGTACTGATCTCCAACGGTCAGGGTAAAGCGGTTGCGTTTGCGCTGTTCGGTCTGCAGGATCGCGGTAAGCTGTTCCTGGGTCACGGTGCTGAAGTTTACGAAGGCCAGATCATCGGTATCCACAGCCGTTCTAACGACCTGACCGTAAACTGCCTGACCGGTAAGAAACTAACCAACATGCGTGCGTCCGGTACTGACGAAGCAACGGTTCTGGTTCCACCGATCAAGATGACCCTGGAGCAGGCTCTGGAATTCATCGATGACGACGAACTGGTAGAAGTGACTCCGCTGTCTATCCGTATCCGTAAACGTCACCTGACCGAGAACGATCGTAAACGTGCTATGCGCGGTGCGAAAGAAGAGTAATTCGGTTATGCCGTAGGCCGGGTATGCGCATGCGCCACCCGGCAACGAAAAAGCCGCTGAGCGATCAGCGGCTTTTTTTATTAGAACGAATACCGTAGCCCTAAACGGATCCGGTACTGCTCCCGGTTGTAATCATTCCATCGGTCCAGCCACTGCAGTTCGAGGTACGGCAGCCAGTTTCTGTCGATCCTGTAACTGAATTTATTGGTAATTTCCCAGTGATGGTCTTTGCCATTTTTGCTGTGATAATCATTCACCCGCTGGAAAAAGTGCGGTTCAAAGGTGTAGAAAAATGCATCCGTTACTTTGAAATTCCAGTAGTTGGCAAATTCGTGCGTGTCGTTCTTATCCATTTGCCCGTTATAGTCCGGCGTATCGTAGTTGTTATGGTTATAGCGATAGCGGAACGTCAGATTAAACCAGTCTGTAAATTTGTAGTTGGTATCTAAATAGACCGCGCCACCCGAACCTGCGCTGCTGTCGTTAATCAACCCGCCGGGCTGGAAGGTGAGTTTATCGGTCGGCTTAAAGAGCGGATACCACCCCTCGATTTCGTTATAGCTGTGCTTAAGTTCATCCCATTTACCCACGTTATAGGCGTTGGTGAACATCAGTCCCGCGCCCATATCGAAGTTATAGCCCGCACGCAGGATCACCTCGTGCATCTCTGAGGCCGTATTGTAGGCTTCACGCGTTTCGACATAGGCCCCGGCAAATACCGGGCAGGACACAGACGACACGATCAGTACAGTGATGATTCTTTTCATAATTTGTCCATGTATCAGGTACAGAAAGGCCTCCCTCCTGATAAACAGGAAGGACATAGTGGCCGGATTTATTGTTATAAAGTGACTGCTGACGCTTTATTGTTGGTGGTTATCTCAGGGGTATTCACGGTTTGTTTCTTCCGTTTTCCAATCTCCTCGATAATAAAGGCGAAGCGCGCTTCGTTGAGTTTATAAAACAGCCCCATGGTCACGGCAGCAACAATCGCCAGGCCGCACGGCCAGAGGAAAATCAGCTGACGCAACCCAAGCAGCGTGCCCGCGCTCTGGACGGCATGGGGAACGTAGCCAATCTGGGTCAGCATGATGCCGGGCAGGAAACCGGCGAGCGCGGCGGAGATTTTGCGCGAGAAGGTATAGCCGGTATACACCGACCCTTCGGCGCGAATGCCGGTTTTCCACTCGCCGTAATCGACGGTATCCGGCACCAGCGCCCAGTTCAGGCTATTAACAAACGCCGTGCCGAAGAAGGCCATGCAGGAAAAAAGCACGAACAGCAGGGAGCTGGTCCCCCAGAAGAAATTCAGCACGTCGCCCACCGCCCACAGCGCCAGCCCGCCCAGATAGACCGGTTTCTTGCCAAAGCGCTTTACCGCGCCGGGCACCAGAAACACGCCAATCAGAATGCAGCCCATGCTGAAAAAGCCCATCCACGACAGCAGATGCAGATCGTTCAGCACGTACTGGGTGTAATAGACCTGAATCGCCAGCTTGATGTTAAACGCGGCGAGAGTGCACAGGTTGGCGATGCACAGCACCAGCAGCGGCGGATTGCGGAAAATCGCGCAGAATGATTTCAGAATGCCGGGCTTATGGTGATCGGGCGTAAGCTCGACGTAGCGTTCTTTCACCCCGCTGTAGCACCACCACATGCAGAACAGGCCGCCGGTAACGAACACCAGCGCGGCCACCAGATAGCCGAGTGAGGGCTGGTGGACGAACAGCGCCTGAATGGGCATAAAGCCGACGGTGCAGAGCAACAGTCCTACCGTTGCGCCGCCCTGACGCCACGCCGCAAGCTGCGCGCGCTCGTTCGGGTTTTTGGTGATGGCCGGGACCATCGCACCGTAGGCGCAGTTCATCAGGCTATAGCAGAGGCCAAACATCATGAAGAGCACGGTGGCGAGGGCCGTTTTCACCGTCAGGCTAAAGTCGTTGGCCATAAACTGCGCCGTCGCGACCAGCGCCACCGGGACGGAGGCATAAAGAATAAACGGCCGGAACTTCCCCCGCGCGCCGATATTACGCCGTGAGTCGAGCAGCACCCCGGTCAGCATGTCGGTAAAGGCGGTGAAAAACTTCGCGACGAGGAAAATAATGCCGCCGTAGAACGCCGGCATGCCCAGTTCATCGGTGTAAAACTTCAGCAGATACAGCGTGCCAATACACAGCATCAAGTTCGAGCCAAAATCGCCCATCCCGTAGGCGCACTTCTCTCGCAGGCTCAATTTCAGGGTTAACGGATCAGTATTATGTGTCATGGTCGATCCTCAAAGCGCCCCGCAGGGCGCTCTATCACGTCATTATGCCGTACGTTTGCGCAGTTCGATCTCTTCGACGATGCGCACATACATCTTCTCGTTGAGGTTGTAGAAGCAGCCCATCGCCACGATGGTGATAACTGCCAGCAGGCTCGGGTAGATAAATATCAGCTGCCGCAGCCCTTCAACCGTGCCACTGGATTGCACCACGTTGGGCACATAGCCGATCTGCGTGAGCATGATCCCCGGGAAGAAGCCCGCCAGCGCCTGAGAGACCTTCCTGAAGAAGGTAAAACCGGTATAGACCGTCCCCTCTGAGCGCACGCCGGTGCGCCACTCACCGTACTCCACGGTATCGGACACCAGCGCCCAGTTCAGGCTGTTCACGAACGCGGAGCCGAAAAAGGCCAGGCAGGAGAACGCCACAAAGCTCACCGAGCCGCCGCCGAAGAAGTAGTTGAGCAGATCGCCCGCCACCCAAATCATCAGCCCGCTGATGTAGACCTTTTTCTTGCCGAAGCGCCGCACCGCGCCGGGCATCATAAAGACGCCGATAAAAATGCAGCCCATGCTGAAGAAGCCCATGTACGACAGCAGGATCGGGTCGTTCAGCACGTACTGCGTGTAGTAGACCTGAATGGCGAGTTTGACGTTAAAGGCGCCCAGCGTGCACAGGTTGGCGATGCACAGGATAAACAGCGGACGGTTCCCGGCGATGGCGCGAAACGACTGCAGCAGCCCCGGTTTTTGCGCCGGGTTGGCGGGCTGCGCCTCGACGTAACGTTCGGTCACCCCCTTGTAGCACCACCACATAAAAAACAGTCCGAACAGCGAGAAGAGGGTGGCGGCAAAGATATAGCCAAGCTGGTCATTGCCTTCAATCAGGTTCATCACCGGAACAAAACCCACGGTACAGAGCAGCAGGCCCAGCGTAGCGCCGCCCTGACGCCAGGCGGCCAGCGAGGCGCGCTCGTCCGGGTTTTTGGTAATGGCGGGCACCATCGCGCCGTAGGAGCAGTTCATCATGCTGAAGAACAGGCCGTACAGCATGAACAGCACCGTCGCCATCACCGTTTTACCGGTGATTTCAAACGGCGTGCCAACGAAGTTGGCAATCGCCAGTAAGGTCACCGGGAACGCCGCATAGAGCACGAACGGGCGGAATTTTCTTTTCGGGCCGATCTTGCGCCGGGAGTCGAGCATGATCCCGGTGCCCATATCGGTGAAGGCGGTAAAGAACTTCGCAATCAGGAAGATAATTCCGCCGTAGGTGCCCGGCAGCCCCAGCACGTCGGTGTAAAACTTCAGCAGATAAAGCGTGCCGATATCCAGCAGGATGTTTGAGCCGAGATCGCCCATCCCGTAGGCGAGTTTTTCTTTAAACGGCAGGCGTAGGGTTGCCGGATCGGAAGTATGTTGACTCATTATTGTTCTCCGTCTGCCCGCAGGTGGCCCCGCGGGCGAGCCTTATCAGATATGACGTAAGGTGCTAAACAGATCTGCCCATTCGCTGTGCTGGCGGTAGAAGACCGGCGGCTTGCCGAGCGGGGCATCTACGGTCACGTCACCGCCCCGGCAGATTTCCCCGGTCCACGCATTCACCCAGCTGTCCTGCGGCAGATAGAGCGACCAGTCGCGGCGCCCCTCTTCATGAACCGGCGCCACCAGCAGGTCGCGGCCAAACAGGTACTGGTATTTCAGCGTGTAGGCGCGCGCGTCGTCCTCGTAGTGCAGGAACAGCGGACGCATCACCGGCAGGCCGCTTTTCGCGTTCTGCGCGACCGCAGCTTTGATGTACGGCTTTAGGGTGGTGAAGACGGTTGTCATGCGCGCGAAGTGCGCGATGGTTTCCGCGTCGCCGTCGAACTGCCAGTTGTCGCCGGGACGGTTGCCCTCATGGGTACGCATCATCGGCGTAAAGGCGCTGAAGTCGCACCAGCGCAGCAGCAGCTCTTTGCTGCGCTTCATCTCGAACAGGGTCGTATAGCCGCCGATGTCGCTGTGGTGCAGGCCGTGCCCGGTCATCGCCAGCGACAGCGCCGCAGGGATGACGGACGCCAGACCGTCGTCCAGGCTCCAGTCGACGTTCTGATCCCCCGCCCACATCATCACCGAGTGCTTCTGGCTGCCGGTATAGCCCGCGCGCATGAAGAACAGGATCTCGCCGAGCTTGCCGGTCTCCTGAAGCGCTTCGTAGTTACATTTGGCCCACAGGGCAGGCCAGGCGTTATGCATGATCTCCGCGCTCACGCCGTTATGCAGGAAGGTGTCGGTCGGCAGGTACTCCCCGAAATCGGCCATCCAGCCGCCGCAGCCCAGTTCGATCAGGTTCTTTTTAATGACCTCTTTGTACCAGTCGTAGGCTGCCGGGTTGGTCAGGTCGATAACGCCCGCGTAGAACTCGCCGAACTCGACGTGGTAGTCCTCGCCGTTGGCGTTTTTGGTCAGATAGCCGCGTTTCGCGGCCTCTTCGCAGAGATCTTTATCGCTGGCGACGTACGGGTTGATATAGGAGAGGAACTGCACGCCTTCCTCTTTCCACTTCGCAATACGCGCATCAAGCTGCGGATAGAGCGCGCTGTTCCACTTCCAGTTCCACATTACGCGTTTGCCGAAGGAGGTCATGCGAATGCCGGACCAGTCCTGCGCCCAGATGCCGTTGACCTTCACGCCGCCCTCGCGCATGGCGTCGAGCTTCTGCTGGCACACCTCGGTGCCGCCCTGAATGCCCAGCGTCACGCCGTCGTACACCCAGTCCGGCAATTCAGGCTGACGCCCCAGCAGGCCGGTCAGTTTTTCCAGCAGATCGACGTAGGTTTCTGCGCATTCGAAGCGCAGCGTGGCGTTATCTTCCCAGAACGCCAGCTCGTGGAAATCCGGCGCGCTGAAGTCGAAGTTCATATAACAGCTGTTATCCACGTGGCAGTAGTACTTCTGGGTGCTCACGAAGGTAGGCTGCGGGAAGAAGGTCCAGTAGTAGTCGCCGCCCGCGTTCTCTTTGCAGTCGGCCTGCCAGGTGACGTAGGTTTGCTTATTGCGGCCCACGCCCTGCTCGCTGGTCCACAGCGGGAACGGCTTGCCGCGCAAATCGAAATACGAGAACTGCTCGCCGCAGCCGTAAATATGATCGTCTGGCTGCGCCGCCAGCCGCAGCCAGATGCGGTTATGGCTGGCGGCGTCATTTTTCAGCTTCAGCTCCAGACGGCCTTCCGCATCCCCGCCCACCAGCAGCGTCGCGCTTACCGCATCGCCGCGGGTAAAGCGGATCGCCCAGCCCGCGTTTTGCTGCGTGACGGTCGCGTCCGTCAGGGCAATCTTTTCGTTGAGCTTGTCTTTGATGCTGAAGTTGCCGCGAAACATCTCGATATCCGCCTCGCCTGCGCCAATCCACAGGCAAGGGGCATCCGCGGCGTGGGATAAAATCAGACGGTCCTGCCAGCGCAGGGTGAAGCCACTTTCGTTATTTTTCAGGTCAATATTGTGTAGGGTACGCATAAAAACTCCGTCTTAATTATTTGGCCTGGCTATCCAGTAATCCGGCGGCGACGGCAGGCGCTAGGCCCGGCGCCAGCGGCAGGCGGGGGATCACCAGGCAGTGCAGCAGATGATAAATATCCTGCTTGCCGTCCCAGACTTTGGTGGTTACTTCGTTATTGGTGTCCAGCTCCTGCCACCAGGAACCGTTTTCGTAATCCATCAGGTACTTGATGCAGTAATCCCACCACTTCTGATACCAGGCTTCGTACTGCGCTTCGCCGGTCACGGTATATAGGGCATAGGCCGTACCCATCGCCTCGACGATTGGCCAGCGCACGCGTTCGCGGACGATTGGCTTGCCGTCCCAGCCCACGGAATAGACAAACCCGTCGGCGCCGTCGGGTGCCCAGGCGTCGCGGATGGTGGCGTGGAACAGGCCTTTCGCATCTTCCAGCAGCCATTCCGGCGGGGTTTCAAAGCGCGCTTCCAGGGCGGCGCGCAGGTGCAGCATCAGGCGGCCCCATTCAATCCAGTGTCCCGGCGTGCCGCCGTAGGCGCGGAAGCGGTGAGCAGGGTTATCGATGTTGTAATCGCGGATCGGGTTCCAGCTGGTGTCGAAATGCTCGTTAACGCGATACTCCCCTTTGCGCGCCACGTCATGAATAATTACCGACGCGATGCGCAGGGCGCGGTCGAGCCATTTACGGTCGTGGGTCACGTCATAGACGATCAGGAAGGCTTCCACGGCGTGCATGTTGGCGTTACCGCCGCGATAGTCTTCCGTTTTGCTGAAGGCTTCATCCCAGGACTCCAGGCACATCTGCTCCTGTTCGCTCCAGAAGTAGCGCTCAATCACCTCGATGGCATCGTCCAGCAGCTTACGTGCCTGCGGGTGACCCGTGGTCACGGCGCTCGCCGCGCCCAGCAGGACGAAGAAGTGCTGATAGCCCTGCTTGGACGCATCAATCACGCCTTCATCGTTAACGCAGGCGTACCAGCCGCCGTGCTGTTTGTCGCGCAGCGGGCCGTTCAGGGCGTTAATGCCGTGCTCAACCAGGGCATACGCGCCGGGGCGTCCCATGTTCGCCGCCACCGCGTAAACGTGCAGTATGCGGGCGGTGATCCACAGATGCGTGCCCATATCGCTACGCACCTGGCCGTTATTGCCCAGCCAGCCAAAGCCGGTCGGCACGGCGGCATTTTTGCCGAAATCGAGAATGCGGTCGGTCTCTTGTTCGAGCCAGCGGTTATGGCTCAGGGTGTTAAACCATTTCATGTTCGGGTCCTTTGTTAACGGCGAGCCATCATTTCGTCGACGATCTCACCCAGACGCTGAAGTTTGGGGACGGAAATATCACGCAGCATCAGCTCGGTGTCCGGCAGGCCAATCACAGAGGACCAGACGGCGCGACCGGCTAAAAAGCCCGATGCCCCCGCCTGCATCGCCACGCTCACCGCGCGCGGGAATAACTTATCGTCAACGCCGGACGAGAGGATCACCCACGGCATGGCGATGTTCTCGTTAAGCTTTTGCGAGGCCGCCAGCAGCGCCTGCTGCGTGCCCTTGCCAAACAGCGGCATCTCCACTTTGTAGAGGTCGGCACCGCTGTCGCCCAGCTCTTTGGCCGCGTCGATAATCGCCTGTTCGCGGTTAAACGCGGCACCGCGACGTGGCGGACGCACCACCGGCTCGATAATGCTCAGCAGCCCGTTGTCGTGGCAGAGCGTATTGAACGCTTTCACCATCTCCAGGCGCTGCTGCGGATCTTCATCGCTGCGCCACAGCACCAGCAGCTTCAGAGCCTTGCCGCCGTCGCGTTTGACCGCCTGCGCGTCGATGCTTTTGTCGATCACCACGCTGTCGACCGGAATACCGTTCCCAGGAATAAACTCGTCGGCGGCCACAATCATCGCGCAGCTGTTGGCTACGGCCTGCTGCTCCACAATCTGGCGATAGCAGAACTGCTGGTCGACGAGAATGGCCGAGGCGTACGGCGACAGAATCTTCGCCGCGTTGACCTTAAAATCCGTCAGGTGCTGGTCGGTTACCGGCACCGGCGCGCCTGCGGCGGCAAACATCAGGCGCATCGCTTCGCGCTGGTCCACGGCCAGCATCGCAAAACCGCCGGAAGGTCGGGTGATATCTTTCAGGGTGTACATCGTCATTCCTCAGTCCTTTCGTATCAGTGTGTTTTTTTCAGCCCGGCAGATGCGCGAACCTGTTCAAGAATGGCCGTCCAGTCTTCGCGCCCGCGCCCGGCGGCGCGTGCCTGGTTGTAAACTTCGCGGGAGGCCGCGCCCAGCGGCATCGGAACGTGGAGCTGGTTGGCCACGTCGAGGGCGATCCCCAGATCTTTATGCGCGAGGTCGATCATGAAGGCGGGTGAAAGATCCCCTTTCAGCACCTTGTTCGGCCATGAGGTGGTGAAGTGGCCTTTACCCGCTGGCGTGCCGTTCATCACCTTCAGCGCCACGTCAAAGGAGAGGCCAAGCGCTTCACACAGCACCGCCGCCTCGGCGGAAAGCGCGTTCAGGGCGATGCTCATGTAGTTATTGATGAGCTTTACGCGGATGCCCATGCCCGGCCCGCCGGCGTTAATCAGCTCATTGCCCATCGCCATTAAGACGGGGGTGGCACGTTCCACCTGCTGCGCCGTGCCGCCTGCCAGCAGAAGCAGCGTGCCGGCGATGGCATGGTCAGACGTGCGTCCCACGGGCACGTCCATCAGGCTGAAGCCGCGCTCAGCCATGTCGCGGATCAGCGCGTCGGTTTGCAGCGGGTGGATGGTGGACATATCAATCACCAGCGCGTCGCGGGATAACCCTTCGCACACGCCGTGCTCGCCGAACAGGACGCTGCGCACCAGGTCGCCGTTTGGCAGCATGGTGATGACGAATTCGGCGTCCGTGGCAGCCTGAGCGGGCGTAGCCGCCGCCCGTGCGCCGCTCTCCACCAGCGCCTGCACCGCCTGCGGGTTCACGTCAAAGACGTTAAGCTGGTGACCTTGCTTCAACAGATTCTTCGCCATTGGCGCGCCCATCTGCCCTAAACCGATAAATGCGATTGCTGACATGCCTCTCTCCTGTCACATCGTGTCAATTTCTGCGCGTTTGTGTTGTCTGTTTTTGATCGTATTTGTAATTTATAGTCAAAAAATTGACACGGGTCACTTTTTAAACATTTGGTGAAATTAAAATGAAGGCATCAGAAAACGCAGAAGGAATCACCATGACTCGCATCGTTTGTGTCGGCATTACCGTGCTGGATCGCATCTGGTATCTCGATGATTTACCGAAAGAAGGTGGGAAATATGTCGCAAAGGACTATACGGAAGTGGGGGGCGGCCCGGCGGCAACTGCGGCTGTGGCGGCGGCGAAACTGGGCGCGGAAGTGGATTTTATTGGCCGGGTGGGCGACGACGATACCGGCAGACGTCTGCTCGCGGAGCTGGAATCCCTGGGAGTGAAGACCCGTTACACCCGCGTATTTAAGGGTGCCCGATCGTCACAATCCGCGGTGCTGGTGGACGGCTGCGGGGAGCGCATTATAGCGAATTACCCCAGCCCCGATCTCCCCGCTTCGGCAGAGTGGCTGCACGAAATCGACTTCTCTCAGTGGGACATTGTCCTGGCCGACGTGCGCTGGCATGACGGAGCAAAACAGGCATTTACCCTGGCCCGTAAGCAAGGTGTGCCGACGTTGCTGGATGCGGATGTTACCCCGCAGGATATCGCGGAGCTGATTACCTTAAGCGATCACGCGGCCTTCTCCGCGCCGGGATTGCGGCGTTTAACGCAGCTGGATGAAACCGAAGACGCGCTGAGAAAAGCACAAACGCTCACAAATGGACATGTGTATGTCACGCAGGGGCGAGAGGGCTGCTTCTGGCTGGAAAACGGTGCATTGTGTCAACAGCCCGGCTTTGAGGTGAACGTGGTGGATACCACCGGCGCGGGCGACGTTTTCCACGGCGCGCTGGCGTTCAGCCTGGGGCAGCAATCCACCGCTGCAGACGCCGTGCGTTTTGCCAGCGCCGTCGCAGCCCTGAAATGCACAAAGCCCGGCGGGCGCGCGGGTATACCCGACTGTGATCAAACCCGCTCTTTTTTGTCACTTTTTGTATAAAATGCGGGGCGTGATGGTTTTCAGAGGACAGCCCATGAGCCTTACCGAACTGACCGGCAACCCGCGTCACGATCAGCTGCTGACGCTGATTGCCGATCGCGGCTATATGAACATTGATGAGCTGGCACAGCTGCTGGATGTCTCCACGCAAACGGTGCGCCGGGATATCCGTAAGCTCAGCGAGCAGGGGCTGATCACGCGTCATCACGGCGGCGCGGGCAGGGCATCCAGCGTGGTGAACACGGCCTTCGAACAGCGCGAAGTGTCGCTTACCGAAGAGAAGCGGGCGATTGCCGAGGCGATTGCGGACTATATTCCAGATGGCTCCACCATCTTCATCACCATCGGCACGACCGTGGAGCACGTTGCCCGGGCGCTGCTAAACCATAACCACCTGCGCATTATCACCAACAGCCTGCGGGTGGCGCATATTTTGTATAAGAACCCGCGCTTTGAAGTGATGGTGCCGGGCGGCACGCTGCGCCCGCACAACGGCGGCATTATCGGGCCTGCGGCGACGGCGTTTGTGTCTGGTTTTCGGGCGGACTATCTCGTGACCAGCGTCGGTGCGATTGAGCACGACGGCGCGATGATGGAGTTTGACGTGAATGAAGCCAGCGTGGTGAAAACCATGATGGCCCACTCTCGCCACATTTTGCTGGCGGCCGATCATACGAAATTTACTGCATCCGCCGCGGTGGAAATTGGCAACGTGGCGCAGGCCACGGCGCTCTTCACCGATCAGGTACCCGGCCCGGCGCTGCAAAATCATCTGAAATCCAGTCAGGTTGAAATTGTCGAAGTGAATTCAAACGACGAACAGCAGGCAGGTTAACCCTTCTTCTGGCCCGACGTTCACGTTCGGGCTATTCCTTTCTTGAAGCTGAATCTGGCGCATAGCCAAACCTTATCTTTCCCGCTAAAGTTAATTTTCCACGGCGAGCAGGAGATAAACATGCTTTATATCTTTGACTTAGGAAACGTAATCGTCGATATCGATTTTAACCGGGTGCTGGGTGCCTGGAGCGACTTTAGCCGTGTGCCGCTGGCGACGTTAAAGCAGGATTTCGCGATGGGTGAGACCTTCCATCAGCATGAACGCGGCGAGATTAGCGATGAAGAGTTTGCTGAACGCTTCTGCCAGGAGATGGGGCTTTCGTTAAGCTATGAACAATTTTCTCACGGCTGGCAGGCGGTATTCGTCGCGATCCGTCCGGAAGTGATCGACATTATGCACAAACTGCGCGAGCAGGGGCACCGGGTGGTCGTGCTGTCTAACACCAACCGTCTGCACACGACCTTCTGGCCAGAGGAATACCCCGAAGTTAAGGCGGCGGCAGATAAGATCTATCTTTCGCAAGAGATGGGTATGCGTAAGCCTGAAGCGCGAATTTATCAGGCTGTTTTGCAGGCAGAGGGATGCACCGCGGCCGATGCGGTCTTTTTCGATGACAACGCCGATAATATAGAGGGAGCTAACCAGTTGGGTATCACGTCAATTCTGGTGACCGGAAAAGAGACGATACCGAACTACTTTGCGAAGCAGTTATGCTAAAAACCGTTCATCAAAAAGCCACGCATCATACTCGCCCGCTGAGGGCCTGGCTGAAGTTGCTCTGGCACCGCATTGATGAGGACAACATGACCACGCTGGCGGGTAACCTCGCCTACGTGTCGTTGCTCTCATTAGTGCCGCTGGTGGCGGTTATCTTTGCGCTCTTTTCCGCTTTCCCGATGTTCGCGGACGTTAGCCTCCAGCTTCGCCATTTCGTCTTCGCGAACTTCATCCCGGCCACCGGGGATGTTATCCAGAACTACATCGAGCAGTTTGTTGCCAACTCCAGCAAAATGACGGCGGTGGGGGCGTGCGGCCTTATCGTCACCGCGCTGCTGCTGATGTACTCCATCGACAGCGCGCTTAACACCATCTGGCGAAGCAAAAAAATCCGTCCTAAGGTCTATTCCTTTGCCGTCTACTGGATGATTTTAACGCTGGGGCCGTTGCTGGCTGGGGCGAGTCTGGCAATCAGTTCGTATCTTCTCTCCTTGCGCTGGGCGAGTGATTTAAACAGCGTGATTGATAACGTGCTGCGTATTTTTCCGCTGATCCTGTCCTGGCTCTCGTTCTGGCTGCTCTATAGCGTTGTACCGACCACGCGCGTGCCTAACCGCGATGCGGTAGTTGGGGCGCTGGTGGCGGCAGTTCTTTTTGAACTGGGTAAAAAAGGGTTTGCCCTTTACATCACCATGTTCCCGTCTTATCAGCTGATTTACGGCGTGCTGGCGGTGATCCCCATTTTGTTTGTCTGGGTTTACTGGACCTGGTGTATCGTCTTGCTTGGTGCCGAAATAACTGTCACTCTCGGTGTATACCGCGAACTTAAAAAAGCAGCAGAAGCTGAAAAACAACAAGAAGCAGACCAACCATGATTGCATTGATACAGCGCGTAACCCGTGCCAGCGTCACCGTGGAGGGAGAGGTGACGGGTGAAATTGGCCCAGGACTTTTGGTGTTGTTAGGTGTCGAAAAGGATGATGACGAACAAAAAGCCAACCGCTTGTGTGAGCGCGTGCTGGGCTACCGTATTTTCAGCGATGCGGAAGGCAAGATGAACCTGAACGTCCAGCAGGCGGGCGGCAGCGTGCTGGTGGTTTCCCAGTTTACGCTGGCAGCGGATACCGAGCGCGGCATGCGCCCGAGTTTCTCGAAAGGCGCCGCGCCGGATCGTGCAGAAGCACTTTACGAGTACTTTGTTGAGCGTTGTCGCCAGCAGGAAATGAATACGCAAACCGGACGATTCGCTGCAGATATGCAGGTATCGCTGGTGAACGATGGCCCCGTCACATTCTGGCTCCAGGTATGAGCATACTTACGGCGTGGCCGCGGGTAACAAGAGAGAGTACAGCTATGTATCACCTTCGAGTACCGCAAACGGAAGAAGAGTTAGACGCTTATTACCAGTTCCGCTGGGAAATGCTACGCAAGCCATTACATCAGCCAAAAGGCTCTGAGCGCGACGCCTGGGACGCGATGGCCCACCATCAGATGGTGATGGACGAAGAGGGCAACCTTGTGGCCGTCGGGCGTTTGTATATCAACGCCGATAACGAAGCGTCTATTCGCTTTATGGCGGTTCATCCCTCCGTGCAGGACAAAGGTCTGGGGACGCTAATGGCGATGACCCTGGAATCCGTCGCTCGCCAGGAAGGCGTTAAGCGCGTCACCTGTAGCGCCCGCGAAGATGCCGTAGAATTCTTCGCTAAACTCGGTTTTGTGAATCAGGGTGAAATCACAACCCCGCAAACCACCCCGATTCGTCATTTTTTGATGATCAAACCCATCGCCACGCTGGACGATATTCTGCATCGCGCCGACTGGTGCGGACAGCTGCAGCAGGCCTGGTATCAGCACATTCCGCTCAGCGAAAAAATGGGCGTACGCATTCAGCAGTACACCGGACAAAAATTTATTACCACCATGCCGGAAACCGGCAACCAGAATCCGCACCACACCCTGTTTGCCGGAAGTCTTTTCTCACTGGCCACGCTCACCGGCTGGGGGCTTATCTGGCTGATGCTGCGCGAGCGCCATCTGGGCGGGACCATCATTCTGGCCGATGCCCACATTCGCTATAGCGCGCCGATAAGCGGCAAGCCGACCGCCGTGGCCGATCTGGGATCACTGGGTGGCGATCTTGACCGTCTGGCACGCGGTCGCAAGGCGCGCGTACAAATGCAGGTCGAACTGTTTGGCGATAAAACGCCGGGCGCGGTGTTTGAAGGCACCTACATTGTTCTTCCGGCGAAGCCTTTTGGCGCGTATGAAGAGGGCGGGAACGAGGAGGAGTAATCTCCTGTTTACGCTCCCCGGGCGTGCTGAATCCGCCCGGCGATATCCCGCATAACATCTCGCGCTGATTGGCTAATTCCACCAAGCTGGAAGAAGCCATGTATTACTCCCAGCCATCGCTGAGCGGTACACGTCACTCCTTGCTCCGTGAGGCGTTGAAACAGCGCCTCTCCTTCATCGCATAACGGATCGTACTCAGCGGTAACGATATGGACAGCTGGCAGGCCGCTGAAGTCTTCTCGCCACAGCGGGCTAACCTCAGGATGCTTACGGTCGGCTCCAGCCAGATATATTTCATAGCCGCTCAGCAGGGTATCGCGAGTAATTACGTAATCCATGCCGTTGAGGGTATAGCTTTCAAAACTGGCCGTGGCGTCGAGCATGGGGTAGATAAGAATAAGCTGTACAGGCTGCCAGAGCCCTTTAGCCTTAAGCCGCAGCGCCGTTACCAGCGCCAGATGTCCCCCCGCGCTGTCTCCGCAAAAGGTGATCCGGTTTTTATCCACGCCCAGTTTGTCCGCATATTGCCAGACCAGATCTGCACCTCTTTCCGCATCGTCATGTGCGGCGGGGAAGGTATGCTCCGGCGCCAGCCTGTATTGAATCGCAACCACCCGGCAATTGCCGTAGCAGGCTAACTGACGGAGCTGGTTGTCATGGGTATCAAAGCCGCCGCTGATAAAGCATCCGCCGTGGTAGTAGATGGCAGCAGGCAATAGTTAAGGCGCATTGAGAGGTGAAAATACCCGAATGGTAAGACCCTCAAGAACAAGCGTCTCCACCTGAACGCGCGTTTCGGTCTCCCCGGCAAGCCCTGTGCTGGCAATATAGCCTGCTCGTCGCACCTCAATGCTCTGGCGACGTGACGAGGGCCGCCCTGCAGCGATAAATCCCTGAACCAGCTGTGCAATACCCTTTTCCAGCGCCATGAATAATCCCTTTTACTGTATGGATAAACAGTTTTATAGCCTGGTTTGATTCAAAAGAAAACAAGAATAGTGTTGAGGGCAACAACCTGGAAAGCGGCTCGCAAAGGCGATAACGCGTCTCTCAACGAGAATGGAGAGTATCTGGCATGAAAGGCGGCGGGTATTGCTGTCGAATTACAGGCCGGGCAAGCACGCGCCGCCCGGCACTGTCACAGGGAATTACTCCCCTTCACCCGGGAACAGGAACGGGTTGATCGAGCTGCGGGCAAAGCCCTCCTGCTCCATCTTCGCGTCCAGAATCAGCGAGGCGAGATCGTCGGCCACCGCTTCGACTTTCGGGTCCTTTTCCTGATAGAGAATCTTCAGGTAGGTGCCGCAGTCGCCGCAGCTTTCGGCTTTCACCGCCGCGTCTTCATTTTCCAGCGACCAGTAGTTGAGATCGCGGGTCTGCTCGCAGTTGCTGCACTTGATGCGCACCACGTGCCACTCGGTTTCACACAGGTTGCAGTGCAGGTAGCGCAGCCCCTGAGTGGTGCCGATTTGCACCATGCTGGAGACCGGCATAGAGCCGCATACCGGGCAGAACTGGCGCGCCTCGCCGTATTCGGCGCGAGCTTTGCCCGGGATCAGGCTTGCCATTTGTGCCCAGTAGAGCGACAGGGCTGCCCAGATAAACGGCGCCTTATCGCTGCTGACCAGCGAGAAGTCGGACGCAAACAGCGCGCTCGCCATCTCTTCTAGCTCCAGATCGGACGCTTTTTCCAGATTCTCAATGACCGCCAGCGCGGTTCCGCTCATTTCCGGCTTCAGCTCGGCAATCAGCGAATGCAGCAGCTTTTGCCAGTGCTTGTCGCGCGGCAGGACGTGAATGTCCAGCGGCGGCTTACCCTGCGCGTTGGCTTCTTTGATGCGCGTGGTCAGGTCCATTTGCAGCGGGTGGTCGTACAGCACCACTTCCTGCGCGTGGGCGACCAGCGCGGCAAAGCGCAGAAAATCACCCAGCGGGTTGTTCTCTGCCAGCTCGCGCAGACGCTCTGCGCGGCGGTTGTAGAGGTTCTTGAGTCTGGGGAATAACAACGGCGGAATATAATCCGCCGTGCGTTTCTCGCTCGACCCCAGCTCATCTTGCGGGATTATGCGAATACTCATTCAGATGACTTTTCCTGTTTCTGGCGGACTTCACGGTACCAGCGCGGGTGATGTTTCTTCGCCCACGTGCTGGTGACCCATCCCTCCACCATCGCGGTAATGGTGCCTTTCACCCAGAGGGCGGCGTAGATATGCACCATGATAACCACAATTAACGCCACTGCGGCAAATGAATGCAGCATCAGCGCGAATCGGATCACCGGGATTGAGAAAGCAGGCGCAAAGTACGGACGCCAGATGATCACGCCGCTCACCAGCAACAGGACCAGGAAGATAATCGCCGCCCAGAATACGCATTTCTGGCCGAAGTTATAACGCCCGGTGTCACCCACTTCCTCGTTGACGACGATCTTACGAATATTCTTCGCCCAAAAGATATCATCCCGATTGATTAGGTTATGGTGCCAGTAGCGGAAAAACATGATGATGAACGACGCGAACATGATGACGCCCACAAACGGGTGCAGGATGCGCGCCAGCTGTGGTGTCCCCATGATCTGCATCAGCCAGTTGAAGGACGGGAAGAAGAACCCCAGCCCGCTTATCGCCGCCAGCATGAAGCAGAAGGCGGTGACCCAGTGGTTGATGCGTTCCGGCGCGGTGTAGCGCACGATGGTGTCACGTTTTCTCATTTGCGCACCTCGTCTTTCTCTTCATGCAGGTTGTCGTCTTCCTCTTCCGCGCGGTTCGGACCGACGCCGACGTAGTGGAAGATGCTCGCTGCGAAGGTGGCAGCAAAGCCCACCGCTGCCAGCGGTTTCCAGATGCCTTTCCAGAACTTCACGGTAGCGCTGATTTCCGGGTTCTCCGGCAGGCCGTGATACAGGTTCGGCTTGTCGGCGTGGTGCAGCACGTACATTACGTGCGTACCGCCTACCCCGGCCGGATCGTACAGGCCCGCGTTGTCGTAACCACGGGTTTTCAGCTCGCCCACGCGCTCTGCCGCCAGCGTTTTCATATCCTCTTTAGAACCAAAGTGGATGGCGCCGGTTGGGCAGGTCTTCACGCACGCTGGCTCCTGGCCGACGGTAACGCGGTCCACGCACAGGGTGCATTTGTAGACGCGGTTGTCTTCCGGGTTCAGGCGCGGTACGTCGAACGGACAGCCCGCGATGCAGTAGCCGCAGCCAATGCACTGCTCGGACTGGAAGTCGACGATGCCGTTGGCATACTGAATGATAGCCCCTTCTGACGGACATGCCTTCAGGCAGCCCGGATCCGCACAGTGCATACAGCCGTCTTTGCGGATAAGCCATTCCAGCTTGTCGTTCTGCTCCACTTCCGAGAAACGCATCACCGTCCAGGACTTGGCGGTCAGGTCCGCCGGGTTGTCGTACACCCCGACGTTGTGGCCCACTTCGTCACGCAGATCGTTCCACTCAGAGCAGGCCACCTGACAGGCTTTACAGCCGATACAGGTGGTCACGTCGATAAGCTTCGCCACTTCCTGCTGGTGGTCCCGCGCCTGAGGCGCGGGCGTGAAACCGTTAGTCGCGGAACGACGGATGATGTCTTGAGATTGATAAGCCATAAGTCGTCTCCGTTACACCTTTTCCACGTTCACGAGGAAGGCCTTAAACTCCGGCGTCTGCGTGTTCGCATCACCGACGAACGGCGTCAGGGTGTTCGCAATGAACCCTTTCTTCGCCACGCCCTCATAGCCCCAGTGAATTGGAATGCCGATGGTATCCACCTGCTGACCGTGAACGTTCAGCGTGCGAATACGCTTGGTCACCACCGCCTTGGCCTTGATGTAGCCGCGGTTAGAGGAGACCTTCACGGTATCGCCATGGGCAATGCCGAGCTTGTTCGCCAGCTTCTCGCCGATCTCCACAAACTGTTCCGGCTGCGCGATGGCGTTAAGCAGCGCGTGCTTGGTCCAGTAGTGGAAGTGCTCGGTCAGACGGTAAGTGGTGCCCACGTACGGGAACTTGTCCTTTTTACCCAGCGCTTCAAAATCGCTCTTGAAGATACGGGCTGCCGGGTTAGAAACCACGTTCGGGTGCAGCGGGTTGGTGCCCAGCGGCGTCTCAAACGGCTCATAGTGTTCCGGGAACGGACCTTCCGCCATCTTATCGATAGCGAACAGACGCCCCATCCCTTCAGGCTGCATGATAAACGGCCCGACGTCGCTGCCTGGTGCGGCAGTGCTGTAGTCCGGAATATCCACGCCGCCCCATTTCGCACCGTCCCACTTCAGCAGCTGACGCTTCGGATCCCACGGGTTGCCCTGCGGGTCAGCGGACGCGCGGTTATAGAGGATACGGCGGTTGAGCGGCCATGCCCATGCCCAACCCAGCGTATTGCCCAGACCCGACGGGTCGGCGTTATCGCGGTTGGCCATCTGGTTGCCTTTCGGCGTCCAGCTACCGGCAAAGATCCAGCAGCCGCTGGAGGTGGTGCCGTCGTCACGCAGGTGCGCGAAGGTACTGAGCTGATCGCCTTTCTTCGCCAGCACGGTGCCGGTGGCCGGGTCGATAACGTCCGCCAGCGCCTTACCGTTGCTCTCCATCGCCACTTCTTCCGGCGCTGGGTTTTCCGGCGTCGAGTAGTTCCAGGTCATGTTCAGCACAGGCTCAGGGTTCGCGCCGCCTTCAGCCGCATACATCTTACGCAGGCGTAAGAAGATACCGGCCAGGATCTCGCCGTCGTTCATGGCGATGCCCGGGGCGTCCGCGCCTTTCCAGTGCCACTGCAGCCAGCGCCCGGAGTTGACGATAGAGCCGTTCTCTTCCGCAAAGCAGGTCGATGGCAGACGGAACACTTCGGTCTGAATCTTCGACGGATCGACGTCGTTCGATTCACCGTGGTTCTGCCAGAAGGTTGAGGTTTCGGTATTGAGCGGGTCAATCGTCACCAGGAACTTCAGTTTCGACAGCGACTCAACAACCTTGTTCTTGTTCGGGAACGAGGCAACCGGGTTAAAGCCCTGGCACAGATAGCCGTTCACTTTGCCCTGATGCATCATCTCGAAATATTGCAGAACGTCGTAGCCTTTGTCCCACTTCGGCAGCCAGTCAAAGCCCCAGCTGTTTTCCGCCGTCGCTTTATCCCCGAAGAACGCTTTCATCATCGAGACGAAGAACTTCGGATAGTTGCCCCAGTAGTTCACCTGGCCTTCAAGCAGCGGTTTAGGCGTGCTGGCCGTCAGGTAGGTTTGCAGGTCGGTCTGTTTCTCGCTTGGCAGGTTCATATAGCCCGGCAGGCTCTGAGACAGCAGGCCGAGGTCGGTCAGACCCTGAATGTTGGAGTGACCGCGCAGGGCGTTCACGCCGCCGCCTGCCATCCCCATGTTGCCGAGCAGCAGCTGCACCATCGCCATGGTGCGGATGTTCTGCGCGCCGATGGAGTGTTGCGTCCAGCCGAGGGCGTACAGGAACGACGCGGTTTTGTCTTTCGCGCTGGTTTCGGCGATCAGCTCGCACACCTTCAGGAAGTCCGCCTTCGGCGTACCGCAGATGTTTTCGACAACCTCCGGCGTGTAGCGGGAGACGTGCTCTTTCAGCAGGTTCCACACGCAGCGCGGGTGTTGCAACGTGGTGTCACGCTTCGCAAAACCTTTCTCATCCAGCTCGTAGTTCCAGCTGGTTTTGTCGTACTTGCGTTTTTCGGCGTCGTAACCGCTAAACAGACCATCTTCGAAGTGGTAATCCTCACGCACGATCAGGCTGGCGTTGGTATAGGCTTCGGTGTATTCGCGGTTGTATTTTTCGTTGGTCATCAGGTACAGCAGTACGCCTGACAGGAAAGTAATGTCAGTACCTGAACGAATAGGGGTGTAGAAATCCGCCACTGACGCAGTACGCGTGAAGCGGGGATCGATCACAATCAGTTTCGCACCGTTGTGGATTTTGGCTTCCATCGCCCAGCGGAACCCGACCGGGTGCGCTTCAGCGGCGTTACCGCCCATCACCACAATGAGGTTGGCGTTCTTGATGTCGACCCAGTGGTTGGTCATCGCACCGCGACCAAATGTTGGAGCAAGACTTGCTACCGTTGGTCCGTGTCAGACACGCGCCTGGTTGTCGACCGCGAGCATACCGAGTGCGCGCGTAAATTTCTGGGTTAAATAACCGGTTTCGTTGCTGGAGGCAGAGGCACACAGCATCCCGGTGGAGAGCCAGCGGTTGACCGTGACGCCGTCGGCGTTTTTCTCAACAAAGTTGGCATCGCGGTCTTCTTTAATCAGTTTAGCGATGCGGTCAAACGCCTCTTCCCAGCTGATTTGCTGCCATTTGTCGGAACCCGGCGCGCGGTATTCAGGGAATTTCAGGCGGCTTTCGGAGTGGATAAAGTCCACCAGACCGGCCCCTTTCGGGCACAATGCGCCGCGGTTAACCGGGTGATCCGGGTCGCCTTCGATATGGAAAATAGACGCTTTGGCGTTTTTAGCACCGTCGCCGAGGCTATACATCAACAGCCCGCAACCGACAGAGCAGTACGTACAGGTATTACGGGTTTCACGGGTGCGCAGCAGTTTATACTGCCGCGTTTCCGCCAGCGCTACGCCGGGCGCAAAGCCCAGTGCCGCTGCCGTGGTGCCTGCCATACCGCCAGCGCAGATCTTAAAGAACTGCCTTCTGCTGACCTGCATGGGTCACTCCTTGTTTCGACATTGCTTATATATGTAGTTTTGACTTCGCGGTTGAAGAATGACCGCAAAGGAAAAAATTTGCGTTAATCCCTCAGTTCCACGAGGGATATCATCAGAATACCACATTGTCGGTACAGCTGTTCTAATGGTGTTAATACAAAGTGAACGTATTATCACCATGTTGATTATAAAGTGTGATATTGATCACGTTAACAGCTCTGCATGTTAAAGCGGTGTAGCCGGTGGCAGGTTGCACCCCTGCTAAATGAGTAGGAGAATGGTTGTCGAAAAGTTGATCCATACTATGCGTACAGCCTGTGGTTTATGCTGCAATAGCACGCTCGCTTCCGTGGTTGTTCAGGAATACCGCTGTGTCTAAACAAAACCGTGATCCCCACTCGTCACCCCTGCCTGCCGGCATTGTGGAACTGTCGGTACACCGACCGCCCCACATAACCGATGCCACGCCCGATTTTCTGGCCGAAGAAGTGCCCGTTGCGCTCGTTTACAACGGCATATCGCATGTGGTGATGATGGCGTCTCCGAAAGATCTTGAGCTGTTCGCCATCGGTTTTTCCCTCTCGGAAGGCATCATTGAGCATCCGCAAGATATCTATGGCATGGACGTGGTGCAGGCCTGCAACGGCCTGGAAGTGCAAATCGAGCTCTCCAGCCGCCGCTTTATGGGGCTGAAAGAGCGTCGTCGCGCGCTGGCCGGGCGTACCGGCTGCGGCGTGTGCGGCGTTGAGCAGCTCAACGATATTGGCAAACCTGTTTCACCACTGCCGTTTACTCAGACCTTTAATCTGGCGCACCTCGATCCTGCGCTTGAGCACCTCAACGATGTACAGCCTATCGGCCAGCTCAGCGGCTGCACGCACGCGGCGGCGTGGGTATTGCCGTCGGGAGAGATTGCCGGTGGGCATGAAGACGTGGGCCGCCACGTGGCGCTGGATAAGCTGCTCGGTCGTCGTGCACGTGAAAGTGAGGTTTGGCAGCAGGGCGCCGCGCTCGTTTCCAGCCGCGCCAGCTATGAGATGGTGCAAAAATCGGCGATGTGCGGGGTGGAGATCCTGTTTGCCGTGTCGGCGGCAACGACGCTGGCGGTGGAGGTGGCCGAGCGCTGCAACCTGACGCTGGTGGGCTTTTGCAAGCCGGGAAGGGCAACCATTTATACCCATCCACAGCGATTAATAGTTAATCAGTAATTTTGAATGATAATAGCAAATCCTTCCGCTTTTAGTTGTTCGCGATGAGGTCTAGTATTTATCTCATCAAGGCACGGTGCCTTACCTAAACAACTTAATGAAAGGGTTTATATTATGAAAAGCATCAAAACTTTTGTCGCTGTAATCGCTCTGGCTACTTCTTTTGGTTCTTTCGCTGCGCAGACCGTAACCGCAACCGCCTCTACCATTGATGGTGCAGAAGCGAAAATCGCGGCTCAGGCTCAGGAAGCGGGCGCGTCATCGTACAAAATTACCCAGGCATTCACCGGTAACCGCGTACACATGACTACTGAACTGAACAAATAAGCGAGTCACACCGTCGAAAGAGCGCCCCCGGGGCGCTTTTTTAGTTTATGCCCGCCACGCGCAGCAATGCCGTCACCACTGCCGCGGCCACAATGACCACGATTAACGGCATTTTCCGCCAGGCCAAAAACACCGCAAACGCCACGCCCAGCACGCGCGCCATGCCCGCGAAGTGGTCTCCCTCATAAAAGGTGGTCGCCAGCGCCACGGAGAACAGCAATACCGTTGCCGCATCTGACAGCAGCGCCTGAGAACGCTCCGACAGCGCCAGCCGGTTGCCGAGTTTGGCGCCGCCAAGGCGCATTAAATAGGTTCCGGCAGAAAGAATGGCGATGCCGAGAATAAAGATCGTCATGTTTTCCATTATTTTTTCCTCGCGGCAAGACCGAGTAAAGAGAGCAGTACCGGTAATCCCACCGGGGCAAACGGTACGGCGGCCAGAGATAACACGGCGCCGCTGCAGGCGCGGATCAGCGTGGTACGGTTTTTAAATGCGGGAACCACTAATGCCAGCAGAATGGCCGGAAATACCGCATCCAGCCCGATGGTCTCCGGGTCGGGCAACAGTTTGCCGACCATGGCCCCCAGCAGTGCGCCAAGCGGCCAGACGAGGGCGACGCCTAAGCCGCACAGCCAGTAGGCGGCTTTACGCTGCTCGGCGGTTTTTTGCGACAGGCCAAACACCACGCTTTCATCGTTCATGATGTGGCAGCCCAGCAGGCTCAGACCGCGCTTGCCCACCAGCTCTCGCACCGTCACGCCAAACGGCACGTGGCGCGCGTTGACCAGCAAACCTGCCGCCGCGGCCGCCAGCGGATTGCCGCCGCTCGCCACGATGCCGATAAACATGAACTCAGACGCGCCCGCCAGCACGGTAATGGAGAGCACAAACGGCACCCAGACCGGGAAACCGTAGGCCATCGCCAGCGAGCCGTAGGACATCCCGACCACGCCCACCGCGAGGCAGACCAGAATGATTGCTTTTATGGTGTCGCCTTTCAGACAAGAGAGATGATGCTTCATACAATTTTAGCCATATCGAACGTGTATCCATTATAATGAACGCAACGAAACTGATTTTCAAGACGAACGATTCGTTCGTTTTATAGAACAAGAGGCCGTTATATGACGCAGCCGATCAGCCTGATCGCCAAAAGTCTGGTGCGAGAACGCCTGCGAACCGGGCTTTCACTGGCGGAAATTGCCCGCCGTGCCGGGATCGCAAAATCCACGCTTTCCCAGCTGGAGTCCGGCAACGGTAACCCTAGCCTGGAAACGCTGTGGTCGCTCTGCGTGGCGCTGGATATTCCTTTCGCCCGCTTGCTTGAGCCGCAGCTACCGACCACGCAGGTGATCCGCCGTGGAGAAGGGACAAAAGTGGTGGCTGGAGAGGCTAACTATGAAGCCATTTTACTGGCAGCATGCCCTCCCGGCGCACGCCGCGATGTCTATCTTCTGATGACCCAACCGGGCGCAGACCGTCTTTCTCAGCCGCATCCACCGGGCTCGGTTGAACATATTATTGTGACGCAGGGGCGGGCGCTGGTCGGCCTGCTCGACGCGGCGGAAGAGCTCGGCGCAGGGGATTACATTTGTTATCCCGCCGACCAGCCGCACATCTTTAAGGCCCTGGAGCCAGACACTTACGCGCTGCTGGTGGCGGAACAAAACTAACAGAGATACGGAAACTCATGTCGCTTAAAGCCATTGCCAAAGAACTGGGGCTGTCGGTCACCACCGTCAGCCGCGCCCTCAACGGATATGACGACGTCTCCGCCGAGACGCGCGCTCGCGTAGAAGCGGAAGCCCAGCGACGCGGCTATCGGCCTAACACCTTCGCCCGCCGCCTGAAGATGGGCAAAATTGACGCCGTTGGGCTGGTGTTCCCGGTCCATCCTGTTCCGCTCAATAACAGCGTATTTATGGACATGGTCGGCGAAATTAGCCACGAACTGGCGCGACATGAAATCGATTTGTTGCTGATTGCCGATGACGATCTGGCCGATAAACACAGCTATATGCGCATGGTGCAAAGCCGCCGCGTGGATGCGCTGATTGTCGCACACACGCTGGATCGCGATCCGCGACTTGAGCAGCTGCAGGCCGCCGGATTCCCCTTTCTGGCGCTTGGTCGCAGCCAGCTGCCGCAGCCGTACGCGTGGTTCGACTTCGACAACTATGCCGGTACGTACAATGCGACCCGCTGGCTGATCGGGAAAGGCCATCAGCGCATTGCCCTGCTGGGCGAAAGCAACAATCAGGCATTCATCACCCAGCGCCGTCAGGGCTATCTGGACGCGTTGCGGGAAGCCGGGCTTTCCAGCGAATGGCTGCGCGCCATGCCCCCTTCACGCCGGGTGGGGTATGCCACCACGAAAGAGCTTCTCTCGCTGTCGCAGCCGCCCACGGCCATCATTACCGACTGCAACACTCACGGCGACGGCGCGGCGATGGCGCTGGCGGAGCTGGGCCGCCTGACCGGCGAGAACGCCGTTGCGCTGGTGGTTTATGACGGGCTTCCGCAGGACAGCATCGTCGATGCTGACGTGGCGGCAGTGATCCAGTCCACCCGTCAGGGCGTCGGGAAACAGATTGCCGATATGGTTCGCCAGCTGATCAACGGCGAGGCGATTGAGCAGCTCCAGGTACTCTGGCAGCCCGAATTCTCTCCCGGCCAGACGGCCTGAATCTCTCCATTTTCTAAACCCGATCACAAATCCGAAACGTTTTGGTTTGTATCCGAAACGTTTCGGATCAAAACTCAAGGCATCCCATGACAGGAGATGTCTGATGCAAGATTCCATTTTACGACTCGAAAGCGCGACGGTAGATGTGGTGATAAAAACGCACCCGTTCGCCGAAATTATCTACTGGGGGCCGCATCTTCAGAACTTTTCGCCGCAGAATGCTGAAACCCTTTCCCGGCCAGTTGCCAACGGCAGGCTGGATGTTGATTCTCCGGTCACGCTGATGGCCGAGCTGGGGCACGGCCTGTTTGGGTCACCCGGTATTGAAGGGCATCGTCTGGGCCTGGACGGTTCACCTGTCTTTGGCACCACAGACGTCCATCAGCAGGGGCAAACCCTGACGATTACGGCAGAAGATGAACATGCGGGCCTGCGGCTGACCAGCGAGCTGGCGCTGGACGCCAGCGGCGTGCTGGCGGTGCGTCACGGCTTAACCAACCTGAAAGCGCAGGCGTGGCAGGTGGACCGTTTTGCCATAACGCTACCCGTGGCCGAACGCGCGCGGGAGGTCCTCGCCTTCCACGGACGCTGGATCCGGGAATTTCAGCCGCACCGCGTGACGCTTGAGCACGACAGCTTTGTGATTGAAAACCGCCGGGGTAAAACCTCCCACGAGCACTTCCCGGCGCTGATTGCCGGTACGCCGTCATTCAGCGAAATGCACGGCGACGTCTGGGGCGTGCATCTGGGCTGGAGCGGCAACCACCGCCTGCGTGCGGAAGCCAAAACCGACGGCCGCCGCTATCTGCAGGCTGAAGCCCTCTACCTGCCGGGCGAAATGGCGATTGAGGTGGGCGACACGCTCTGGACGCCGCGCCTGTATGCAAGCTACTCCGCGCAGGGCCTGAACGGCATGAGCCAGCAGTTTCACCATTACCTTCGCGACAACGTTATCCGCTTCCCCGAAAACAAACCGCGCCCGGTCCACCTCAATACCTGGGAAGGCATCTACTTTAATCACGACCCGGACTACATCATGCGCATGGCCGACGAGGCGGCCGCGCTGGGCGTGGAGCGCTTTATCATCGACGACGGCTGGTTCAAAGGTCGCAACGACGACTACGCCGCGCTGGGTGACTGGTATCTGGACGAGAAGAAGTACCCGAACGGCCTCACGCCGGTCATCAGCCATGTGAAACAGCTCGGCATGGCGTTTGGCATCTGGGTTGAGCCGGAGATGATTAACCCGGATTCCGATCTTTATCGTGCGCATCCCGACTGGGTGCTGGCGTTGCCCGGCTACAGGCTACATACCGGGCGGCACCAGCTGGTGCTTAACCTGAACATTCCGCAGGCGTTTGATTACCTGGTGGAGCGCATGAGCTGGCTTCTGGGTGAACATGAGGTCGACTACGTGAAGTGGGACATGAACCGTGAGCTGGTGCAGCCGGGTCACGACGGGAAGGCCGCCGCTGACGCGCAAACCCGCCAGTTTTATCGTCTGCTGGACGTGCTGGGCAAGCGTTTCCCGCACGTCGAATTTGAATCCTGCTCCTCCGGTGGGGGGCGAATTGATTATGAGGTGCTGACGCGCTGCCACCGCTTCTGGGCCTCGGACAACAACGATGCGCTGGAGCGCAACGCTATCCAGCGCGGCATGAGCTACTTCTTCCCGCCGGAGGTGATGGGGGCGCATATCGGTCATCATAAATGCCACGCCACCTTCCGCCAGCACAGCATTGAATTCCGCGGTCTGACGGCCCTGTTTGGCCATATGGGGCTGGAACTGGATCCCCTCACCGTTGATGAGCAGGAGCGCGAAGGTTATCGCCGTTACGCCGCGCTGTATAAGCAGTGGCGCGAGGTTATCCATCAGGGCACCCACTGGCGCGTGGATATGCCGGATGCCACTACGCTGGCACAGGGTATTGTGAGCGAAGATAAAACGCAGGGACTGTTTATCGTCAGCCAGCTCGCCATGCCGGACTACACGTTGATGATGCCGCTGCGCATGCCGGGGCTTGAGGCCAGCGCGCAGTATCGTATTTCGCTGCTCGATCACCCTGAGATTCGCATCACCGGTGAGGGAGGCCATACCATGCGCAAGCTGCCGGCATGGATGGAAACGCCGCAAACGGCGAGCGGTGAGTGGCTGATGCAGGCGGGCATTGCGCTGCCGATTCTCGATCCGGAAAGCGCCATCCTGATTGGCGTGGAACGCGTGTAAAGGTGACGGGCCGGGAAACTGGCCCTCCGTTGAGGATAAAAATAATGAACACAACAACCTGTACCCACAAAGACAACCCTAATTTCTGGATTTTCGGGCTGTTCTTCTTTCTCTACTTTTTCATCATGGCCACCTGCTTTCCGTTCCTGCCGATCTGGCTGTCGGATATCATCGGCCTCAATAAAACCCATACCGGCATCGTCTTCTCCTGCATCTCACTCTCGGCCATTGCCTTCCAGCCGGTGCTTGGGGTGATCTCGGATAAACTGGGGCTGAAAAAACACCTGCTGTGGATCATCTCCGTGCTGCTGTTCCTGTTTGCCCCTTTCTTCCTCTACGTCTTTGCGCCGTTACTGAAAGCCAACATCTGGCTGGGCGCGCTGAGCGGCGGCATTTATATCGGCTTTGTCTTTTCGGCGGGCTCAGGAGCCATTGAGGCCTACATTGAACGCGTGAGCCGTAAAAGTTTCTTTGAGTACGGCAAGGCGCGCATGTTTGGCTGCCTCGGCTGGGGGCTGTGCGCCTCCACGGGCGGGATCCTGTTCGGCATCGATCCGTCGTATGTTTTCTGGATGGGTTCGGCGGCGGCGCTGCTGTTGATGCTGTTGCTGGTGGTCGCAAAGCCAAGACCCAATCAGACGGCGCAGGTGATGAATGCGCTGGGTGCCAACCAGCCGCAGATCACCGCGAAAACGGTCTTTAGCCTGTTCCGTCAGCGCAGAATGTGGATGTTTATTCTGTACGTGATTGGCGTGGCCTGCGTCTACGACGTCTTCGACCAGCAGTTTGCTACCTTCTTCAAAACGTTCTTCGCCACGCCGCAGGAGGGCACTCGCGCCTTTGGTTTTGCGACCACTGCCGGGGAAATCTGCAATGCGATCATCATGTTTTGTTCACCGTGGATCATTAACCGCATCGGCGCGAAAAACACGCTGCTCATCGCCGGGGTGATTATGGCGACGCGCATTATCGGCTCGTCGTTTGCCACCACCGCCGTAGAAGTGATTGCCCTGAAGATGCTGCACGCGCTGGAGGTGCCGTTCCTGCTGGTGGGGGCCTTCAAGTACATCACCGGGGTGTTTGATACGCGACTTTCGGCGACTATCTATCTGATTGGCTTCCAGTTCGCGAAACAGTCGGCGGCGATTTTTCTCTCCGCGTTTGCCGGAAATATGTATGACCGGATCGGTTTCCAGGAGACGTACCTGATGCTGGGCTGTTTCGTGCTGGCGATTACGGTGGTGTCGGCGTTTACGCTCAGCAGCAGGGAGGAGATAGCGGCGGGCAATAAGGCGCTAGAAGTCCATTAACACCCTGAACCCATTCACTATTCCGGCGTTGGTCAAAAAATGAATAACCTTATAAAAACTACGGCATTGATAATCATTTTCAATATCATTTAATTAACTATAATGAACCAACTGCTTACGCGGCATTAACAGCTGTGCCGCCCGACAATAATGGAGAGGATTATGAGTTATACACTGCCATCCCTGCCGTATGCCTACGACGCACTGGAACCGCATTTCGACAAGCAGACGATGGAAATCCATCACACTAAACACCACCAGACCTACGTGAACAACGCGAACGCCGCGCTGGAAAGCCTGCCTGAGTTCGCTAACCTGCCTGTTGAAGAGCTGATCACCAAGCTGGACCAGCTGCCAGCGGACAAGAAAACCGTGCTGCGCAACAACGCGGGCGGTCACGCTAACCACAGCCTGTTCTGGAAAGGCCTGAAAACCGGTACTACCCTGCAGGGCGACCTGAAAGCGGCTATCGAGCGCGACTTCGGTTCCGTTGACAACTTCAAAGCGGAATTCGAGAAAGCCGCTGCAACCCGCTTCGGCTCTGGCTGGGCGTGGCTGGTACTGAAAGGTGACAAACTGGCCGTGGTTTCTACCGCGAACCAGGACTCCCCGCTGATGGGTGAAGCGATCTCTGGCGCATCCGGCTTCCCAATCCTGGGTCTGGACGTGTGGGAACACGCTTACTACCTGAAATTCCAGAACCGTCGCCCGGACTACATCAAAGCCTTCTGGGACGTGGTGAACTGGGACGAAGCAGCAGCGCGTTTCGCCGCTAAAAAATAAGGTTGCATTGACGCCTGTGAGAAGCGAGTCTGATGGCTCGCTTTTTTTGTATCTGCGTAATGGAGGCAGCGATGCATTATCCGGTGAATGTATTTACAGGCAAGGTAAGGGAGTACGACGGCAGCCGCCCGAGCGCCATCGCCAAAATTCAGGTCGACGGTGAGCTGACGTTAACCGACCTCGGGCTTGCGGGCGACGAGCAGGCCGAAAAGAAGATCCACGGCGGGCCGGAGCGCGCGCTGTGCCACTATCCGCGCGAGCACTATCAGCACTGGAAGGCGGAGTTCCCCGAGCAGGCGGATCTCTTCGTTGCTCCCGCGTTTGGTGAAAACCTCTCCACCGAAGGGCTCACCGAAAAGAACGTGTTTATTGGTGATATCTACCGCTGGGGCGATGCCCTGATTCAGGTGACGCAGCCGCGCTCGCCGTGCTTCAAGCTCAACTACCATTTCGGCATTCATGACATGTCGGCTCAGATGCAAAGCGCGGGTAAAACCGGCTGGCTGTACCGGGTGGTGCTGGCTGGGCAGGTTTCAGCGGATGCGCCGCTTGAGCTGGTATCACGCCTGAGTGAGGTGTCTGTTTACGACGCCTGCGCCATTGCGTGGCATATGCCGTTTGATGACGAGCAGTATCATCGCCTGCTGTCGGCGGCGGGGCTGTCGACCAGCTGGACAAGAACGATGCAGAAACGGCGTTTAAGCAGCAAGATCGAGGATAATTCCCGGAGATTGTGGGGTAAATAGCCCTCCGTAAAAAGTAGGCCGGGTAAGGCGAAGCCGCCACCCGGCACTAACAGCTACGAACGCTTATACAACGGTAGCCACAGCGTTAACCGCAGCCCACCCAGCGGGCTGTCGTCGGCTTTCACCCAGCCGCGGTGCTGCTGCATGGCGGTTTCCACAATCGCCAGCCCCAGTCCCGTACCGCCCGATTCCCGGTCGCGCGCCTCGTCGGTGCGGTAGAACGGACGGAAGATCTGCTCGCGGTCTTCCGGGCTGACGCCAGGACCGTCGTCGTCGACGATGACGGTGATCCCGTCTTTATCCACCGAGAACGCCACCTCAATCTTCGTGTGCGAGTAGCGCAGGGCGTTACGCACGATATTTTCCAGCGCGCTTTCCAGCGCGTTGGGGTTACCGTACAGCGGCCATGGACCCGGCGGGAAGTTAACGGTGAAGGATTTGCCCATCTGCTCCGCTTCGAACGCCGCGTTATCCAGCACTTCATGCCACAGATGATTGGCTTTCACCGTTTCGCTCACCAGCGCGTTTTTCTGCTGATTGCGCGACATGACCAGCAGGTCGTTGATCATGCTGTCCAGACGATGCGCTTCGGTTTCGATGCGCTCCAGCTCTTTGCTTTCTCCGCTGCGGCGGCGCAGCAGGGCGGTGCCAAGCTGTAAGCGCGTGAGCGGGGTACGCAGTTCGTGCGAGATATCCGACAGCAGGCGCTGCTGGGCCGTCATCATGCGATCGAGCGCGCTCACCATCTGGTTAAAACTGGTCCCGGCGGCCAGGAACTCCTGCGGTCCGGACTCCAGTTCCGGGTGCTGCCTCAGGTTGCCCTGCGCCACTTCGTCGGCGGCGTTTTTCAGCTTACGTGCGGGTTTTGCCAGGCTCCACGCCAGCCATAACAGCAGCGGCGAGCTGACCAGCATCGTGACAATCAGCAGCAGGAGAGGGCGGTCAAACAGCAGGTTGATAAAATCGGACTGGGAGCTGCTCGCGGGGCGAATCAGGTAGAGCTGATAGTTATCCTCGCCATCTCTGACGGAGAACGGCCCCACCATCTCTACGCGGCCATATTTTTTCTTCTGGGGGTGATCGGCATTATCTGCCTGGCCAATGAAGTTGCGGATGATCTGCATTTCATTGCGATCGGCGCCAATCACGCGGCCTTCGCTGGTCACCAGCAGCAGGCGTTGTCCGGGCGGCGCCCACTTGTCGATAGCGCGAAATAGCCTGCGCCACCACATCAAATCGTTTGGCGGATCGTTTGCCAGCTCGGCTTCCACGTGCTGCTCGATCATCACGCCCTGACGTTGCTCGCTGTCGAGCAGCTCCGTCATCTGGCGTGAGTCGAGTTTTGGCAACATCAGTACGAGCATTAAAACCAGTGCCAGCGTCAACCAGAAGATGGCGAAGATGCGGGCGGTTAAGCTTCCTATCATGAAGCGGAAACCATCAGATAACCGCGACCACGCAGGGTTTTAAACCATGGGTGACCGTCTTTACGCTCCGGCAGCTTACGGCGCAGGTTAGAGATGTGCATGTCGATGGCGCGGTCAAACGGGGTAAGACGCTTGCCCAGCACTTCCTGACTTAAATGTTCACGCGATACCACTTGGCCGAGGTGCTGTGCCAGCAGATACAGCAGGGTGAACTCGGTGCCGGTGAGTTCGAGCGTCTGGCCATCAAAGCTCGCTTCCTGGCGGCCCGGGTTCAGGCTCAGGGAGTCCACTTCCAGCGTTGGCGAGCTGTTGTCGGTATTCTGCTGCTGCTCGCTCCAGTGGGAACGACGCAGGATCGCGCGAATACGGGCGACCAGTTCGCGGTCGTTAAACGGCTTCGGTAAATAGTCATCCGCGCCCAGCTCAAGGCCGAGTACGCGGTCGAGTTCGCTGCCGCGTGCGGTCAGCATGATAACGGGGGTCTGGTGTGTCTGGCGAAGCTCTTTCAGCGTATCAATGCCGTTTTTCTTCGGCATCATCACGTCGAGCAAAAGTAAATCGATGCTGTCGTCAAGGAGACTCAGCGCCTGCTCGCCATCATGGGCAACCAGGACGTTGAAACCTTCCATGTCGAGCAACTCCTTTAAAAGGGATGTGAGCTCTCGGTCATCATCAACTAACAGGATTTTATTCATTGTTTAAATACCTCCGAGGCAGAAATTACGACATCAAGGCTGTCTAATCCATGACTTTACGTTGTTTTACACCCCCTGACGCATGTTTGCAGCCTGAATCGTAGACTGTCTCTCGTTGAATCGCGACACGAAAGATTTTGGGAGCAAGTGATGCGCAAAGTTACCGCTGCCGTCATGGCCTCAACGCTGGCGTTCAGTGCGTTTAGCCAGGCTGCTGTAGCTATCATCAGCGATAACGGTTCCTCACAAGAGGGCGCAACGCAGCACAGTAGCCAAAGCCATATGTTTGACGGCATAAGTTTAACCGAACATCAGCGTCAACAGATGCGAGATCTGATGCAGAGGGCGAGACACGACCAGCCCCCTGTTAATGTTAGCGAAATGGAGACAATGCATCGCCTTGTCACCGCAGAAAATTTTGACGAAAGCGCTGTGCGCGCTCAGGCCGAAAAAATGGTACAGGAACAGGTTGCTCGCCAGGTAGAGATGGCGAAGGTCCGCAACCAGATGTTCCACCTGCTAACGCCGGAGCAGCAAGCGGTTTTGAACACCAAACATCAGCAGCGTATGGATCAGCTGCGTGAGGTTGCACGGATGCAGCGAAGCTCAGAAACCTCGTTTTTCAGTAGCAATAGCAGTACCCGTAGTAACCAGTAAACCCTGTTTTCCTTGCCATAGACACCATCCCTGTCTTCCCCCACATGATGTGGGGGTTTTTTTTGCCCCACATTCTGTTTGTTAACCGTTTATTCATCCTTCGACTCCACATGCTTCCGTTATACTAGCGGCATGACATGACAGGAGCGTTTATGAATCAATCCTATGGAAGACTGGTCAGCCGGGCCGCCATCGCGGCGACCGTCATGGCATCCAGCCTGTTACTGATTAAAATCTTTGCCTGGTGGTATACCGGCTCGGTCAGTATTCTGGCGGCGCTGGTGGATTCGCTGATGGACATTGCCGCCTCATTGACCAACCTGCTGGTCGTCCGTTACTCGCTGCAGCCAGCGGATGAAGAGCACACCTTTGGGCACGGTAAAGCGGAGTCGCTGGCCGCACTGGCGCAAAGCATGTTTATATCCGGTTCTGCGCTGTTCCTGTTTCTCACCGGCATTCAGCATCTCGTCTCGCCGACACCAATGAACGATCCCGGCGTCGGCGTCGTTGTAACGGTCGTTGCACTTATTTGCACACTTGTTCTGGTAACGTTCCAGCGCTGGGTGGTACGCAAAACGCAAAGTCAGGCCGTACGGGCGGATATGCTTCATTATCAATCTGATGTTATGATGAATGGGGCTATTCTTATTGCGCTCGGTCTGGCCTGGTATGGCTGGCATCGGGCCGATGCGTTGTTTGCGTTAGGGATTGGTATCTATATTTTATATAGCGCCCTGCGGATGGGGTATGAAGCAGTGCAATCGCTGCTTGACCGCGCCCTCCCGGACTCAGAACGTAATGAAATTTTTTCTATCGTGACCGCCTGGCCCGGCGTCAGCGGTGCACACGATCTTCGAACGCGGCAGTCAGGGCCGACCCGCTTTATTCAGATTCATATTGAAATGGAAGACAACCTGCCACTGGTTCAGGCTCACGTGATTGCTGAGCAGGTCGAGCAGGCGATTTTGCAGCGTTTTCCTGGTTCAGACGTCATCATTCACCAGGATCCCTGCTCGGTTGTACCCGGACATGTTGGGCTTTCGTAATTCGTTGTAAAAAAGTGAGCCAGGCCAGCATTTTGTGTATAAATTACCGCCATTTGGTCTGACCTGAATCAATTCAGCTGGAAGGGATTGATATACTATTTGCAGTATTCGTTGGTCGATAAGTTTCTTCCGGCAACAGATTTCAATTTTGCATTCCTAAGTTCAGAGGTAGTCATGATTAAGAAAATCGGTGTGTTGACAAGCGGCGGTGATGCGCCGGGCATGAACGCGGCAATTCGTGGGGTTGTCCGCGCGGCGCTGACGGAAGGTCTGGAAGTTTTTGGTATCTATGATGGTTACCTGGGTCTGTATGAAGACCGTATGGTTCAGCTCGACCGTTACAGCGTGTCTGACATGATCAACCGTGGCGGTACCTTCCTTGGGTCTGCGCGCTTCCCGGAATTCCGTGATGAACACGTTCGTGAAGTGGCTATCGAGAACATGAAAAAACGTGGACTGGACGCCCTGGTGGTTATCGGCGGTGACGGCTCGTACATGGGTGCAAAACGTCTGACTGAAATGGGCTTCCCGTGCATCGGCCTGCCGGGCACCATCGACAACGACATCAAAGGCACCGACTACACCATCGGTTACTTCACCGCGCTGGGCACCGTTGTGGAAGCGATTGACCGCCTGCGTGACACCTCTTCCTCCCACCAGCGTATCTCTATCGTTGAAGTGATGGGGCGTTACTGCGGTGACCTGACCCTGGCTGCGGCAATTGCGGGTGGTTGTGAGTTTGTCGTGGTTCCGGAAGTGGAGTTCAGCCGTGAAGATCTGGTAGCTGAAATCAAAGCGGGCATCGCGAAAGGCAAAAAACATGCGATCGTGGCTATCACCGAGCACATCTGTGACGTAGACGAGCTGGCGAAGTACATCGAAACCGAAACCAAGCGTGAAACCCGTGCAACCGTACTGGGGCACATCCAGCGTGGCGGTTCCCCTGGCCCGTACGACCGTATTCTGGCGTCCCGTATGGGCGCGTACGCAATCGAACTGCTGCTGCAGGGCCACGGCGGCCGCTGCGTCGGTATTCAGAACGAGAAACTGGTTCACCATGACATCATCGACGCGATTGAAAACATGAAGCGTCCGTTCAAAGGTGACTGGCTGGACTGCGCGAAAAAACTGTACTGATTGGCTCTGTTGCCCGGTGGCGCTGCGCTTACCGGGCCTACAAAAGCACGACTCGTAGGCCGGGTAAGGCGTAGCCGCCACCCGGCTTTTTTATGCGTGCACGCTTTTTTATTCCACTACGTTATAGCCAATCTTTTTTTATTCTTTAATCCTCGATTCGCTTTCTGGCACGCTGCATTCATCAAAACACTACACAAGAGAGCTGGGCGATGAATAAATGGGGCGTGGGTTTAACATTATTGCTGGCATCGACCAGCGTTCTGGCTAAGGATATCCAGTTACTGAACGTGTCATACGACCCGACGCGTGAACTGTATGAACAATACAACAAAGCGTTTGCGGCACACTGGAAGCAGGAAACCGGCGACAATGTCGTGGTTCGCCAGTCTCACGGTGGTTCTGGCAAGCAGGCGACCTCCGTCATCAACGGTATTGAAGCCGACGTGGTGACCCTGGCGCTGGCCTACGATGTTGACGCGATCGCCGAGCGTGGCCGTATCGACAAAAACTGGATCAAACGCCTGCCGGATAACTCCGCGCCCTACACCTCGACCATCGTTTTCCTGGTACGTAAAGGCAACCCGAAACAGATCCATGACTGGAATGACCTGATTAAGCCGGGCGTGTCAGTTATTACCCCTAACCCGAAAAGCTCCGGCGGCGCACGCTGGAACTATCTGGCCGCCTGGGGCTATGCACTGCACCACAACAACGGTGACCAGGCTAAAGCCCAGGAGTTCGTGAAAGCGCTGTACAAAAACGTGGAAGTGCTGGACTCCGGCGCGCGCGGTGCAACCAACACCTTCGTGGAGCGCGGCATTGGTGACGTGCTGATTGCGTGGGAAAACGAAGCCCTGCTGGCGACCAACGAACTGGGTAAAGATAAGTTTGAGATCGTGACCCCAAGCGAATCTATTCTGGCTGAGCCGACCGTTTCCGTGGTCGATAAAGTGGTGGAAAAGAAAGACACCAAAGCGGTGGCGGAAGCCTACCTGAAGTACCTCTACTCGCCGGAAGGTCAGGAGATTGCAGCGAAGAACTTCTATCGTCCACGCGATGCGGCTGTGGCGAAGAAATATGACGGCGAATTCCCGAAACTGAAGCTCTTCACCATTGATGATGTTTTCGGTGGCTGGACGAAAGCGCAGAAAGAGCACTTCTCTAACGGCGGCACCTTTGACCAGATCAGCCAGCGCTGAACATAAATAAACGACACGGTGACCCGGCGTGAGAAATCCGCCGGGTTTTTTATTTGGTCATCATTTTGCGTTACTCTTTTGCCTCTATTGAAAACAGGGAACGCGTTGTGAAAAAAATTATCTTATTGATCCTCATTGTCATCGCCCTTGCCGCTGGCGGCTGGTACTGGGTGAAAGCGGGTAATCCGAATGCGTTGCGACATATCGTTCTCGACCAGTGCCTGCCGAATCAACTGCAACACCGTAACCCGGCACCGTGTGCGCAGGTGAAGCCTGACGCAGGCTATGTAGTCTTTAAAGACCGCAACGGGCCGCTGCAATACCTGCTGATGCCGACATATCGCATCAACGGCACCGAAAGCCCGCTGTTGACCGAAGCGCATACGCCGAACTTTTTCTGGCTGGCCTGGCAGTCGCGTAGCTTTATGACCCTGAAGCGTGGAAGCGAGGTGCCCGACAGCGCCATTTCACTGACGATTAACTCGCCGACAGGGCGCACGCAGAACCATTTTCACATTCATATCTCCTGCCTGCGCCCGGACGTGCGCGAGAAGCTCAACGCCGCACAGGGAGAAATCAGCACCCAGTGGCTGCCCCTTCCTGGCGGCCTGGAAGGGCATGAGTATCTTGCTCGTCGGGTGACGGAGAATGAACTGGTGCAGCGCAGCCCGTTCATGATGCTGGCTGAAGAGCTGCCGGAAGCGCGCGACCATATGGGACGCTTCGCGCTGGCAATGGCGCAGCAGTCAGATGGTTCGTTTGTGTTACTGGCCACCGAGCGCAACCTGCTGATGCTTAACCGCGCGTCTGCTGAGGAACTGCAGGATCATCAATGCGCTATCCTGAATTGACCCCACCATAAATAGCGTTTACTCGCCCTGCCTGTCGCCGTAGACTTGCTGAAAAATTCTACAGGAGACAGGTATGTCGCTCTGGTCAACGTATCCTCTGTTGCTGCCTTCACTGATTGTGGGCGTCACCATCGTACTATGGGCGACGTCGCTATTGCCTGAGTTCATTACCGCGCTGCTGTTCTTCACGGCGGCAATGACCGCGAAGATCGCCCCGCCGGAGACGATCTTCGGTGGTTTTGCCTCGTCGGCTTTCTGGCTGGTCTTCAGCGGATTCGTGCTCGGCGTGGCGATACGTAAAACCGGGCTGGCGGACCGGGCCGCCCGGGCGCTGTCAGCAAAGCTCACCGACTCCTGGGTATTAATGGTTGCTAGCGTGGTGCTGCTGAGCTATGCGCTGGCGTTTGTGATGCCATCGAATATGGGGCGTATTGCGCTGCTGATGCCGATTGTCGCCGCAATGGCGAAACGCGCCGGTATCGCAGACGGCTCCCGCGCCTGGTTTGGTCTGGCGCTGGCGGTAGGGTTCGGGACGTTCCAGCTTTCGGCGACGATTCTGCCCGCTAACGTGCCTAACCTGGTGATGAGCGGTGCGGCGGAAGGCTCGTACGGCATCCATCTGAACTATGTCCCGTATCTGCTGCTGCACACGCCGGTGCTGGGCATTCTCAAAGGCCTGATCCTGATTGGCCTGATCTGCTGGCTTTTTCCCGGCAGCCCAAAACCGCCGAAGGAACAGGCGCCGTCTGAACCCATGGGCCGGGATGAAAAGCGTCTTGCCTGGCTGCTGGCGATAGTGCTGGGGATGTGGGTGACGGAGAGCTGGCACGGCGTGGGGCCCGCCTGGACCGGGCTGGCGGCGTCGGTCATCGTTATGCTGCCGCGCATCGGTTTTATCACCGGGGAGGAGTTTTCTGCGGGGGTGAATATGCGCACCTGTATCTACGTTGCCGGTATACTGGGGCTGGCAATCGTCGTGACGCAAACCGGTATCGGAACGGCGGTGGGCGAGGCGTTGCTCCGTATTATGCCGCTCGATGCAGACCGACCGTTCACCAGCTTCCTGGCGCTGACCGGTATTACCACCGCACTCAACTTCATCATGACCGCCAACGGCGTTCCGGCGCTGTATACCACCCTGGCGCAGAGCTTCTCGGATGCGACCGGCTTCCCGCTGCTGTCGGTGATCATGATTCAGGTGCTGGGCTATTCCACGCCGCTGCTGCCCTATCAGGCGTCGCCGATCGTGGTGGCGATGGGGTTAGGGAAAGTGCCTGCCAGGGCGGGGATGGTGTTCTGTCTGGCGCTGGCGGTGGCAACGTATATGGTGCTGCTGCCGCTGGATTATCTGTGGTTTAGCCTGCTGGGACGGCTGTAAAAAAGCCCGGTGGCGCTGACGCTTACCGGGCCTACAGAACCGTAGGGCGGGTTAGCAAAGCGCCACCCGCCACAAAGGCAATTACGCCTGTTTAGCCGCTTCTGCCGCTTTAACGATCACCGCAAAAGCGTCCGCTTTCAGGGATGCACCGCCAACCAGCGCGCCATCGATGTCTGGCTGGGTGAACAGCTCAGCAGCGTTAGACGCGTTAACGGAACCGCCGTACTGGATGATCACTTGCTCAGCCACTTTGGCGTCAGCTTTCGCAATGTGGTCACGGATGAATTTGTGAACCGCCTGAGCCTGCGCAGGGGTGGCTGATTTGCCGGTACCGATCGCCCAGACTGGCTCGTAAGCGATAACCGCGCCTTCGAACGCTGCTGCGCCCTGCGTTTTCAGCACTGCGTCGATCTGACGTGCGCACACTTCTTCAGTTTTGCCCGCTTCGTTTTCTGCTTCGGTTTCACCGATGCACAGAACCGGGATCAGACCCTGCTCTTTCAGCACGGCGAATTTCTTCGCGATGAACTCGTCGGATTCTTTGTGATAGGTGCGACGCTCGGAGTGGCCGATGATGATGTATTTCGCGCCGATATCTTTCAGCATTTCAGCGGACGTTTCACCGGTGAACGCGCCAGACAGGTTAACGTCAACGTTCTGCGCGCCCAGAATGATGTGGCTGCCGTCAGCGGCACGTTTAGCCAGATCCAGGTACATATCCGGCGGAGCGATAGCAACCGCGCAGCCGGTCACGCCAGCCAGCTCTTTACGCAGGTTCGCAACCAGTTCGTTTACCATGTGGCGGCTGCCGTTCAGTTTCCAGTTACCCATCACTAAAGGATGTCGCATTTCAATTCTCCACGCTCAATAAGCGAATTAAGGAATATGGCCACCCTGTCGGGCAGCATGGTCTGTGAATCAGTATAGAGATTTTCCCTCGAAAGGCTTTGCTTTTTGTCATTAATTCGCCCCGCCGAGGGTGTCAGATAGTGCCAGCTTAATCGGTTCAACAGCGAAGGTCAGTCCTTTTTCGCCGTTGTCCGCCACAACATAGCGGATCGCGCCTTCGGTATCGGCGTAGTAACGCTTATTTTTACCGGCGGTGAGGAGTTTTTGCAGCTTTTGCTGGCTTTGCTTTTTCGTCAGCGCAGGGGTAAACGCCTGCAATACCGCGCTCATGTACTCCAGCGCTTTCGCCTTCGCGGCTTTCTGTTCTGGGCCCTGTATTGGCAGCCAGGTGATTTGCATGCTTTTGATTTTTAACGTCCCGCGCTCCAGCGCCGTGGAGGCATACAAATTCTCGTTAATCTTGCTTGCCGCACGGGTCAGGGTAGGCGTGTCGCGGGGGCCATCAATGGCACGAAACTCATCCAGTTGCAGCGTGGGATTGGCCTGATTGAAGGCTTCACGAAACTGGCTGATGGACTGATCGAACGACGGTGCGCCCGCCAGCAGGTACGGTGCTCTGGTCGGGGCTGTGGTTTCGGCGGCGTGCAGGGTAAAACCCGCGCTGAGCAGCGCTAAACACAGGAATAGAGAATGTGCCGAACTTTTCATCAACATTGCCCCTGGCCGTAAGTGCTCATGATTAAAACGATATCTGGTCGGCTTGTCAAAAGGTCACAACTCCAGGGTAAAATGCGGGCTAAACGATAATAAGGAACCTTACATGACCATACAGCAGTGGCTGTTTTCATTCAAAGGGCGTATTGGACGCCGTGATTTCTGGATCTGGATGGTGACGTGGGTTGTCGCCATGCTGCTTCTGTTTTTCGTCGCCTATAACGCGTGGCTGAGCACGCAAACGGCGGCATTTGCGCTGGTCTGCCTGCTCTGGCCAACGGCGGCTGTCGTGGTGAAACGCCTGCACGATCGCGGTCGTTCCGGCGCGTGGGCATTTCTGATTATTCTGGCGTGGATGCTGGTGGCGGGAAACTGGGCGATGCTTCCGTCCATCCTGCCGTGGGTGGTGGGCAGGCTGCTGCCGTCGGTCATCTTCGTGATGATGGTTGTCGATCTGGGCGCGTTTATTGGCACCCAGAGCGAAAACAAATACGGTAAAGACACCGTTGAGGTGAAATACCGCTGATCACCAGTAGTGTTCGGCGGTCATATGGCCCGGTCGGCGGCGAAGATGTTTCGTCATCTGCCGGGTATCCTTCAGAAGCTGCTGCGTGTCGCGTACCATCTGCGGGTTGCCACACAGCATGACGTGGCTGGTTTCAGCCGTCATCGGTAAACCCACCGCCTCTTCCAGGGCACCATTCTCAATTAACGCCGGCACGCGACCGGTCAGCGTTCCTGCTACGGTTTCGCGGCTGACCACCGTCTGAATCTTTAACTTTCCGCCGTACTGCTGTTCCAGCGCCTGCATCTGCGGCAGGTAGCTCAGGTCTGCGGCGTAGCGCGCAGCGTGAACCAGCACGATGTTTTTAAAACGCTCCAGGTCTTTGCCGTACTGCAAAATAGAGAGATAAGGGCCGATGGCCGTACCGGTTGCCAGCATCCAGAGCGTGTCACAATCCGGGATCTCTTCGAGCACAAAGAAGCCTGCTGCTTCACTCACGATTTGCACGTCGTCGCCGGGCTTGAGGGCGGCAAGGCGCGGGCTGAGTTTACCGTCAGGAACGGTGACCAGATAGAACTCGAGATCCGGGTTATCAGGCGCGTTAACGTAAGAGTAGGCGCGCTGCACGCGCTCGCCGTCGACATCCAGCCCCAGCTTCGCAAATTGCCCGGCTTTAAACGGGTGGACGGGAGCATGCAGGGTGAGACTAAATAGCGCATCGGTCCAGAACTGTATCTTTGTGACTTTACCTGTTACCCAGTCCGCCATGATCTTCTCCTGTGCTGTTTCTCTGTTCTATCTTCCGTACTTAACGGGGAGATTTCCAGCCCATTTGGGCCGGAAAGCTCTATCGATCAAACGGTTTTACAGAATGTGCGTCTGTACGTCCGGGTCTTTGCGGTCGAGATAGTGGATAGACTGGATGCGGCGAATGGTGCGTGATTTTCCGCGGATCAGCAGCGTTTCAGTGGTGGCCATATTGCCCTTGCGGCTGATGCCGTCCAGCAGATCGCCTTTGGTGATACCTGTCGCCGAGAAGACCACGTTATCGCTGCGCGCCATATCATGCAGCGCCAGCACTTTGTTGGCCTCGATGCCCATCGCTTCGCAGCGTGCCAGCTCGTTTTCCCCGATACGGCGGTTCTCTTCGCTGTCGCCTTTCACCTCGTGGCGGGGCAGCAGACGAGCCTGCATATCGCCGTCCAGCGCGCGGATCACTGCCGCAGAGACTACGCCTTCCGGCGCGCCGCCGATGCCGTACAGCACGTCTACTTCGCTGTCCGGCATGCAGGTCAGGATCGAGGCGGCAACGTCACCATCCGGAATGGCAAACACGCGCACGCCGAGCTTTTGCATCTGCGCGATGGTGGCGTCGTGGCGCGGTTTGGCCAGAATGGTGACGGTGAGTTCGCTCAGCGGTTTGTTCAGCGCGCTGGCGACGTTACGCAGGTTCTCTTCCAGCGGCAGGCTGAGGTCGATTGCGCCTTTCGCACCGGGACCGACAATCAGCTTTTCCATGTACATATCCGGCGCGTTAAGGAAGCAGCCCTTATCGCCCACGGCCAGCACCGCCAGGGCGTTGGCCTGACCCATTGCGGTCATGCGCGTACCTTCGATCGGGTCGACGGCGATATCCACGGCATCACCTTTGCCGGTACCGACTTTTTCACCGATGTAGAGCATTGGCGCTTCGTCGATCTCGCCTTCGCCGATCACGATGGTGCCGTCGATGTTGACCTGGTTAAGCACAATGCGCATGGCATGGACGGCTGCGCCGTCTGCGGTATTTTTGTCACCACGACCCAGCCACTTATAGCCTGCAAGGGCAGCCGCTTCGGTGACGCGGGAAAACTCGATAGCAAGTTCACGTTTCATGAGGTACTCGTACAATCAAAAGGAATTGCACGAAGTTTATCACAGAGTGGGGAGGGGCGAGGGGACCGGTGCGGTCCCCTCGCCCTGACCCTCTCCCTAGGGGAGAGGGAATATATGATTACTCGTCGTGCTCTTCCCACGCCAGGGCGCGTTTCACCGCTTTCTTCCAGCCGCTGTAGCGGAAGTTACGCTCGGTGGTTTCGATGCCAGGGCGGAATTCGCGTTCGATCACCGCTTTTTCCTGCAGCTCGTCCAGGTTCTGCCAGAAGCCTACCGCCAGACCGGCAAGGTATGCCGCGCCCAGCGCCGTGACTTCACGCACTTCAGGACGCTCAACGCGGGTGCCCAGAATGTCGGACTGGAACTGCATCAGGAAGTTATTCGCTACCGCACCGCCGTCCACGCGCAGGGCGTGCAGACGAATGCCGGAGTCCGCCTGCATCGCTTCCAGCACGTCGCGCGTCTGGTAGGCGATGGATTCCAGGGTGGCGCGAATAATGTGGTTAGAGTTAACACCACGCGTCAGGCCAAAAATTGCGCCGCGTGCATACGGATCCCAGTACGGCGCGCCCAGACCGGTGAACGCAGGCACCACGTACACGCCGTTGGTGTCTTTCACTTTGGTCGCGAAGTACTCGGAGTCGAACGCATCGCTGATCAGCTTCATCTCGTCGCGCAGCCACTGGATAGACGCACCGGCCATGAACACCGCACCTTCCAGGGCATAGTTCACTTCGCCGCGTGGTCCACAGGCGATGGTGGTCAGCAGGCCGTTTTCTGATTTCACCGCTTTCTCGCCGGTGTTCATCAGCATAAAGCAGCCGGTGCCGTAGGTGTTCTTCGCCATCCCTTCTTTGACGCACAGCTGGCCGAACAGCGCCGCCTGCTGGTCACCGGCAATACCGGCGATAGGAATACGGGTGCCGCCTTTACCGCCGATGTTGGTCTGGCCGTAAACCTCAGAAGACTTGCGCACGTCAGGCAGCATCGCACGTGGGATATCCAGCGCGTCCAGCATCTTGTCATCCCACTCCAGGGTGTTGATGTTGAACAGCATGGTACGCGAGGCGTTGGTGTAGTCGGTGACGTGGACGCGTCCCTGGGTCATCTTCCAGATAAGCCAGGTGTCGACGGTGCCGAACAGCAGCTCGCCGCGTTTTGCACGTTCGCGTGAACCTTCCACGTGGTCGAGGATCCACTTCACTTTGGTGCCAGAGAAATACGGGTCAACCACCAGACCGGTGGCGCTGCGCACGTACTCTTCCATGCCGTCGCGCTTCAGCTGCTCGCAGATCTCAGAGGTACGGCGGCACTGCCAGACGATGGCGTTGTAAATAGGCTTACCGGTTTCACGTTCCCAGACAATCGTCGTTTCACGCTGGTTAGTGATACCAATCGCGGCAATCTCGTCGGAACTGATATCGGCTTTTGCCAGCACTTCGACCAGCGTGGAGCTTTGTGACGCCCAGATCTCCATTGGGTCGTGTTCGACCCAGCCTGGACGAGGATAAATTTGCTCAAATTCGCGCTGTGACACGCTGACGATGTTCGCGTCATGATCCATTACGACAGCGCGGGAGCTGGTAGTGCCCTGGTCGAGCGCAACGATATATTTTTTTTCGGTCATGGTATGTGTCCCGTAGTCAGATTACAGCGAAGCTTTTTGTTGTGCGGTAGAAGTCGTTTCCTTCTCCTCTTCCACACAGGTGTCGCACGGTAAATGGCGACCAATTAATTTGCGGTAGCTGAACGCACCCAGCGCAGCCCCGACAACTGGCGCAAACAGCGGTACCAGGAAGTAAGGAATGTCTTTGCCACCGGTGAAGGCGACGTCGCCCCAGCCTGCGATAAAGGCGAACGCTTTAGGTCCGATATCACGCGCCGGGTTCATCGCGAAGCCGGTCAGCGGGCCCATGGAGGCACCAATCACCGCAATCAGCAGGCCAATCAGCAGTGGGGCCAGCGGGCCGCGCGGAATGCCGTTTCCGTCGTCGGTCAGCGCCAGGATAACGCCCATCAGAATAGCGGTAATCACCATTTCAACTGCGAACGCCTGCACAAAATTGATATGCGGGTTTGGATAGGTTGAGAAGATGCCTGCCAGATCCAGACTTTCGACGCTGCCGCGCACCATATGATGCGTCTGTTCGAAGTCGATGAAAAGATTGTAATAAAGCCCGTAAACTAACGCCGCTGCGCAAAACGCGCCGGCAAACTGAGAAAGAATGAAAGGAACTACTTTGCGTCCGTCGAAGCACGCGAACAGCCACAGTGCGATAGTCACCGCCGGGTTAAGATGTGCACCAGACACCCCTGCAGTCAGGTAGATGGCCATCGCCACGCCCAGACCCCAGATGATACTGATTTCCCACTGACCAAAACTGGCACCCGCCACTTTCAGTGCAGCGACACAGCCCACTCCGAAGAATATCAACAACCCGGTACCAAGGAACTCGGCAATGCACTGGCCTTTTAAGGTTGATGTCTGACTCATAATCGGAATCCTGAAGAAATTGATGTTTATTGTTAGCATGGCCGCCCGTGACAGCCACGATGCCCTGTAGACATAGTGTTAATTTATCGTTAACGAGCAAAAACGAGAAATATCGAAATCGAAATGTGTGGTCTGCGTCAATAAAATGAGCGTTTTCGCGCCATAAAGCACATTTTTGCTGCAGTACAGGATCAGTACAGGAATGTGAGCTGAATCATTTCATTAACGAATCAGTTAACAATTTAGGGGTATATGACGCGAACGCACCAGGACCAGACCTAAAAGTGTTGCAAACCGCGATCTGCGCGGTGTGTCGCTGGACACAGAGCGCCGCGCTCCATACAATCGACGGTATATGTCGTGCGCGTTTATGTTAAAGCGTCGCCTTGCAATTCAGGAGAGGTAGCATCATGTCTTTAGAAGTGTTTGAGAAACTGGAATCGAAAGTACAGCAGGCGATTGACACCATCACCCTGCTGCAGATGGAAATTGAAGAGCTGAAAGAGAAGAACAGCAGCCTCGCGCAGGAAGTACAGAACGCGCAGCACAGCCGCGAAGAACTGGAGCGCGAAAACAACCAGCTGCGCGAACAGCAGAACGGCTGGCAGGATCGCCTGCAGGCGCTGCTGGGACGTATGGAAGAGGTTTAATTCCCATTGGGATTAATGAGTAGGCCGGGTAAGGCGAAGCCGCCACCCGGCTTTTTTTATGGTTTGATGTCAGTCGGCGATCACCATAAAAAAGGCCGCCAGAGGCGGCCTTAACGCTACTTGTCCTGCGCTATCATAGTAAAAGCAACGAACACATTCGGTTCATCACTCTTTACAACGAGTACGCTGGCGACAATGAACGCGATACATAAATAGCGTTTCATTATGCGGTCCCTGCAGCTAACCGCTCCACCGTTCACCACCGGTGATAAGTCGGTGGACACAAGCCTGATCAAGGGTTGCTTTACGGTTGTGAAGACACCTTTCCCTGGACCGATGCCCATGTGCGAGATGGCGGAAAGGGACGCAGCATCATAGTCAGCAACAGTAGCGTAGTTAAGGTCTGTATAGATAATTAGGAATTTATAAAGGGTCGAGGGGATTACCTGAGATTTGAATCAGGGTAAGATAAAAACCCTGGTCAAAGGTTGCAAGCCTTCCCAACGGACCGCGAATCCCGAGGGACAAAAAAACCGCCACATTGCTGTTGGCGGTTTTTTTATGGTTCACGCTTACGGTTTTATTACTCGATATCCAGCGGATCTTCGGAAAGGATAATGCCGGTATTATCGGCGTAGAGATGGTCGCCGGAGAAGAAGGTCACGCCGCCGAAGTTAACGCGCACGTCGCTTTCGCCGATGCCGTCACCTGCCGCCCCTACCGGTATGGCTGCGATGGCCTGAATCCCGATATCCAGGTCTTCCAGATCGTCCACCTGGCGCACGGAACCGTACACCACAATGCCTTCCCACTCGTTTTGTGCGGCAATACCGGCCAGCTCAGCATCAATCAATGCGCGGCGTACGGAACCACCGCCATCGACCACCAGTACGCGGCCACGGCCGTTCTGTTCGAGCAGATCGTACAACAACCCGTTATCCTCGAAACATTTCACCGTGACGATCTGTCCGCCAAACGACGACCGCCCACCAAAGTTGGAGAACAGCGGTTCAACGACGTTGACATCTTCCTGGTAGATGTCACAAAGCTCGGAGGTATCGTATTTCATAGGTTTAACGCTCAGTTGCTGCGAATGTGTTCAGTATATCGTGCGAAATGCGTTGTTGGCAAAATCATCAATTGTTAATTGATATTTGTCAGCTAACTGAGCGTCTGGCTTAAGACAATCCCGATGACGAACAACAGGTTAGTCAGCAGCGCGCCTTTTACCGTGCGTTCCAGCATTGGCGGCATGGCGGCCGGGCTGCGTTCGCGCATTACAAAACGGGCCTGCTTAATCAGCAGCGGCGCGGCAAGCACAAACAGCCAGCCCCACAGACTGTGCAGGGAAATAAGGTTAAACAGCGCCAGGCAGACCAGGGCACCCATCAGCAGGCAGGCATGGTAGCGACGCGCATTCACCGGCCCCAGACGGACCGCCAGGGTGTTTTTGCCGTTCTCCCGGTCGCTGTCGATATCGCGCAGGTTGTTGATGTTGAGCACCGCGGTCGCCAGCAGACCGCAGGCGGTCGCAGGCAGGAACAGCGCAGGGATCACCGTATGCGCCTGTAAGTACCAGCTTCCCATCACGCTCAGCCAGCCGAAGAACACCAGTACGGAGATATCCCCGAGCCCAATGTAGCCGTAAGGACGCGTGCCGACGGTGTAGGTGATGGCTGCGATAATGGCCAATAAACCCAGCACCAGGAAGCCAATAAAATCGCTGGGGGTCTTAGACGCCACTGTCACCAGCGCCAGACCCGATAAACAGATCAGCACCACGGTGATAATCAGCGCGCGCTTCATCTGCGCCTGGGTAATCACCCCTTTTTGCATCCCACGCAGCGGCCCGATGCGGTCAGGTTTGTCGCTGCCTTTCACCGCGTCGCCATAGTCGTTGGCGAGGTTGGAGAGAATTTGCAGCAGGCCGGCGGTAATCAATGCCAGCGCGGCAACCAGCGGATCGAAATAACCCTGCCACCAGGCAAGCGCCGTACCGACGATAATCGCGGCAAAGGCCAGAGGGAGTGTTTTAGGGCGCAGACTTTCGAGCCACGCCTGAGTACGGCTGATGTCAGTCATAAGTATTTAGCCAATAAAAATGGGGGCATTAGCCCCCATTAAACGTGATGAGAATCCAGTAACCGCGATTATAGGATAAAACGGCTCAGATCTTCATCTGCCACTAACGCATCCAGATGTTTACTCACATATTCTGCGTCAATGGTAACGGTTTGACCGTTCAGATCGCTCGCGTCGTAAGAGATATCTTCCACCAGGCGTTCCAGCACGGTATGCAGACGACGCGCACCGATGTTTTCGGTGGTTTCGTTCACCTGCCATGCAGCCTGGGCAATACGTTTGATACCGTCTTCAGTGAACTCAAGGTTCACGCCTTCGGTTGCCATCAGCGCTTTGTACTGAACGGTTGCAGAGGCGTTTGGCTCGGTCAGGATACGTTCGAAGTCTTCGGTCGTCAGCGCCTGCAGCTCAACGCGGATAGGCAGACGGCCCTGCAGTTCCGGGATCAGATCCGACGGGCTGGCAACCTGGAAGGCACCTGATGCGATAAACAGGATGTGGTCCGTTTTCACCATGCCGTGCTTGGTGGAGACGGTGCAGCCTTCTACCAGCGGCAGCAGGTCGCGCTGAACGCCTTCGCGGGACACGTCCGGGCCGGAGCTGTTGCCGCCGCGCTTACAAATTTTGTCGATTTCGTCGATAAACACGATACCGTGCTGCTCAACCGCGTCGATAGCGTCCTGCTTCAGCTCTTCCGGATTCACCAGCTTCGCCGCTTCTTCTTCAATTAGCAGCTTCATCGCGTCTTTGATTTTCAGCTTACGCGTTTTTTGCTTCTGACCGCCCAGGTTCTGGAACATGGACTGCAGCTGGCTGGTCATCTCTTCCATGCCCGGAGGTGCCATGATTTCCACACCCATTGGCGCGGCAGCGAGATCGATCTCAATCTCTTTATCATCCAGCTGGCCTTCACGCAGCTTTTTGCGGAACGCCTGACGCGCCGCGGACGGTTCCGCCTGCTGTTCAGCCTGACCCCAGTTGTTTTTTGCCGGTGGGATCAGCACGTCGAGAATGCGCTCTTCGGCCATCTCTTCCGCACGGTAGCGGTTTTTCTCAATCGCCTGGACGCGCACCATTTTGATCGCCGAGTCGGTCAGATCGCGGATGATGGAGTCCACTTCTTTACCCACGTAGCCCACTTCGGTGAACTTGGTGGCTTCAACTTTGATGAACGGTGCGTTGGCCAGCTTCGCCAGACGACGGGCGATTTCGGTTTTACCGACGCCGGTCGGGCCGATCATCAGAATGTTTTTCGGCGTCACTTCGTGGCGCAGCTCTTCGTCAAGCTGCATACGACGCCAGCGGTTACGCAGGGCGATAGCCACGGAACGCTTGGCGTTATCCTGGCCGATAATGTGTTTGTTCAGTTCGCTGACAATTTCGCGTGGGGTCATTTCAGACATGGGAGATCCTTACGCTTTGGAGGTCAATTCTTCGATGGTGTGGTTGTGGTTGGTATAGATGCAGATATCACCTGCAATATCCAACGCCTTCACCGCGATATCACGCGCGTTCATGTCGGTATTTTCCAACAGTGCGCGGGCAGCAGCCTGGGCATAAGGGCCGCCAGAGCCGATGGCAATCAGGTCATTTTCCGGCTGAATCACGTCACCGTTACCGGTGATGATAAGCGATGCGGTCTCATCGGCTACCGCCAGCAGCGCTTCGAGCTTGCGCAGCATGCGGTCGGTACGCCAGTCTTTTGCCAGCTCAACGGCGGCTTTCACCAGATGACCCTGGTGCATTTCCAGTTTACGTTCAAACAGTTCAAACAGCGTGAAGGCATCCGCCGTGCCGCCTGCAAAACCGGCGATCACTTTGTCGTTGTAGAGACGACGCACTTTCTTCACGTTGCCTTTCATGACGGTATTACCCAGCGTGGCCTGGCCATCACCGGCGATTACCACATGGCCGTTACGGCGTACACTTACTATTGTTGTCACGAGCAGACCCCCTGGTTACAGAATCGGGAAACAGAAGCCCTGAGCCTGTGCCCAGGGCTGAATTAAATGATAGATGGGGGGGATTTTGGGGGTTTCAACCCCCGGAGGCGAGTCGAATGCAGTTTGTGTGACCGGCGATTTTCAAACGAGAAAGGGTGCCATCGGCATTTTCTTTGCCTTTGACCGGACCTATCACCACGCGATTCCAGCCGTTATTGGTGGTAATACGCGAATCAAACCCTTCAAAGGCCAGCTGCGCGCGCACCGTTTCCGCCTGCTCCGCACCTTTGAACGAACCGCACTGTACCATCCAGCGACGTTCGTCTTTTTTCTCCGCCGTCTGCTTCGGCGCTTCGGTCTCTTTCGTGACCGGCGCGGCCTGCTGCGTTTTCGGCTGCTGCGCAGTGGTATGCGCTGGCGTCTGGAGCAGATCCTGATACGGCTGAGCCGCCTGCTTCTGCTGCTGCGCTTTAGGCTGCTGCTGGACAGGCTGAGACTGCACCGTACGCGTCGGCTGCTGATACGGCTGTTCCGTTACCCGCGACTGTGCCTTAGGCTGCTGTACCGGCTGGGTTTGCGCCCACTGCTGTTGCTGCTGAATCTGCTGTTGTGCCTGGCGACGCTGCAGCGTTTGCTGACGCTGTTCCGGCGTCTGCTCATTCCACGGCACTTCGTTCAGCTGCGTAGGCTGCTGGCGCATATCGGCCTGCATTTGTGCCAGCAGCTGACGCTGTTCATCCGTCAGCTGATTCGCATTCTGCACTTCACCACCCGCAGAAGGTTCCGTTGGCGCACGTACCCCAGGCTGACGGCTTTCCAGCTCTTTGATATAGCGCCAGCGCTCTTCAGGCTTCGGAGGGAGGCCATTTCCGGCGACTTTACTGGCCTGAAGCGCCTCAGACTCTTCTTTTTTATGGTGCGTGATAAAGTACAGGCCACCAATAAAGGCGACGACTACAGCCGCAGCAATAGCGACCATTGCTGGCGAGACAGCAGGCAGGTTACGTTGCTTTTTTCTTGAGCTACTCTTTTTGCGTCGCGAAGGTGCCGGCTGGCCGCGACGTACATAATCTCGTTGTGCCACTATCGTTTCGCTGTATTTATTCGTTCGTCAGTCCGCCATGTTACTTAAGCGGCGGGGCTTTGACCAGATAAGGGTATCCGAAAGACGTTTACTTTAAGTCAATGCCTGGGTCGTGCCGCGGACGATCAGTTCGCAGTCCAGCAACCGTGAGCCGCTGCTAACTGTTTGACCGTGAAGCTGATCCAGCAGAAGCAGCATCGCTTCGCGGCCGATTTGGTAGCGCGGCTGAGCGACCGTTGAGAGCGGCGGATCGCAAAATTCCGAAAGCGAAATATTATCGAATCCGATGATGGATAAATCTTTCGGTATGCGAAGACCGCGGCGTTTGGCATACGATAATGCGCCCAGCGCCATCACGTCGCTGTGGCAAAATACGGCGGTTGGCGGCTCAGGCAGGTCCAGAAGTTTCTCCAGCGCCTGTCCACCGGCTGCGAAGGTAAAATCACCGCGCGCAATGTAGTGCGGATCGACCGTAGCGCCGGTACGGCGCAGCGCCTGAACGTATCCCTGCAGGCGGTAGTGACACAGCGGCATCTCTTCCGGTCCGGCGATGCAGCCAATACGCTTATGCCCCAGCTCCTGGAGATAGTTTACGGCGTTGAACGCGGCGGTAAGGTTATCGATATGGACCGTCGGCAGCTCCAGCTCTGGCGCAAACTCGTTGGCCATCACCATCGGCGGTAAATTACGCTGCTCTTCGATGCTGGCATCAAACGGCAGGCGAGAGCCAAGCAGCAGCATGCCGTCGATCTGCTTGGTGATAATGAGGTCGATGAAGGTTTTTTCCTGCTGGTTCTGATGGGCGCAGTCGCCAATCAGCACCAGGTACCCCTGCTCCGCCGCCGTGACTTCAATACCGCGGATGATCTCGCTAAAGAAAGGGTCACAGATGTCCGGCACAATCACCAGGATGGTGCGCGACTCGTTGCGTTTGACGTTACGTCCCATTGCCTGCGGAAAATAGCCCACTTCAAGCGCAGCCTGCTCCACCCGGTTACGGGTCGCCTGGGAGACTTTATCCGGGTTCATTAATGCGCGGGATACTGTTGCCGTAGAGACCTGTGCTTTCTGGGCAACGTCTTTCATGGTCGCAGCCGCAACCTCTTTCCTGGACTTCAACGTCTTCTCCTCGCCTGAACACCGAACTTCTGACATCACCATTTTTACAGATAGTTAATGGAATCGGTTACAGAATTTTCATAAAAAGTGTGAGGAGCGTTAAATTTTTCGATCCAGCTTCAGCCTTCGATAGGGTCGACGTCCAGGACCCACTTCACTTTTCGCGCTTCGGGCAGGGTGTTAATCAGCACCAGCGCGCCGCTAACAATATGCTGAAGACGAATACGCGAGGGGTGCTGGAGCAAGATCTGCCAGCGGAAACGGCCGCCGCGTTTTGGCGCGAGGGCAGGCACCGGGCCCAAAATCCACAGCTGACTATCCACCAGCGGGCTGGCCTGCAGGAGGTTTCTCAGCTGCTGCAGGAAAAGTGGCGCCTGCTGATTGTTATGATCTTCCGCGCGGATGATGACGTGGCTGGTCCACGGCGGTAGCTGCATGGTCTGGCGTTCGGCCAGCGCCTGCTCGGCAAAGGCGTCATAGCCTTTGTGCAGCAGGGTTTGCAGCAGCGGGTGCTCCGGGTGGTGCGTTTGCAGCACCACTTCGCCCTGTTTACCGGCGCGTCCTGCACGTCCGGCAACCTGGGTGTAAAGCTGGGCGAAGCGCTCGGCGGAGCGGAAATCTGCCGAGAACAGCGCGCCGTCCACGTCCAGCAGGGCGACCAGCGTCACGTCCGGGAAGTGGTGGCCTTTGGCCAGCATCTGGGTGCCAATCAGGATGCGCGCGCCACCGCGATGCACTTCCGCCAGCTGCTGTTCGAGTGCGCCTTTGCGGCTGGTGGTGTCCCGGTCGATACGCGAAATCGGCACGTCCGGGAAAAAGGGCCCAAGCGCCTGCTCCAGCTGTTCCGTCCCCAGACCGACCGGCACAATATGCGTTGAGCCACACGACGGGCACTGGCGCGGCACCGGACGCTGGCTGTCGCAGTGGTGGCAGCGCAGATGACGCTGGGCCTGATGGAAGGTGTAGTAGTGATCGCAGCGCGGGCATTCGGCAATCCAGCCGCAGTCGTGGCACAGCAGGGCAGGTGCAAATCCGCGACGGTTGAGGAACAGAATGACCTGATTCCCCGCCTGCAAATGCTGGCGCATGCGGGTAATCAGCGCGGGCGCTAGCCCCGCCTGGACCTGCTGGCCTTTCAAATCCAGCACGTGCTGAATGGCCGGACGGGCATTCCCCGCGCGACGCGTCAGGCGCAGCATGTGGTATTTACGCTGGCGCACATTGTGCAGCGTTTCGAGCGCAGGCGTGGCGGATCCCAGAACAATAGGAATTTGCTCGCTGTGCGCGCGGTAGACGGCCAGATCGCGGGCGTGATAGCGCCAGCCTTCCTGCTGTTTATAGGAGCTGTCGTGCTCTTCGTCGATCACGATAACGCCAAGATTTTTAAACGGCGTGAACAGCGACGAGCGGGTGCCGATCACAATCGCTGCTTCGCCGTTTTTCGCTTTCAGCCAGGCGCTGAGCCGCTCGCTGTCGTTCAGGCCGGAGTGCAGAACCTCAACCGGCGCGTTAAAGCGCTCGCGGAATCGGGCGATGGTTTGCGGCGTCAGGCCAATTTCCGGCACCATCACCAGCGCCTGTTTGCCCTGCGCGAGCACGTTTTCCAGCACGCTCAGGTAAACTTCGGTCTTGCCGGAACCGGTGACCCCCGCCAGCAGCCAGGCAGAGAAACGATCGGAGGCGCTATGAATTGCGCCTACCGCGGTGGCCTGCTCGGTATTCAGACGCAGGCGATCCCCTGAAACGGAGAAACTCTCCCGCCAGTCGTTAAGGGCAGGCGCCTCGCTTGCCAGGTCGCTCAGCCCTTTTTTTCTTAATGCCTGTAGCGCCGTTTCGCTGACCTCAAGCTCGTCGACCTGATGCCGCCAGATTTTCCCCTGACGCAGCGCCGCCAGCGCCTGCTGCTGTTTCTGCGAGCGCTTCAGGCTGTTGATGTCGACGGCCTGGCCTTCCTCCGTGGCAAACCAGTACCACATTGGCGCATGGCTGGCGCTCTTGCCCTGACGCAGCATAATTGGCAGGGCGTGGAACAGGACGTCGCCGATGGGGTGATGATAATAATCCGCCGCCCACAGCAGCAGTCGCCAGGTGCTGGTGGAGTAGACGGGCTCGCTGTCCAGCACCTCAACGACCGATTTCAGTTCATTAAGCGGCAGTTCGCTCTTATCGCTGACGGAGACGACGATCCCCACGCGCTGCTGTTTGCCAAACGGCACGGTCACGCGACAGCCCGCTTTGGCGCTCATGCTGTCGGGCAGCAGATAGTCAAAGGTGCGGGGAAGCGGAACGGGCAGGGCAACGTGAGCGACGGGCATCGAATCTTCCTGACTTGAAAAGTGGCGCGTTAGTATACACATTAGTAAAAGCGGCGTGCGGATCAGTTTGCATACGTTGGTCAAATTCTGTATGATTCGCCGCCTTTGGTGTACTTTACGCCAAAGAACTTACAATCAACATCGCGTGGTGTCTGGCGTTAGGGCTGGAAGAGCGACGCGGCCTTAACTGAGGTTCTCCCATGAAAAAAGATATTCACCCGAAATACGAAATGATTACTGCAAACTGTTCTTGCGGTAACTCTATCCAGATCCGCTCTACCGTGGGTCACGATCTGAACCTGGACGTGTGCGGCAAATGCCACCCGTTCTACACTGGTAAGCAGCGTGATGTTGCAACCGGTGGCCGTGTTGACCGCTTCAACAAGCGTTTCAGCATCCCGGGCGCTAAATAAGTTTCCCGAAAAAAAGGCACCGCAAGGTGCCTTTTTTGTATCCGCTTCTCAGTATTCCCACGTCTCCGGGTCAATACCCAGTTCACGCATGATCACCTTCGCCTCTTCCGGGATTTCGTCACTACGCTCTTTGCGCAGATCGTCATCGTTCGGCAACGGTTGACCGGTAAACGCATGCAGAAACGCTTCGCACAGCAGTTCGCTGTTGGTTGCGTGGCGCAGGTTGTTCACCTGACGACGCGTACGTTCATCGGTGAGGATCTTCAACACCTTCAGAGGAATGGAAACCGTAATTTTCTTTACTTGCTCACTCTTCTTACCGTGCTCAGCGTATGGGCTGATATATTCGCCGCTCCATTCAGCCATGAGATACCTTTAATCCTCTCAGTCATTTATCTAAAGGTGCAAAACCGGTAACCACCCGTTTTGAACCGCAATCTTGCCTAGTTTACCGTAGAGACGATACCGTGGCACGGATATTGCCGCTGCAGCGTGCACTAAAGCATATAATTTTAACGGCTATTTTCGCATTGCTCAATCTATACGCAAAGAAGTTTAGATGTCCAGATGTATTGACGTCCATACTTTCAATGTTTACTCTGGTGCCTGACTTTTCACCTCATTCGCCAGGAAGCCCTCACCATGACGCGTAAACAGGCCACTATCGCAGTGCGTAGCGGATTAAATGATGACGAGCAGTACGGCTGCGTTGTCCCGCCCATTCATCTTTCCAGTACCTACAACTTCACCGGATTTAATGAACCCCGCGCGCATGACTACTCGCGTCGTGGCAACCCTACGCGTGACGTGACCCAGCGCGCGCTGGCCGAGCTGGAAGGTGGCGCAGGGGCAGTATTAACCAATACCGGCATGTCTGCCATTCATCTGGTGACCACGGTGTTCCTGAAGCCTGGCGACCTGCTGGTTGCGCCGCACGACTGTTACGGCGGCAGCTATCGTCTGTTTGACAGCCTGGCAAAGCGCGGCTGCTATCGCGTGCTGTTTGTCGATCAAAACGATGAACAGGCGCTGAAACAGGCGCTGGCAGAGAAACCGAAGCTGGTTCTGGTAGAAAGTCCAAGCAATCCATTGTTGCGCGTTGTCGATATTGCGAAAATTTGTCAACTCGCAAGGGATGCGGGAGCGATAAGTGTAGTGGATAATACGTTCCTCAGTCCGGCCCTTCAGAACCCACTCGCACTGGGTGCCGATCTGGTATTGCATTCATGCACTAAATATCTGAACGGCCATTCTGACGTGGTGGCAGGCGTGGTGATTGCCAAAGATCCGGATGTTGTCACCGAACTGGCATGGTGGGCCAATAATATTGGCGTCACCGCAGGCGCCTTCGACAGCTACCTGCTGTTGCGCGGTATCCGCACGCTGTCGCCGCGCATGGACGTGGCGCAGCGCAATGCTCAGGCGATTGTCGACTTCCTGAAAACCCAGCCGCTGGTGAAGAAGCTGTATCACCCGTCGCTGCCGGAAAATCAGGGGCACGAGATTGCCGCGCGCCAGCAGAAAGGGTTTGGCGCGATGTTAAGTTTTGAACTGGACGGTGACGAGCAAACGCTGCGTCGCTTCCTGAGCGGGCTGTCATTGTTTACGCTGGCGGAATCCTTAGGTGGGGTTGAAAGCTTGATCTCCCACGCCGCGACCATGACGCACGCAGGTATGGCACCCGAAGCACGTGCCGCCGCCGGGATTTCTGAGACGTTGCTGCGGATCTCAACCGGTATCGAAGATTCTGAAGATTTAATTGCCGATCTGGAAAATGGCTTCCGGGTCGCAGCCAAGGGGTAATCATGAGTGTGATAGCGCAGGCAGGGGCGAAGGGTCGTCAGCTGCACAAGTTTGGTGGTAGTAGTCTTGCTGATGTGAAATGTTACCTGCGCGTCGCAGGGATCATGACGGAATATTCACAGCCGGGTGACATGATGGTTGTCTCGGCGGCGGGCAGCACCACCAACCAGTTGATTAGCTGGCTGAAACTGAGCCAGACCGATCGCCTTTCTGCGCATCAGGTGCAACAGTCATTACGTCGCTATCAGAGCGAATTGATTGCCGGCCTGCTGCCTGCGGACGTGGCGGACGGGCTGATCAGCGCCTTCACGCACGATCTTGAGCGTCTGGCTGCCCTGCTGGACAGCGGCATTACCGATGCGGTGTATGCCGAAGTGGTGGGCCACGGTGAAGTATGGTCCGCGCGCCTGATGGCTGCGGTTCTGCAACACCTGGGCGTGGAAGCGGCCTGGCTCGACGCGCGTGATTTCCTGCGCGCGGAACGCGCCGCGCAGCCGCAGGTGGATGAAGGGTTGTCCTACCCGTTGCTACAGCAGCTGCTGGTGCAGCATCCGGGCAAACGTATTGTCGTCACCGGCTTTATCAGCCGCAGCAACGCGGGTGAAACCGTGCTGCTGGGCCGTAACGGCTCCGACTACTCGGCGACGCAAATCGGTGCTTTGGCGGGCGTGTCCCGCGTCACCATCTGGAGCGACGTGGCCGGTGTTTACAGCGCGGACCCGCGCAAAGTAAAAGATGCCTGCCTGCTGCCGCTGCTGCGCCTGGATGAAGCCAGCGAGCTGGCGCGTCTGGCGGCACCGGTGCTGCACGCCCGTACGCTGCAGCCGGTTTCCGGTAGCGATATCGACCTGCAGCTGCGCTGCAGCTACACCCCGGATCAAGGCTCCACGCGCATTGAGCGCGTGCTGGCCTCCGGTACCGGGGCGCGTATTGTCACCAGCCACGACGACATCTGCCTGATTGAGTTCCAGGTTCCTGCGGGCCAGGACTTCAGGCTGGCACATAAAGAGATCGACACGATCCTGAAACGCGCCCAGGTGCGTCCGCTGGCCGTGGGTGTTCATAATGACCGCCAGCTGCTGCAGTTCTGCTATACCGCAGAAGTGGCGGACAGCGCGCTGAAAATTCTGGATGAAGCGGGCCTGCCGGGCGAGCTTCGCCTGCGTCAGGGGCTGGCGCTGGTGGCGATGGTGGGCGCGGGCGTCACCCGTAACCCGCTGCACTGCCACCGCTTCTGGCAGCAGCTGAAAGGCCAGCCGGTGGAGTTCACCTGGCAGTCGGAAGAGGGCATCAGCCTGGTTGCCGTTCTGCGCAAAGGGCCAACCGAAAGCCTGATTCAGGGTCTGCATACCTCTCTGTTTCGCGCGGAAAAACGCATCGGCCTGGTGCTGTTTGGTAAAGGCAACATCGGTTCCCGCTGGCTGGAGCTGTTCGCCCGCGAACAGGTCACGCTCTCGGCGCGTACCGGGTTTGAATTTATTCTCGCAGGCGTGGTGGACAGCCGCCGCAGCCTGCTGAACTACGAAGGGCTGGATGCCAGCCGCGCGCTTGCCTTCTTTAATGATGAAGCCGTCGAGCAGGATGAAGAGTCGCTGTTCCTGTGGATGCGCGCGCACCCGTATGACGATCTGGTGGTGCTGGACGTGACCGCCAGCGAACAGCTTGCCGATCAGTATCTTGATTTCGCCAGCCACGGTTTCCACGTCATCAGTGCGAACAAACTGGCGGGGGCAAGCAGCACCGATAAATACCGCCAGATCCACGACGCGTTTGAAAAAACCGGCCGTCACTGGCTGTATAACGCCACCGTGGGCGCGGGCCTGCCGGTAAACCACACCGTGCGCGACCTGATTGAAAGCGGCGACAGCATTCTGGCGCTGAGCGGTATCTTCTCCGGTACGCTCTCCTGGCTGTTCCTGCAGTTTGACGGCACCGTGCCGTTCACTGACCTGGTGGATCAGGCGTGGCAGCAGGGCTTAACGGAACCCGATCCGCGCGTTGACCTCTCCGGTAAAGACGTGATGCGTAAGCTGGTGATCCTGGCGCGCGAAGCCGGTTATGACATCGAGCCGGATTCCGTCCGCGTCGAGTCGCTGGTGCCTGCCGGCTGTGAAGAGGGTTCTGTGGATCATTTCTTTGAAAATGGTGAAGAGCTTAACGAGCAGATGGTGCAGCGTCTGGAAGCGGCGAACGAGATGGGGCTGGTGCTGCGCTACGTGGCACGTTTTGAGGCCAACGGAAAAGCGCGCGTCGGTGTCGAGGCGGTGCGTCCTGAACATCCGCTGGCGGCGCTGTTGCCGTGCGATAACGTCTTCGCCATCGAAAGCCGCTGGTACCGCGATAACCCGCTGGTGATCCGCGGCCCGGGCGCCGGGCGCGACGTCACCGCCGGGGCGATCCAGTCCGACATCAACCGTCTGGCTAAGCTGCTGTAAAAACTCAATTACCCTCTCCCTGTGGGAGAGGGTTAGGGTGAGTGCAGTCTGATGCACTCACCCCCATCATGAATTTCCCTCATCTTCCCTGAGCAAACCTCACCGTTATTGTTGATTATTTCTATTGACGTCCCTCCGCTTTTCCGTCATTTTTACATCTGGACGTCTAAACGTATAGAAGTTCACAAAACAACAGACAATGACACGCGATTGATAGGGGTAGGGTATGAGCTTTTTTCACGCCAACCAGCGGGAAGCACTGAACCAGAGCCTGGCCGAAGTAAACGGTCAGATTAACGTCTCTTTTGAATTTTTCCCGCCGCGCACCAGTGAAATGGAGCAAACCCTGTGGAGCTCTATCGATCGTCTCAGCAGCCTGAAACCAAAGTTTGTCTCCGTGACCTACGGTGCGAACTCTGGCGAGCGTGACCGTACGCACAGCATCATTAAAGGCATCAAAGATCGTACCGGTCTGGAAGCGGCGCCGCACCTCACCTGTATCGACGCTACCCGCGACGAGCTGCGTTCCATCGCCCAGGACTACTGGAATAACGGCATCCGTCATATTGTCGCACTGCGCGGCGACCTCCCGCCCGGCAGCGGCAAGCCAGAGATGTATGCGGCCGACCTGGTCGGGCTGCTGAAAGAGGTGGCAGATTTCGATATCTCCGTGGCTGCTTACCCTGAAGTTCACCCGGAAGCGAAAAGCGCCCAGGCGGATCTGCTTAACCTCAAGCGTAAAGTGGAGGCCGGTGCCAACCGCGCCATTACCCAGTTCTTCTTTGATGTCGAAAGCTACCTGCGCTTCCGTGACCGCTGCGTCTCCGCGGGCATCGACGTTGAAATTATCCCGGGCATTCTGCCGGTCTCTAACTTCAAACAGGCGAAGAAATTCGCCGATATGACCAACGTGCGCATCCCGCTGTGGATGTCCAAAATGTACGAAGGTCTGGATGATGACCCGGAAACCCGCAAGCTGGTGGGGGCCAATATCGCGATGGACATGGTGAAAATCTTAAGCCGTGAAGGGGTGAAAGACTTCCACTTCTACACGCTAAACCGCGCGGAGATGAGCTATGCCATATGCCATACTCTGGGCGTTCGCCCCGCGTAAAACACCAAAAGCCCTCTTAAATAGAGGGCTTTTTAACAGGGTAAAAAGTTAAAAGGTATCAGCTATCGAATCTGTGGATTAATTCAACTATAACTTATTGCTAGTGGTGTATATCGTAACGGTAACACTGTAAAAGGGAGCATAGCGATGAGCACGTCAGACGAGACCAATAAAGCGGCATCAGTCGGCAAATGCCCGTTCCATCAGGGCGGCGTCGATCACAGCGCGGGCGCAGGTACAGGCAGCCGCGACTGGTGGCCAAAACAACTCCGCATCGATCTTCTTAACCAACATTCCAATCGTTCGAACCCGCTGGGTGAAGACTTCGACTACCGCAAAGAATTCAGCAAGCTTGATTACTCTGCCCTTAAAGGCGACCTCAAAGCACTTTTAACCGACTCTCAACCGTGGTGGCCTGCCGACTGGGGCAGCTATGCGGGCCTGTTTATCCGTATGGCGTGGCACGGTGCGGGTACCTATCGCTCCGTGGACGGGCGCGGTGGGGCAGGACGCGGTCAACAGCGCTTTGCGCCACTGAACTCCTGGCCGGATAACGTAAGCCTGGATAAAGCGCGCCGTCTGCTGTGGCCTATCAAGAAAAAATACGGACAAAAAATCTCCTGGGCCGACCTGTTTATCCTCGCGGGTAACGTGGCGCTGGAGAACTCCGGCTTCCGTACCTTTGGTTTTGGTGCCGGGCGTGAAGACGTCTGGGAACCGGATCTGGACGTGAACTGGGGTGATGAAAAAGCCTGGCTGACCCACCGTGACCCGGAAGCGCTGGCTAAGCGTCCTCTGGCAGCCACCGAAATGGGCCTGATCTACGTGAACCCGGAAGGGCCGAACGCCAGCGGTGAACCTCTGTCAGCGGCGGCTGCGATTCGCGCAACCTTCGGCAACATGGGCATGAACGACGAAGAGACCGTCGCGCTGATTGCAGGCGGCCACACCCTCGGCAAGACTCACGGCGCGGGTGAAGCCACCCACGTGGGTACCGACCCCGAAGCCTCACCGATTGAAGCACAGGGCCTGGGCTGGGCCAGCACGTACGGCACGGGGGTTGGTGCTGATGCCATTACCTCCGGGCTGGAGGTCATCTGGTCACAAACCCCGACCCAGTGGAGCAACTACTTCTTCGAGAACCTGTTCAAATACGAATGGGTACAGACCCGCAGCCCGGCAGGGGCGATTCAGTTTGAAGCCGTGGATGCGCCGGAAATCATGCCCGATCCGTTCGACCCGTCGAAAAAACGCAAGCCTACCATGCTGGTCACCGACCTGACGCTGCGCTTCGACCCGGAATTCGAGAAGATTTCCCGCCGCTTCCTGAACGACCCGCAGGCTTTCAACGAAGCCTTCGCGCGTGCCTGGTTCAAGCTGACCCACCGTGATATGGGGCCAAAATCGCGTTACCTTGGCCCGGAAGTGCCGAAAGAAGATCTGATTTGGCAGGACCCGCTGCCGCAGGCGGTGTTCAATCCGACGAAAGAAGACATTGAAAGCCTGAAGGCGGAAATCGCTGCCTCTGGTCTCTCCGTGAGCGAACTGGTTTCCGTTGCCTGGGCGTCAGCCTCGACCTTCCGCGGTGGCGATAAGCGTGGCGGTGCCAACGGCGCGCGTCTGGCGCTGGCGCCTCAGCGCGACTGGGACGTGAACGCTGCGGCGGTTCGCGCGCTGCCAGCCCTGGAAGCTATCCAGCGCACCACCAACAAAGCCTCTCTGGCCGATATCATCGTGCTGGCGGGTGTGGTAGGCGTTGAGCAGGCCGCAAAAGCGGCAGGTGTGTATGTCACCGTACCGTTCACGCCGGGCCGCGTTGATGCGCGTCAGGATCAGACGGATATCGAGATGTTTAACCTGCTCGAACCGATTGCCGATGGTTTCCGCAACTACCGTGCGCAGGTAGATGTGTCCACCACGGAGTCTCTGCTGATTGATAAAGCCCAACAGCTGACGCTGACTGCGCCAGAACTGACGGTGCTGATCGGCGGCCTGCGCGTACTGGGTGCCAACTTTGATGGCAGCAAGAACGGCGTGTTTACCAACCGTGAGGGCGTGCTGAGCACTGATTTCTTCGTGAACCTGCTGGATATGAACACGCAGTGGAAGGCGACCGATGAGTCCAATGAGCTGTTTGCCGGAAGCGATCGCACCAGCGGTGAAGTGAAATATACCGCCACCCGCGCCGATCTGGTCTTCGGCTCTAACGCCGTCCTGCGCGCGCTGGCCGAGGTTTACGCCAGCGATGATGCGCATGAGAAGTTTGTCCGCGACTTCGTTGCCGCCTGGGCGAAGGTCATGGATCTGGATCGGTTTGACGTGAAGTAGCCAGTGTGCCGGGTGGCGGCTACGCCTTACCCGGCCTACAAATTAAAGTGCCATGTAGGCCGGGTAAGCGTAGGGTATGAACCGGAAACATGGGTAACACTTTAGACCGGATACATGGGTAACAGTTATAACTGGCATAGAAGAGGAGACTCGCTAT
>NZ_JBMKHB010000023.1:0-79756 GCF_049238285.1 Enterobacter cloacae complex sp. IR53041 | reverse complement strand
AACAGGAGGGACAGCTGATAGAAACAGAAGCCACTGGCGCACCTCAAAAACACCATCATACACTAAATCAGTAAGTTGGCACCATTACCCATTTTTGCGTTAATTTCCGCGCGGGTCAGACACAAAGATTTTCAAAGAAGTGTCAATTTAAGTAGCCAAACAGGATGAATTGGGATTTATCGCTATTAAAAAACCAATTAAAGCAATTAATATCTATAAATATCTATTTTGTCGAAACTTAACTCCAGACAATGGTGTTGCACTGGTTACATAATCCAAACCGTTAAATAAAACATAACAATAACATTATGGTTAACATTCAAAACGGCTTGCTTATACCTGTTTAATAAAATTTTAATAATCACGCATCTGAATCATCACCTCACTCCGCGACATCAAAACCACGTTGCCCTTCTCTCTGCGTTAAAATGCTGTATTATGCAAACTATTGCGATATTTTGCAGGAATGTAACCGATGCACAAAACTGCACGACAGCGCCACGTTCTGGATATCCTGAGCGAGCAAGGCCAGGCCAGCATCACCGAACTGGCAGAAAAGCTGCAGGTTTCAGCCGATACCATCCGTCGGGATCTGACCGACCTGGAGAACCAGGGTCTGGCGCAGAAGAACCACGGCGGAGCCATCGCGCTGAATCTCTCCGCCATGAACCGTCAGGGCCGCAATACGCTGCTGCCGGAAACCAAACAGCGCCTCGGAAAACAGGTCGCCCTGCAGGTCCCTGCGGGTTCTACCCTGTTTCTGGATGCGGGCAGCACGGTAATGGCTGTCGCCTCCTTTCTTCGCGGGCCGCTCACCGTCATAACCACGTCGCTGGATATCGCCCAGCATTTTAGCGACCGGGAAGACGTTGAACTGATCCTGCTCGGGGGGAAATGGGACCACCAGCAGCGCCTGTTTGCCGGAAGCGCCACGTTGTCGTTGCTGTCCCGCTATCGGGCAGATATCGCCATCCTCGGGGCGTGCGCCATTCATGCCGAACTCGGTTTGAGCGCCGGTAAAGAAGCGGATGCCGAGGTTAAGCGCGCGATGCTTGACGCAAGCCATGCGCACTGGATTGTTGCCGACCACCTGAAGGTCAACCGCTGCGAGCCGTATCTGGTTTCCGGGTTATCCAACATTCAACAACTCTTTTTAGATCGTCCCTGGCCTGAGCTTGGGGACCCTGGCGCATTGCAGGTCACGGTGTGCGCGAATTAACGTGGAGAAGTTCATGAGTACAGTTCGAACAATTAACATTGCGCTGATCGGGTATGGATTTGTGGGCAAAACCTTCCATGCCCCGTTAATCCAGTCTGTGGACGGGCTTAAGCTGGCCGTGGTCTCTTCTCGTGATGAAGAGAAGGTTAAACGCGATCTGCCGGACGTAGAGGTTGTCGCCACCCCTGAAGAGGCTATTCAGCATCCGGATGTTGATCTGGTGGTGATTGCCTCCCCCAACGCCACGCACGCCCCGCTGGCGACGCTGGCTCTGAACGCCGGCAAGCATGTCGTGGTGGATAAGCCTTTCACCCTCGACATGCAGGAAGCCCGCGACCTGATTGCGCTGGCGGAGGAAAAGCAGCGTCTGCTCTCCGTCTTCCACAACCGCCGCTGGGACAGCGATTTTCTCGGCATTAAGCAGATTATTGAGCAGGGCACGCTCGGCAAGATTAAACATCTGGAGTCGCATATTGACCGCTTCCGCCCGGAAGTGCGCGTGCGCTGGCGCGAGCAGAACGTCCCCGGAAGTGGCTTATGGTTTGACCTGGGTCCTCATCTTATCGACCAGACGCTGCAGCTCTTTGGACTGCCGCAGTCGGTTCAGGGGAATATCGCGACGCTGCGCGACGGTGCAGAAATCAACGACTGGGCGCACGTGGTCTTAAACTACCCGGAGCATAAGGTGATTCTGCACGCCAGCATGCTGGTGGCGGGCGGTACGGCGCGCTTTGCCGTCCACGGGGACAAGGGCAGCGTGGTGAAGGCCAGAATCGATCAGCAGGAAGCACAGCTGCTCTCCGGGGTGATCCCCGGCAGTGAGGCCTGGGGCGAAGACAGCGACAGTATGGTGTTCTTTGGCGCTGACGGCGCATCGCAGACGATCCCTACCCCGAAAGGCGATCAGCGCCAGTATTACATCAATGTGCGTAATGCGCTACGCGGGGAAATCGCCAATCCTGTCCACCCTGTTGAGGCACTGGCAGTCATGGCCGTGCTGGAAGCGGCGGTGAAGTCGTCTGAGACGGGGTCAACCCAGGCGCTGGCGTTAAGTGCCGAAGAGCGTGCTCTGTTGGGTTAAAAACAAGCCGGGTGGCGCTGCGCTTACCCGGCCTACGATTCAGAGCCGTTTGTAGGCCCGTGCAAGCGAAGCGCCGCCGGGCGAGAAGACTACGAACGCTTTTTCGGCATCATGCGCAGCAGGGTATTATCTTTCCAGAAATAGTGGTGCATCAGCGCCGCCGCGGCGTGCAGGCCAATCACAAAATAGCCCAGATTTGCCAGCGTCTCGTGCCACTCTTTCAGCATATCTACCAGGTCAAAATTGGACTCCGCCGCATGCGGCATCGCCAGGCCAAAAGCAAACCAGTCGCTGCCCCGGTTATACATCATCACAATGCCAATCAGCGGCAGCGCAATAAACAGCAGATACACCACCAGATGCCCCAGATGAGACATCCCCGTCACCATCGCTTTTGGCTTCGGTTGAATCGGTGGTGCACGGAATTTCAGGCGAACCAACAGACGCGCCACCATCAGCACCAGGATACTGATCCCGCATGAGACGTGGATCATGTTGATCGTCGGGCGCGCGGTGCGCGGGAAGAAACCTCTGAACTCCATGGCGCAGTAGGCGACGATGATTAACAGAAACACCAGCCAGTGGATGCCGATTTGCAGGCTTGTATATTTAGTGCGCATGTGATTTCTCGATTAAAAACAGTTACCGCGCCAACATAATCTCCTTTCCTTAAAAATTCATTAACTTTTCTGTATGGTTTTTCAAATACATCCTCCCGCATGAAGCATCTTCAATTGCCGCCCTGCCCGTGATGGTCTAAGCCTGGATGAGTTCAAACTGTCACATCGACACGTTTACAGGAGAACACCATGAGTAAAATTGGCATTAACGGATTTGGACGCATCGGACGTCTTGTTCTGCGTCGCCTTCTTGAAACCCAGGACAGTAATACCGTCGTCGCCATCAACGACCTCACCTCTCCCAAAGTGCTGGCCTACCTGCTCAGGCACGATTCCAACTACGGTGGCTTCCCGTGGAGCGTGGATTTCACCGAGGATGCGCTGATCGTTGACGGTAAAACCATCGCGGTGTATGCCGAAAAAGAGGCAAAGCACATTCCGTGGAAAGCCGCGGGCGTGGATATCGTCGTGGAGTGCACCGGCTTTTATACGTCTGAAGAGAAATCACGGGCGCACCTGGACGCGGGCGCGAAGAAGGTGCTGATCTCTGCGCCCGCGGGGGACATGAAAACCATCGTCTACAGCGTGAACGACGAGACCATTGACGCCAGTGATACCATTATTTCCGTCGCCTCCTGCACCACCAACTGCCTCGCCCCGCTGGCAAAAGCCCTGAACGACGCGTTTGAAATTAAGGTGGGCACCATGACCACCATTCATGCCTATACCGGTACCCAGGCGCTGGTGGATGGCCCGCGCGGGAAAGATCTTCGCGCCTCCCGGGCGGCGGCAGAGAATATCATTCCGCACACCACCGGCGCCGCAAAGGCCATCGGTCTGGTGATCCCTGCGCTCAGCGGCAAACTGAAAGGCCACGCCCAGCGCGTGCCGGTTAAAACGGGCTCCGTGACCGAACTGGTGGCCATTCTGGGCAAGAAAGTGACCGTTGAGGAGATCAACGCCGCGCTGAAAAAGGCCACTCAGGGCAATAAATCGTTCGGGTATACCGATGAAGAGATTGTGTCGTCAGATGTGATTGGCTCGCATTATGGTTCGGTGTTTGACGCCACGCAGACGGAGGTGTCAGAAGCGGGAGACCTTCAGCTGGTGAAAACCGTTGCCTGGTATGACAACGAGTATGGGTTTGTGACGCAGCTGGTGCGGACGCTGGATAAGTTTGCGGCGCTGTGATTTCCCCCCCTCACCCTCTCCCCAATGGGGCGAGGGGATTGTTCCGTGCCTAAATTATTTTACGTGCGTCATTCAGGACAGGATCCTGCTGTAGCTGTTTCCACGCTGCCATGACGGCCTCGGGGAATTCAACGTGAGCAATATAATCCCGCCCGGCCGGGCCATAGCCGTTAGCGTCGTCATACAGGCGCGGCAACTCCCCCATAACCAGTGAAAGGTAACGGTCAACGGGCCACAGCCCGGTGTGGCTCTCGCTGAATTCCACGCCCTCGTTACCGTTTTGCAGCGTCGGCGTAAACCCGGGATGGCTGATCCACTGCGGTGAATCGGGCTCATCACGACACACGCGGGCAAACGTCGCCATCGTGCGGCGCTGCATCGTCGGATCCTGCACCACCAGCACCCGCCCGGTCGTTCGATGACGCTGTTTCAGCATGTTCCAGCTAAAGCGCGCGTTTTCACCGCAGTTGGTGGAGCGATCCTCAACCCACAGACGCGCCTCGGGGATCTGCCAGAACGCCCGCGCAATGTCGGCAAGAATGCTCGCTTCGGCCCGCCCGGTGACCGGTACGGTGTGGTAACGCGGATGATTGCCAATGGCGGTATATAAAAAGGGGGTCGAATGGCCGATGCCGCCGCTGATCAGAAGCGGTACATCTCTCTGGGCGGCAATACGGCAGGCCGCGTCAATGGTGGGGATCACCGCGTTTCCGGCCAGAATCACCGCATCGACTTCCGGGCTCGGACGGGTCGCGCTCAGGTCGTCCTGCGCCAGCCATTCACCGACAGTATTGAAGGCCGCCAGCGTGGCATCCGCCAGAACGGGAAAATGGGGCTGAACCATGGTGAACTCCTCACGTTGTTGAAGCGCCGAAATTATCATTTTTCTGAAATAACCAGAAACATCCAAAAATCATCGGGTTGCACCTGCCTATTATGCTTTTGATTTCCAGCCCTACAAAACATTGTATTGTGCAGGCGGCATGAAAAAGCACCCAACGCTGCTTATTTCGCCGTGATCTGACCAGTTTTATCCCCCCTGCGCTTGCCAAAGACAACATCCGACCCTAAGTTGCTTAACAATTTCACAACCTTTTTTATCATCACAGGTTGCACCTGAAGCGCGCCAGGTGACACCTCTCTCATCATCAACGTGGCGGGGTTTCAGGTCATGACAGAACATGAAAGTACGACGACGGTGTTACGTAAAAATAAAAAGGTGTTAATCGCCAGCCTTACCGGGAGCGCCATTGAATGGTTTGACTATTTTCTCTAAGGTACGGCGGCCGCGCTGGTCTTCAATAAGATCTTTTTCCCGATGGTCGATCCGGTAATCGGACTCATCCTCTCTTATCTCTCTTTCTCATTAACCTTCTTTATTCGCCCCATTGGCGGGGTACTTTTCGCCCACATCGGCGACCGCATCGGACGTAAAAAAACCCTCGTGCTGACCCTCTCTTTGATGGGAGGTGCAACCGTTATGATTGGCCTGCTGCCCACGTATGAGATGATTGGCCTCTGGGCGCCTGTGCTGCTGATCCTGATGCGCATCATTCAGGGGATGGGCATCGGCGGTGAATGGGGCGGCGCGCTGCTGCTGGCCTATGAATACGCGCCAGAAAAACGTAAAGGCTTCTTCGGCAGTATTCCACAGGCGGGCGTCACCATCGGCATGCTGATGGCAACCTTTATCGTGTCGCTGATGACCCTGTTCAGCGAGGAGGATTTTCTCTCCTGGGGCTGGCGCATCCCGTTCCTGCTGAGCTCGGTGCTGGTGTTGCTCGGCCTGTGGATCCGCAAAGATATTGATGAAACGCCCGATTTTCAGAAAGTGAAAGCGTCCGGTCAGGTAGCGAAGGCCCCGCTGCGCGATACGCTGAAACATCACTGGCGTGAAGTGTTGATTGCCGCCGGTCTGAAGGTGGTTGAAACCGCGCCGTTCTATATTTTCTCGACCTTCGTGGTGAGCTATGCCACCAGCACGCTGACGTACCAGAAATCGCAGGCGCTGGAAGCCGTGACGCTGGGAGCCCTGGTGGCGACCATTATGATCCCGCTAATGGGGCTGCTCTCCGATAAGGTAGGCCGTCAGCGCATGTACGCAATCAGCGTCTTCGTGCTGGGCCTGTTTATCGTACCGTGGTTTATGCTGCTCAATACCGGCAACACGTGGGGTATCGTGCTCGCGACGGTCATCGCCTTTGGCGTGTTGTGGGCCCCTGTCACGGCGGTACTCGGCACGCTGTGCTCTGAAATCTTTAGCGCAAACGTGCGCTACACCGGCATTACGCTCGGCTATCAGCTGGGTGCCGCGCTGGCTGGCGGTACCGCGCCGCTGATTGCCACCGGCCTGCTGGCAAAATACGACGGCGACTGGGTGCCGGTGGCCTGGTATCTTGCCGTCACGGTGACCATTTCTTTAATCGCGATTTTCTGCGCCAGCCGCGTTAAGCGCGCCACTCTCATCCAGGCGCAGCCCGAACGTCTCTGACCCTTCCCGGCCCGTCCTGCGGGCCGCTCTTTTTCCTTAAATTTCCCTTCACCATTTGATTAACATGCGTAAATCATATTCACTTGAATTATCATTTGCGGGAGTCGTAGAATCGCTAGCCCGCTAATTATTCAATCATTTCTAAGGTAAACGACGTTATGCGCCTGCCCGAACGCGACCCTTATGCTCCTCGCGAGTGGCAGCCACATGAGAAACCCGCCCTGCTGGGTTCGCCCTCCACACCCGAACACAGTACGCCAAAACGCATTGCCTATGGCGTAGTGGGCCTGCTGGTCTGCCTGACGGGCGCGCTGGGGAATGCGGTGGTAACCGCCAACCTGCAAAATTTGCAGGGGACCTTCGGCGCCTGGTCAACCGAAATCGCCTGGCTGCCCGCGGTTTATGTGATGACCAACATCTCCATCAACCTGCTGCTGGTTAAATTCCGCCAGCAGTACGGCCTGCGCGCCTTTACGGAAGGTTTTCTGGTGCTGTACGTGCTGGTCACCTTTTTCCACCTGTTCGTTAACGATCTCAGCTCGGCGCTGATGGTGCGCGCCGCGCACGGCATGGTGGCCGCCGCGCTCAGCTCGCTGGGGATTTACTATCAGATCCAGGCCTGGCCTGCGAAGCACCGCCTGAAGGCGCTGACCATCGGCATCACCGGATCGTCGCTCGCCATCCCGCTGGCCCGCCTGTTTTCAACCGAGCTGCTGCAGCTGGACGAGTGGCGCGGGCTCTATTTCTTCGAGCTGGGACTGGCGCTGATCTCCCTGGCCTGCGTCATCGCCTTAAAACTGCCGCCGGGCGACCGGCGCAAGGTCTTTGAGAAGAAGGACTTTATCACCTTCTTTTTACTGGCCCCCGGGATGGCCCTGCTCTGTGCCGTCCTCTCTCTGGGCCGCCTTGACTGGTGGTTCGAAGCGCCGTGGATCGGCTGGTCGCTGGCGCTATCGCTGGTGCTGATTGTCGCAGCCATCGTCTTTGAACATAACCGCAGCAACCCGCTGCTGAACACCCGCTGGCTGTCGAGCGGCAGCATCGTCCGCCTGGGGCTGATTATGCTGCTGATCCGTATCGTGCTGGCCGAGCAAAACACCGGCGTCATCGGCTGGCTGCAGTACGTGGGCTTACAGAACGAGCAGATGACGCATCTGGCGTGGTCCATTTTCGCCGGTATCGTCTGCGGGATTGTCACCAGCTGTCTCACCATCAAGCCGACGAAACTGGCGTGGCCAATCATCACCTCTCTGGCGCTGATGATTGTTGCCTCGCTGCTGGACAGCCAGTCCAACAACCTGACCCGTCCGGATCAGCTGATGGTAAGCCAGTTCCTGCTGGGCTTCGGCAGCGCCTTCTTCCTGGCGCCCGCTATGCTGGCCGCCATTGGCGGGGTGATCGCCGACCCGCGTAATCTGGTCAGCTTCTCGGTGATGTTTGGCATGAGCCAGAACCTGGGCGGCCTGCTGGGCTCCGCGATCCTCGGCACCTTCCAGACCTGGCGCGAGAAATACCACTCCAGCCTGCTGGCGGACCAGCTCACCACGCTCAACCCGCTGGTCAACGAGCGAATTCAGCTTTATACCCAAATGTACAAAAGCCTGATTGGCGACAGCGCGCTGCTGGGAACCCAGGCGATAACGCAGCTGCAAACGGTCACCGCGCTGGAGGCGAATATTCTGGCTTATAACGATACTTATCTGCTGACGGCGAGCATCGCTGCCGCCACGCTGGTCTGGATTTTATGGCGCTTGCTGCGCCTGCGCATCACTGCCCGTCTGGCGCTGAAGAACGCCACCGGCAACAAATAATTGAAAGAGTTCTGGAGAGTTTATGAGTCAGCAGGATGCCGCCAAAGAGCAGGCCAACACCCGCAAAAATGTGCGCATTGTTTCCGTTTTCACCGCCGCCGCCATCGGTATTGTCGGCGTGCTGGTGATCCTTTATGCGTGGCAGCTGCCGCCGTTCACCCGTCACGCGCAGTTTACCGATAACGCCTACGTGCGCGGCCAGACGACGTTTATCAGCCCGCAGGTGAACGGCTATATCACCGAGGTGAAGGTTCAGGACTTTGTGCAGGTCAAAAAAGGTGACCTGCTGCTGCAGATCGATGACCGCATCTATCGTCAGCGGGTGCATCAGGCAGAGGCGCAGCTGGCGATGAAAATTGCCGCCCTGAATAACAACCTGCAGCAGCGTAAAAGCGCCGAAGCAACGATCGCCAAAAATGACGCCGCGCTGAAAAATGCCCGCGCCCAGAGCCTGAAAAGCCAGGCGGATTTAAAACGGGTGAAAGAGCTGACGGCGGACGGCTCGCTTTCCATTCGCGAGCGCGACGCCGCGCTGGCCAGTGCCGCTCAGGGTAGCGCCGACATCGACCAGGCGAAAGCCGCCCTTGAGATGTCGCGTCAGGATCTGCAGACGGTGATTGTCAATCGCGGTGCGCTGGAAGCGGATGTTGAAAACGCCAAAGCAGCGCTGGAGCTGGCGCAGATTGACCTGCAAAACACCCGCATTGTGGCGCCGCGTGACGGCCAGCTCGGCCAGATCGCCGTGCGTCTCGGGGCCTACGTGACCGCCGGAACCCATCTCACCACCCTGGTGCCGCCGCAGCACTGGGTCATCGCCAACATTAAAGAGACCCAGCTCGCGGAGCTGCGCGTCGGCCAGCCGGTGAAGTTCACCGTTGATGCCCTGAACAACAAGGCGTATCAGGGCCACGTGGAGAGCATCTCCCCGGCGACCGGCGTGGAGTTCAGCGCCATCACGCCGGATAACGCCACCGGGAACTTTGTCAAAATTGCCCAGCGTATTCCGGTGCGCATTGAGGTGCTCGTTAAGCCAGAGGAGGCCGCGCTGCTGCGTCCGGGTATGTCGGTGCAGGTAACCATTGATACGCGGGAGGCGAAGCAATGATCCTTCGCCCGATAGCCGCGCTGGTGGCGGCGGTCATGCTGGCCGGATGCCAGTCCGTTGACGTCAAACCGGCGCAGCCGACGCTGCACATCCCCACCCAGTGGCGCACCGTCTCCGGCCCTGCCAGCCCGACGGAGCAGCTCTGGTGGCGTAATTTCCATGACAACCACCTGAACCGCTATGTGGATCAGGCGCTACAGCACAACAGCGACGTGCTGATCGCCCGCGAACGGATAAACGAGTATCAGGCGCGGGTCTATGCGGCCGACGGCAGCCTGTTTCCCTCCCTCGACGCGGGCGTAACCGGGACGCGCGCCCGTTCACAATCCGCGGCGACCGGGCTGCCGGTTTACGGCACATTGTACAAAGGGAGCCTGACGGCAAGCTATGACGTGGATATCTGGGGCGTCAACCGCAGCACCTCGCGCGCTGCCGAAGCCTCGCTGGCGGCGCAAAAAGCCGCCGCCGCGGCCGCGGATTTGACCGTCGCCTCGTCTGTGGCATCCGGGTATGTCACCCTGCTCTCGCTTGACGAGCAGCTGCGGGTGACCGAGTCCACGCTGAAATCGCGCGAAGAGGCGTTTAACCTTGCGAAGCGTCAGTTTGAGACGGGCTACAGCTCGCGCCTGGAGCTGATGCAGTCGGATTCCGAACTTCGCTCAACGCGGGCGCAGGTGCCCGTGCTGCAGCACCAGATTGCACAGCAGGAGAATGCCCTCAGCCTGCTGCTGGGAAGCAACCCGGGCGACGTGGCGCGCAGTGAAAGCTTTGCAGCACTGACGCCGCTAACGCTGCCGTCGCAGCTGCCTTCTACGCTGCTGAACCGCAGGCCGGATATCGTCCAGGCCGAACGCCAGCTGGTGGCGGCGGATGCCTCGCTCGCGGCGTCGCGCGCCAGCCTGCTGCCGTCGATCAACCTGACCGCGACAGGATCGGTTCAGGATCGCACCCTTTCCGGCCTGCTGGACAACCCGCTTCAGCTCTGGAGCGTCGGAGGCAGTATTCTCGCCCCGCTGCTGAACCGCCAGGCGCTGAATGCGCAGGTGGATATTTCTCAGTCCCAGCGTAACCAGGCGCTGTACGCTTATGAAAAAACCGTGCGTAACGCATTTGCCGAAGTGAACAACAGCCTTGATGCGATAAGTCGCTATCAGGAACAGCTGACGGAGCTGCTTGCCCAGCAGGATGTGGCCCAGGAGACGCTGCGCATTGCGCAAAATCGCTATCGCAACGGCTACTCCTCCTATCTGGACGTGCTGGACGCGCAGCGCACGCTGTTCTCGGTCCAGACCAGCGTCGTGCAGGTGAAAAATAACCTGCTGCTGGCGCAGATTGATTTGTACAGAGCGCTGGGCGGCGGCTGGGTCAGTGCCTGAAAACCTGCCCGGTGGCGCTTCGCTTACCGGGCCTACATTTCGCCCCGTAGGCCGGGTAAGCGAAGCGCCACCCGGCGTTTATTCCTCAGCCCTGTAAGCCGGGTAAGGCGTAGCCGCCACCCGGCAATCCCCACAAGGAGTCAATCTATGCAACAACAGTGGTCTGCAGTTGATAATTTCATGATTTCGTCACTTATTCCTGACGATGACGTACTGAATCAGGTGCTGGAAAACAACAAACGCGCCGGGCTGCCTGAACATGATGTCGCGGCCAATCAGGGGCAGCTGCTGGCGCTGTTCGTGCGCATGACGCAGGCAAGACGCATTCTTGAGATCGGGACGCTGGGCGCCTACAGCTCAATCTGGATGGCGCGCGCGCTGCCGCCGGACGGTAAGCTGATTACGCTCGAGGCCGATCCCACGCATGCCCGCGTTGCGCGCGAGAATATTCAGCTTGCGGGGTTAAACGAACGCATTGAATTAATTGAGGGTCCGGCGCTGAGCTCGCTGGAGAATTTCGGCGAGGTTCCGCCGTTCGACCTGATCTTTATTGATGCCGATAAGCCAAACAATCCCGGCTATCTGGAATGGGCGCTGCACTACTCCCGCCCCGGCACGGTAATTATCGGCGATAACGTGGTGCGTGACGGCGAGGTAATCAACGGGGAAAGCGACGATGCGCGCGTGCTGGGCGTGCGGCGTTTTATTGAGATGATGGGGGATAACCCGCGCTTAACCGCCACCGCGCTGCAAACGGTGGGGATTAAGGGTTGGGATGGGTTTACGCTGGCGATTGTAGAACGATAACCAGCCGGGTGGCGGCTTTGCCTTACCCGGCCTACCCGTTCTCCCCTAGGCCCGGTAAGCGCAGCGCCACCGGGCAAGGGTTTAACCGGAAATCTGCTCCATCGCCTGCAATATACGTTTATCCGAAATCGGATACGGCGTACCGAGCTGCTGGGCAAAGAAGCTGACGCGCAGCTCCTCGATCATCCAGCGGATCGCCTGCACGTCTTCATCGTCGCGGCGCGCTGGCGGCAGCTTGTTCAGCCACTGCTGCCACGCCTGCTGCACGCTCTCCACTTTCAGCATCTGCGCGCGGTCGCGGTGCGGGTCGATAGCCATCTTCTCCAGCCGTTTTTCAATCGCCTGGAGATAGCGCAGCGTATCGCCGAGACGGTTGAAGCCGTTGCCGGTGACAAAGCCGCGGTAAACCAGCCCCGCCATCTGCGCCTTCACGTCCGACAGGCCCAGCGCCATGGTCATATCCACGCGCCCTTTCAGACGCTTGTTGATGTTGAACACGGTGGTGAGGATCTGCTCGACCTGTTTGGCAATCTCCACCACGGTGTCGTTCAGCTCCGCACGCACCTTCTCGTGAAGCTGAGCAAAGCCCTCTTCCGTCCAGACCGGGCCGCCCGCCTCGTGAATGAGTTTGTCCACGCCGCAGGAGATGCAGTCGTCAATCAGATCCAGCACCTTGCCGTACGGGTTAAAGTAGAGCCCCAGCTTGGCCTTGTTCGGCAGCTTCTCGTGCAGATATTTGATCGGCGACGGGATGTTGAGCAGCAGCAGGCGACGCAGCCCGCGCCACATCATCTGCTGCTGTTCCTGCGGGTTATCAAATAGCTTGATCGCCACGCTGTCGCGCTCGTCCACCAGCGCAGGCCAGGCTTTTACCTTATAGTTGCCGCGCTTCTGCTCGTAGCTTTCCGGAAGCTGGCCAAAGCTCCAGATGTGCAGCCCGCTCTGCTCGATGCCGTCGTCGGCCACCGCAGAGAGCGTCTCCTGGACTTTGCCTTTTAGCGCCTCTTTCAGCTCGCTCAGGGAACGCCCTTCCTGCAGCTTTTTGTTTTTATCGTCCACCACGCGGAAGGTGATTTTCAGGTGATCGGGCACCTGATCCCAGTTCCAGTCGTCGCGGTCGATGGTGGTGCCGGTCATGCGGCGGAACTCGCGCTCCAGCGCGTCCAGCAGCGGCAGCTCCAGCGGCGTGACGCGGCCCAAAAACGCTTCCGCGTAATTTGGCGCAGGCACAAAGTTGCGGCGCACCGGTTTCGGCAGGGATTTGATCAGCGCAATCACCAGCTCGCGGCGCAGGCCGGGAATTTGCCACTCGAACCCGCTCTCGTCGACCTGGTTTAACAGCGGCAGCGGAATGTGGACGGTCACGCCGTCCGCGTCGGCCCCCGGCTCGAACTGATAGGTCAGCCGCAGCTTGAGGTTGCCCTGATGCCAGAAGTTCGGGTAGTCGAGCTTGCTGACCGACTCCGCCCCCTCTTTAATCAGCATGCTCTTTTCGAAGTTGAGCAGGTCCGGCGTCTCTTTGCTGGCCTTCTTCCACCAGCTGTCGAAGTGGCGGGCGGAAATCACATCGTGGCTGATGCGCTGGTCGTAAAACTCGAACAGCGCTTCATCGTCCACCAGAATGTCGCGGCGGCGGGACTTGTGCTCAAGTTCCTCCACTTCCGCGCGCAGCTTCAGGTTTTCGCGGAAGAAGGCGTGGCGCGTCTGCCAGTCACCCTCCACCAGCGCGTGACGGATAAACAGCTCGCGGCACAGGGCCGGATCGATCTGACTGTAGTTGACCTTGCGCGCGGCGACCACCGGCAGGCCGTAAACGGTCACTTTTTCGGTCGCCATCACCGCGCCCTGCGCACGCTCCCAGTGCGGTTCACTGTACGAGCGCTTAAGCAGATGCTGCGCCACCGGCTCCACCCATTCCGGATCGATACGGGCGGCAATGCGTCCCCACAGGCGGCTGGTTTCCACCAGCTCGGCAACCATGGTCCATTTCGGCGGCTTCTTGAACAGGCCAGAACCCGGGAAGATGGCGAAACGGGCGTTGCGCGCGCCGGTATACTCCTGCTTCTCGGCGTCCTTCATCCCAATGTGGGACAGCAGGCCGGTCAGCAGCGCGATATGGATTTCGCGGTACTCCGCCGGTTCGCTGTTCACCGGAATGCCCAACTCTTTCACCACCTGGCGAAGCTGGGTATAGATATCCTGCCACTCGCGCACGCGCAGGTAGTTGAGGAAATCCACCCGGCACTGGCGGCGGAACTGGTTCGAAGAGAGCGCCTTCTGCTGCTCGCCGAGGTAGTTCCACAGGTTCACGAAGGCGAGGAAATCGGACTCTTTGTCGTGGAAGCGACGGTGCTTTTCGTCCGAGGCCTGCTGTTTGTCCATCGGACGCTCGCGCGGATCCTGAATGGAGAGCGCCGAGGTAATGATCATCGCCTCGCGCACGCAGCCGTGCTTTTGCGCTTCCAGCACCATACGCGCCAGGCGCGGGTCGACCGGGAGCTGGCTGAGCTGGCGGCCCAGCGGCGTCAGCTTATAAACCGTCGCCTGCTCGTCGGTGGTAATCGCCCCGAGCTCTTCAAGCAGACGCACGCCGTCCTGAATATTGCGTTTGTCTGGCGCTTCGACGAACGGGAACGCGGCGATATCGCCCAGCCCCAGCGCGGTCATCTGCAGGATAACGGACGCCAGGTTGGTGCGCAGAATTTCCGGGTCGGTAAACTCCGGGCGCGACAGGAAATCGTCTTCGGAGTAGAGACGAATGCAGATCCCTTCCGACACGCGGCCGCAGCGGCCTTTACGCTGGTTGGCCGATGCCTGAGAGACCGGCTCAATCGGCAGCCGCTGGACCTTGGTGCGGTAGCTGTAGCGGCTGATGCGCGCCGTACCCGGGTCGATCACGTATTTAATGCCCGGCACGGTGAGCGAGGTTTCCGCCACGTTGGTCGCCAGGACGATGCGGCGTCCGCTGTGCGGCTGGAAGACGCGGTTCTGTTCGCTGTTGGACAGGCGGGCATACAGCGGCAGGATCTCGGTGTGGCGCAGGTCGCGCTTGCTGAGCGCATCGGCGGTATCGCGGATTTCGCGTTCGCCGCTCATGAAGATCAGAATGTCGCCCGCGCTTTCGTTACCCAGCTCGTCAACGGCATCGAAGATGGCCTGCAGCTGGTCGCGCTCGGTATCATCCGCCTCTTCCACAATCGGGCGATAGCGCACTTCAACCGGATACGTCCGTCCAGACACCTCAATAATCGGCGCATTGTTGAAGTGCTTCGAGAAGCGTTCCGGGTCGATGGTCGCGGAGGTGATGATCACTTTCAGATCCGGGCGACGCGGCAGCAGCTCTTTCAGGTAGCCGAGCAGGAAGTCGATGTTCAGGCTGCGCTCGTGCGCTTCGTCAATGATGATGGTGTCGTACTGCATCAGCAGGCGATCCTGCTGAATTTCCGCCAGCAGAATACCGTCGGTCATCAGCTTGACCATGGTGTTATCGCTCACGTGGTCGCTGAACCGTACCTTGTAGCCGATGCAGCCGCCCGGCTCCGTCTGCAGCTCTTCGGCAATACGGTTGGCAACGGTGCGCGCCGCCAGACGACGCGGCTGGGTATGGCCAATCAGGCCTTTTATCCCGCGGCCCAGCTCCATACAGATTTTCGGCAGCTGGGTGGTTTTCCCCGAACCGGTTTCACCCGCGACAATCACCACCTGGTGGTCGCGTACGGCCTCAAGAATGTCCTGTTTCTTCTGGCTGACGGGCAGGTTTTCCGGGTAGGTAATCGCCGGGCGCGCAGCTTCGCGCAGCACAACCTTCCCTGCCGCCTGTTCAATCTCTTTCGCCATCTCCTGGTAAATGGCCTGTTGTGCATCAGGATTTTTAACCTTCTTGACGCCGTGCAGACGGCGGGCGAAGCGCTGTTTGTCGCGCAGCGTCAGAGAATCGAGCTGTTGCAGGAGCATCGGGAAGGTGAATTTTTGTTGTTCTGTCATAGCGTTAAAGGGCAGTACACGCCCTGATAAAATCTCTTTTTAATGATTGCTATAGAGTACCACACTGACGCCTTTCGCGCCTTATTCAAAAAATTCGAACATAGGCTTCGATATATTGCGCTATCTCTGTGGCAGGATTGTGAATAGAGTGTCAACAAGCAACGGGGCACCCCCCTTCAATCAAATGCAACAACAGGAATCACCCATGAGCAAAGTATTAGTTTTGAAATCCAGCATTCTGGCAGGGTACTCTCAGTCTGGTCAGCTGTCTGATTACTTCGTTGAACAGTGGCGTGAACAGCATTCTGCTGACGAAATCACCGTGCGTGACCTGGCTGCAAACCCCATTCCTGTGCTCGATGGCGAGCTGGTTGGCGCGCTGCGCCCAAGCGATGCACCGCTGAGCCCGCGTCAGCAGGAAGCGCTGGCCCTGTCCGACGAGCTGATTGCTGAGCTGCAGGCGCATGACGTTATCGTCATCAACGCCCCAATGTACAACTTCAACATCCCAACCCAGCTGAAGAACTACTTCGACCTGGTGGCGCGCGCTGGCGTAACCTTCCGTTACACCGAGAACGGCCCTGAAGGTCTGGTAAAAGGCAAACGCGCTATCGTGCTGACCAGCCGCGGCGGTATCCACAAAGATACCCCAACCGACCTGGTTGCGCCGTACCTGAGCCTGTTCCTGGGCTTCATCGGTATCACTGACGTGAACTTCGTGTTCGCGGAAGGTATCGCTTACGGTCCGGAAGTGGCGACCAAAGCGCAGACCGACGCGAAAGCCGCCATCGACAGCCTGGTTGCAGCGTAAGACTTTACCCTCTCACCGCCCGGTGGGAGGGTTTTTCTTTTCCCCCGCATTTCGTTATCATCCGCTCCCACTCTCCAGCCGGGCGGCCTGATGTCTGCGATCATTGATTCTTTTATTGCCCCACCGTGTCACGATGACATTCAGATCCTCTGGCAGGATGAACATCTGCTGCTGATCGACAAGCCTTCCGGCCTGCTCAGCCTCTCGGGCAAAAATCCGCAAAACTTTGATTCCGTCCACTATCGTCTGGTTCAGGCGTTCCCGGGCTGCACGCTGGTGCACCGTCTGGATTTTGGCACGTCCGGGCTGATGGTGGTTGCGCGCAATAAGGCCATTAACGCGGCACTGTGCCAGCAGTTTAGCCAGCGCAGCGTGGAGAAAGTCTACAGCGCCCTGCTTTGCGGCCACGTGGAAAATGATGAAGGGGTCATTGATGCGCCGATTGCCAAAGACCCGGCGCTGTTCCCGCTGATGTCGATCTGCGCCATCACCGGTAAACCCGCCCGCTCCCGCTACCAGGTCGTGGAACGGTTTTATCAGGGGGCGGGATTACCGTTAACGCGGGTGAAACTGATCCCGGAGACCGGGCGAACCCATCAGCTGCGCATTCACTGCCAGCAGCTGGGGCACCCGATTCTGGGTTGCGATCTGTATGGCGGTCTTGACGTGCCGGGCGCTGAAGACGCGCCCCGGCTGATGCTGCATGCCAGCGAGCTGAATTTTATTCATCCCGTGAGCGGCGAGCCGGTTAGTGCCCGTCACGCCGCCCCGTTCTGAACGCGGTTTACCACATCAAATCGTCAGGGATTTTGAAGTCCGCGTACGGATCGTCTTCGTCCTGCTCTTCCTGGCTGAGCGCGCTGTTTAACACGATGCTGTCGGCATCGCGCTGGGCAATTTTATCGGCCACTACCGCCGGGATAATCGCGTATTCACAGTCGCCGCTGGCGTTGATGACCAAGCGGGCAATCGCCAGACGGCCGTTGATCAGCTGAGCCTGGGTTTGCTTGTCCACCTCGATTTTTTTGATCAGATTACCGTCGGTGAAGTTAAAGGTGATGTTGCCTTTCGCCACGGTGATGCGGTTCATCTCGATCAGCTGCTTCACCTGCGCCTTAAACTCTTTCGCCAGCACGGCCTGCTTCTGCTGCTCGCTCAGCAGCTTGTCACGCTCGATCTGCGCCTTCTTGTTCTCTTCTACCGCTTCCCGAGCCTCACGCGCCTGAACGCGTGATTTCTTTGCCGTGCGCTGCACTTTCGCCGCTTTCTTGCTGCTGACGAGGCCCGCTTTCAGCATCTGCTCTTGTAAGGTGAGTTTTGTCATGATCGTTTCTAAACCGGTTGGAAATTTTGGGGATTATAGCGGGAATTGCGGAGCGTGTGCCAGAGAAGCAGGCATGGCGTTTTGTTAGCTGAGTCTGGTTCATTATTCATTCAGCATTTACTAAGGTTAACGAGAAAGCGTGATTAAAAATTGTCAGGTCATTTTCTTAAAAAAAATGAGCCGTTCATAAATATGATGTGGGTTGAATATCTATGGTCACGTCAGGCGTAGGCTGGCTTTCTCTTAATAAAAGGATGCGGGGAAAAGATGGCCTTAAAAGGAACGATGCTGCTAAATGGTGCTGACTATGCGCCTTTTAACCTGTACGGCGTTGGCGTGTTTATGGCGCATTCCGGGCAGGGAATTTACAGAAACAACGGATTTTGTGGTGCAGTTAAAGGGTCGGGTCCAATTCCCCCAGGTAAATACTGGATTGTTGACAGAGGGACTGGAGGTTTCTTTTCAGGTTTAAAAGCGAAGGTTCAGGATCGGTGGAATAAGGTCAGGTCCGGTGCAGAATTTGGCCGCGATGAGTGGTTTGCTTTGTACAAGGATGACTGGGAATCGATGATGGTACCTGGATTGATAACGTCTATCGGGGTTTGTTTCGGCTGCATCCGGGTACGGTATCTGAAGGATGTATCACGATTGCCCATAATTCTGATTACGCACTGATTCGGAATGCTCTCATGAGTACAGAGCTTATTCAGGTTCCCTGTATGCGTTCACTGATGGCACGCGGTTGGGTTGAGGTGAGTGAAAGTGGATATACCAACGCGTGCCCTTAAATGGGGCATCAGGCTGTTCAAAACGGTCTGGTTTCTTTGCATCAGCATTTTAGTAGGCCGCACATTGGGACCTGCTGAACGCTATCTTGATCATGACGTGGTCTCATCTCTATGTGATTTTATTTATGGTGATGTGAATGCTGAAACACTATACGACACATATACCAATATCGATATCGATATTTTAATCGTACTGACCCTCGCTACGGTTATTTACCGCTTAACAACGCTACTACTCAATAAAATAAGGAAATAAAGAATGCCTATTCCTCCCTACATGTGGCTAAAAGACGACGGTGGAGCACATATTAAAGGTTCTGTAGATGTTCAGGATCGTGAAGGTAGCATTGAGATCATAGGACTGAGTCATGGCCTAAACCTCCCGGTAGACAGCGCTAACGGCAAGATCACCGGCACGCGTCAACACTCATCTATGCGGATTGAAAAGGAAGTTGATAGCGCCACGCCCTACCTTTACAAAGCAGCATCTACCGGTCAGGCACTCAAAAGCGCTGAAATTAAGTTCTATCATATTAATGATGCCGGACAGGAAGTCTGTTATTACACTGTACTAATGGAGAACGTAAAGGTTACGGGTGTTAACTGCAGCGTGCCGAACGTGAAAATCGCTGCCAACGATAAAATGAACCATGTTGAAAGCGTAAGTCTGCAGTACGAAAAAATTACCTGGCGCATCGTCGACGGGAACATAATGCACAGTGATGCCTGGAACGAACGCCCTACAGCATAACGCTAAGGGGCGCGATGCCCCTTACTCTCTCACTTTCCTCTCCAGGCTGTGCGCAATCCTGTTCATGAACTTCCCTCATGTTGCATTGAAATTAAGTCACTTCCCCTGCGCCACGGGCTCAGGCATAAATTATGCATTGGTAACTTCTTAGCAACATGAACTTAGGATGCATAACCACAATGAGCAAAGCTTTCACATATACCCTTAAGCGCAGTTGCTTCGATGAGAATTACAACCCGTCAGAAAATACGCGTACGACCACCAACTTCGCCAACCTGGCGCGCGGGGAAAAGCGTCAGGAGAACCTGCGCAATACGCTGGTGATGATCAACAACCGCTTTAACGCCTTAGCGCGCTGGGATAACCCAAACGCCGATCGCTATGCGGTTGAGCTTGAAATCATCTCTGTCGATTTGAATATTGGCGCGGAAAAGCCGTTCCCGGCCATTGAGATACTGCAAACCACCATTGTCGACAACAAAAACAACCAGCGTATCCCTGGCATCGTCGGGAATAACTTCTCGTCTTACGTGCGGGATTATGATTTCAGCGTGCTGCTGCTGGATCACAACAAGAACCAGCAGCACTTCAGCATTCCGGAAAAATTTGGCGAACTGCACGGCAATATCTTCCGCCATTTTGTGAATTCACCTGAATACAAAGAGAACTTCACAAAAGGACCGGTGATTTGCCTGAGCGTCTCCAGCAAAGATACCTATCGCCGCACCGGTAACCAGCACCCCGTGCTGGGCGTTGAGTACCAGCCGGATGGCGAATCGCTTACGGAGCAGTACTTCGCGAAGATGGGCCTGAGCGTGCGCTACTTCATGCCGGAACACAGCGTGGCGCCGTTCGCGTTCTTCTTTACCGGGGATTTGCTGAGTGATTACACCGACCTCGAACTGATCGCCACCATCAGCACGATGGAGACGTTCCAGAAAATCTATCGCCCGGAAATTTATAACGCCAACTCGGCGGCGGGGCTGTGCTACCGACCGGATCTGAACCAGCAGGATCACTCCTTAACCAAAATTGTGTATGACCGGGAAGAGCGAAGCCGCCTGGCGATTGAACAGGGTCGGTTTACCGAAGAGTACTTTATTAAGCCTTACAAACACATTCTTGAGCAGTGGTCTGATAACTACACGCTTTAATACATTAAAAAAGGTCTTTTATTATGAAAACATTGCTCCCGACTTCAACGGCTGGCAGCCTGCCAAAGCCGACCTGGCTTGCGCAACCTGAGACGCTCTGGTCACCGTGGAAGTTACAGGGTCAGGAACTGCTGGCAGGCAAGCAGGATGCGCTGCGCCTGTCTCTGGATGAGCAGATCCGCGCGGGAATCGATATCGTCAGCGACGGGGAACAGACCCGCCAGCACTTCGTCACCACCTTTATTGAACACCTGAGCGGCGTCGATTTTGAGAACCGCCAGACGGTGCGCATTCGTAACCGCTATGACGCGAGCGTGCCGACCGTGGTTTCCGCGGTTGCGCGCCAGAAACCGGTCTTCGTCGACGATGCAAAATACCTGCGCCAGCTCACGGACAAGCCGATCAAATGGGCCCTGCCGGGGCCGATGACCATGATCGACACCCTGTATGACGCGCACTATAAAAGCCGCGAAAAGCTGGCCTGGGAATTTGCCAAAATCCTTAACCAGGAAGCGCGAGAGCTAGAGGCCGCAGGCGTGGACATTATCCAGTTCGATGAACCGGCGTTTAACGTCTTTTTTGATGAGGTCAACGACTGGGGCATCGCCGCGCTGGAGCGCGCCATTGAAGGGCTGAAGTGCGAAACCGCGGTCCACATCTGCTACGGCTACGGCATCAAGGCCAATACCGACTGGAAAAAGACGCTCGGCTCGGAGTGGCGCCAGTACGAAGAGGCCTTCCCGAAGCTGCAGACCTCTAACATCGACATCATCTCCCTGGAATGCCACAACTCCCGCGTGCCGATGGATCTGCTGGAGCTGATCCGCGGTAAAAAAGTGATGGTTGGGGCGATCGATGTGGCAACCAACACGGTTGAAACGCCGGAGGAAGTGGCCGATACGCTGCGAAAAGCGCTGCAGTTTGTCGACGCCGACAAGCTGTACCCGTCAACCAACTGCGGCATGGCGCCCCTCTCCCGTCAGGTTGCCAACGGCAAGCTTAGAGCACTCAGCGCTGGCGCAGAAATTATCCGCCGGGAGCTTGGCGCGTAATTCCCTTACGCTGCCAGTACGGCGGCGTACCAAAGCGCTCGACGTAATAATCAATCACCGCCCTGACGTTCAGGGGCGGATGTCGGGCATCAGGGTAGATCGCCGCGATAGCCTGTTGTTCCGTAGTGATGGCGCACTCCAGCGCGGGCAGGAGCGGAATCAGCTCACCGCGCTGGAGCGGCTCGCTCACCAGCCAGTCCGGAAACAGCACAATCCCCATCCCTCCCCGCGCCGCAGCCAGCAACGCTTCCGCATTATTCGAGGTCATCAATGGCGTCACGGGATAGTGTGTCCACGCCTCGCCCGCCCTGCGCAACAGCCAGCGGTTAGGCCCTGACGATCCGCGATACACCAGGCAATGATGGCGGTTCAGATCGTCCGGCACTTCTGGCGCACCGTGTTTACGCACGTAGTCTGGCGACGCGGCCAGATGGTACACCTGCTGCCCAAACACCCGCGCGCGAAACGACGAGTCCGTCAGCACGCCAATGCGGAAGATAAGGTCTGCCGCATCCCGGTGGGGGTCGATAAAATCATCGGTCAGCGTCAGCTCTACGCTCAGGCGAGGATAGCGTGCCGACAGGCCGGGAAGTCCTGGGGCTATGTGCTTCTGGCCGAAAAACACCGGTCCGTTAATGCGGATCGCACCGGACGGCTCCACCGCACGCGCGTCCAGCTCCCGGCGCGCCTCTTCAAGATTCTCCGCCATCGACCGGGCGTAGCGAATAAACAGATGACCGCTTTCCGTGGGAATGACGGCCCGCGTATTGCGATAGAAAAGCTGCTGCCCGAGCGCATCCTCGAGCTGGTGGATCACGCGCGATATCTGCGAGGCCGATATCCCCTGCCGCCGCGCCACGACGGAGAAGTTCTGCGCTTCATACACGTCGATAAAGATCAGCAGCGCGCGGATGTTGATGTTGCTGGCGTCAACCATTAATGCATATCCTGCAAAGGTGTTTGCAGCATTATGGCATTTTTCTCATTGCACAACCCACGTAATCTTCTTCGCCTGAAAACGGAGGAAGAAGAATGCAGTTGGTTTTGATTTTACTGGTGATCGCTGGCGGGATGGGCCTCTCCGTCGAGGCGGGACTGCTGGGCCCCCTGGGGGGGAAAGTCGGGGATTTATGGGCGACGTTCAGCATTTTTGGCGTCGGCGCCGCGCTGACGTTTTTGCTGATGCTGTTTTTCAGCCCGCGCAACAGCCCGTCGTTTTTCGCACAGCCCGGCTGGCAGCTCCTCGGCGGGGTGCTGGGTCCGATCTACGTCGTCATACTGACGCTCGCCACGCCGACTATCGGCATCGCGCTGACGATGATTGGCATTCTGGCAGGTCAGGTTTTTAAAAGCCTGATCATTGACCACTTTGGCCTGCTGGGTACGCCGCACAGGAAGATAAACGCAAGACGCATCGTGGCGCTGGTTTTTATTATTGCCGCACTGGTACTGGTCGCAAAGGGGTAAACACATGACACTGATGATGATAATTCTGGCCATCTGCGGCGGCGCGACGCTGAGCATACAGGCCGCAATTAATGGGCAGCTCGGCAGCAGCGTGGGCGTTTTCAAGAGCGCGTTTCTAACGTTTTCCGTCGGCGCGCTGGTGACCGCCCTGCTCATTTTCTTCTTTGAGCCTAAGCAGGCGGTCACGCTGCTGGACGTGCCGAAATGGCAGCTCCTCGGGGCGATGTTTGGCGTGCCCTATATCGTGATAATGGTGCTCGCCGTACAGCGGATCGGCACCGCCGTCGCCACGGTGGCGGTGATATTCGGCCAGCTCGCCATGAGTATGCTGATTGATAACTTTGGCTGGCTGGGCAATCCCGCCATTTCGTTTTCACCGAGCCGTCTGAGCGCGGTGGTATGCCTGGGGATTGCCCTGTACTTCATCTACTCCAGCAGCAAAACCGGCAGCGTCCGCAACTAAGCTGAGGTCTTACGGGTAAAGAACAGCGTCACCGTGGCGACGGTGACGCCCAGTTTCTTCATCTCGGTTTTATTAAACAGATGGTTCTCATCCTGCAGGTACATCCAGTCGTCAAAGTTCAGTAGCCAGGTGCTGCCGTTGGCCTTCACGTTCATGCTGTAATGCCAGTTGAACGCGTTGCCGGCGGCCTGCCCCGTTGCTACCCCTTCAATATCCCCCGCCGTGCCTTCGTAGCGATCGCTCCCCACGCGGCGGATATGCCAGACCCGCTGCTGCTTCTCGCCGTCGTCGTAAACGAAGTGCTCGTTCAGCGTCAGCGTATCGCCGATAACGTCCCCGGCAATCTCAACGTGAAAGCGGCGGATTTGCTTGCCGCTGCGATCCTGTACCATCCCCCACGCTTCGGTTTTGCCCTGGAAGTAATGGAAGATATCCAGCCGCGGCTGCTGCTGGCGATACTCGGTCACCTCCGTGCTACAGCCTGCCAGCAGCATCGTCAATGCCAGCGCCATCATCAGGATACGTTTCATTTTTGGCCTCCGATTAACTGCTGACGCAGCTCAGGGTATTGCGTACGAGGGTCGAGCCAGATGGCCAGGAAGCGGGTGCTGAACGCTTCTGACTGACGCGGTCCGAGTGGAATAAAGGCTTTTTGCGCCGCTGACGCGCGATACCAGAACTGCCCCTGCCCGTCGTCGAGCACAAACGCCAGCTGTGCGCCCGGCCGGACATCCGGCCACAGAGAGCGGAGCATCTGTAACCAGGCTTCGCTTCGGGGTTCCCGTTGCAGGATCCCCTGCGCCTGCCACTGGTCGCGGGTCGCCTCGACCAGCTCATCGCGATCGATATCGCGCGCATAGGTAATAATCAGCGCCTGATCCTGGTTCTCCCGACCGTAACGCCCGTCCGGCGTACGCAGCTGGGAGGTATAGACGGTGAACGGCCCCCAGGTGAGCGTGGCGTCACCCACCTTCCGCCAGGCCAGCCAGTCGGCGGCCTGGGCAACAGGAACAACCAGCGTCAGACAAAGCAACAAAACCGCAGCTCTCATTTTTGTCTCCCCATCAGCAGGTGGAAAAACAGCATCAACACCAGCCAGCCCGGCGCCATCCAGCTGACGACGATAAAGGTCGGCTCCAGAAACGTGATGGCACCCAGCCGCTCGCCAATCAGGTACGCCACCGGCCCTCCCACGGCGGCCAGCAGGGTGAGCAGCCAGCCGGGCAACGTGGTGGTGCGCGTAAGCTGCGTCCAGACGGTGGCGAACATCAGCCATAATGCCACCATCCATAGCGGCATCAGGGCATCACCCGTGAAGGCGATCAGCCCCGTCAGCGCCCAGAGCGTATCCAGCAAACTGCCCGCCGCGGCCAGCCCAATGGCGTAAAAACGATATACAGACGGCAAGAGCAGGCACGCCAGGATCGCCAGCCCGAGCCAGATAATCAGGCCCTGTTCGCGAAAGAGCACCACCAGCGCCCAGTAGAGATCGAACGCGACGGCCAGCAGGAAGACCTGAAGATATCGTCTCATACGCGCTCTGCGGTCAGCTGCACCACGCTAATGGTGCGGGCGTTAAACCCGGCTTCACAGTAGCCAAAGTAATAAAGCCACATGCGGCGGAACCGGTCATCAAAGCCGAGCTTTTCAATCTCCTGCCAGGCGTGGACAAAGCGCTGCCGCCAGTGCGCCAGCGTGCGGGCGTAGTCCGGCCCCATGTCGAAGAGATTGCGCACCACGAAATCGGTGTGGCGCGTCATCAGCTCGTTCATCGCGGTGATGCTCGGCAGGAAGCCGCCCGGGAAAATGTAGCGCTGAATAAAATCGACGCTTTTGCTGTAGTCGCGATAGCGCTGGTCCTGAATGGTGATGGCCTGAATCGCCATTCGTCCACCCGGGCGCAGCCGCGCCTGACAGGTCCGGAAGAATGTAGGCAGATAGCGTTGCCCGACGGCTTCAATCATCTCTATTGAGACCAGCTTGTCGTACTGCCCGGTGAGGTCGCGATAGTCGCAGAGCAGCACCTCAACACGATCCTGCAACCCGGCGCGGGCGATCCGCTCGGTTGCCCAGACGTATTGCTCCTGCGACAGCGTGGTGGTAGTCACCCGACAGCCATAATGACGGGCCGCGTATTCCGCCATCGCCCCCCAGCCGGTGCCGATTTCCAGCAGGTGGTCGGCCTCGCTAAGCGCCAGCTGGTCGCACAGGCGCGCCATTTTGGCCTGCTGGGCCGTCGTGAGATCCTGCTCGTCTGCGGTAAAGAGCGCGCTGGAGTAAAGCAGTTCCCTGTCCAGAAAATGAGCATAGAAGGTGTTGCCCAGGTCGTAATGGGCGGCAATATTTTCACGCGCCTGCGCGCGGGAGTTACGCCGCGTCCAGTGGCGCAAACGCTCCAGCGGTCGGCCAAGCAGCCGGAACCCTTTCTCAAGACGGCCAAGCACCTCGCCGTTGAGGGCCAGGATTTGCAGAAGCGGCGTGAGCTGCGCGGTTTCCCATTCGCCGTCCATCCAGGCTTCAGCGGCGGCAAGGCTCCCGCCCGTTAAGACGCGCCAGTAGACGGCGGGCGTGAGGATCTGCACGTCGGCGTGCAGCGCGGAGGATGTCTCGCCAAAATGGAAGGTCTGCGCCCCTTCACGCAGGGTGAGCGAACCACCGCGGATGCCGCTTAACAGACGAAACAGCAGCCATCGCGCGAGGCGGACGTTGCGCGGGATATCGGGTTCTAACGCAAAGACGGGATCGGTCATGAGCGTTCACTCCTGCTGACGGGATGGTTATACAGCGGCACGCGCTTGAGCCACAGCCTCAGCGCCTGCCAGTAAATGGCGAAAACGGTTTTCAGGGTCATAAGCGGGATGCGCAGCAGCAGCGCGCGCAGTGCCGGACGGGTCAGCGGCTCCCGGCGCAGGGCGAGCGTGGCGTCGAACACCTTCGCTTCCTGATGATTTTCAATGTGCATATGCAGCGTGTTATCCGGATCGTTGAAGCGCCAGTGGTAGATCATGTCCATCGGGTTGAAGGGGGAAACGTGAAACGCTTTTTCCGTGGGCTGGGCATGTTGCCCGTCGACCGCGTAATAATGACGCTCGTTCCACGGCGTGTTGCGAACCTCCGCCAGTACCCAGCGCAGAGTCCCCTTCCCGTCATAGCAGTAGTAAAAGTTGACCGGGTTAAAATGAAACCCGAAATACCGCAACTGCGTCAGAAGCATGACCCGCCCGTCCGGCCGTTCCCCGGTCAGGCTCTCCAGCCTGCTGAGCACGTTCTCTTTGAGCGGCGTGCCGAGCGGATAATCCGCGTCATGGAACGCGGCGGCGGCAAAGCGATTGCGGCGCACGCCGACGGACGCCAGCAGCGGCAGCTCATCAAGATCCAGCCAGGCCATAAAGACGCTGTAGCGAAATTCATGGGTTTTCGGCTGAAGGCGGCGGTGGCGCAATACGCCATGATAGAGGCAGCTGTTCATCTCAGTTCCCCTCTCCGGCCGCTATCGCGTTGACCACGTCCAGCGCGCTGCGCACGCCGTCTTCATGAAAACCGTTGTACCAATAGGCTCCGCAGAACCAGCTCCGCTGGTGACCGTTGATCTCGCCGCGCCGCGCCTGCGCCCGCCAGCTTTGCGGGTTAAACAGCGGATGCTCATAAACGAAGCGTTGCAGAACGAAGCGCTCATCCACCGCCGCGTCCGGGTTCAGTGTGACGCAGAATAGCGGGCTGCCCGCAGGCAGCCCCTGCAGAATGTTCATGTTGTAGGTCACACAGGCGCTGGCCTGCTCCTGCGCGCTCAGCCGGTAATTCCAGCTCGCCCAGGCGCGCGGCCGCACCGGCAGCCAGCGCGGGTCGCTGTGCAACACCACCTCGTTGCGCTGCCAGCCGATATCGCCCAGCACCTCGCGCTCTGCGGAGGTCGGGTCGTCAAGCATCGCCAGAGCACTGCCGGAGTGGCAGGCAAATATCACCTGGTCGAAGGTATGGCTGCCGTTTTCAAGCTGGAGCGTGACCCCGTCCTCGTGGCGGCTCACCCGCTGAACCGGTGAATTGAGATGCAGCGTCAGCCGATCGCCCAGTTTGTCCAGCATCGCGCGGATATACTCTCGCGAGCCGCCCGGCACCACGTACCACTGCGGGCGATGGGTGATATCCAGCAAACCGTGGTTTTGGAAGAAACGTAAAAAAAGCGGCAGCGGGAAACGCTTCATCTCCTGCAGCGAGGATGACCAGATGGCGGCCCCCATCGGCAGAATATAGTGGCGCGCAAAAAACGGCGTAAAGCCGTGCTGGTCCAGAAACGTCTGCAGCGTGGCGTTCGGGTCCACTTCCCCGTCCAGCGCCTGTTTTGCCAGACGATTGAAGCGGACGATTTCACCGAGCAGCCGCCAGAATGTCGGATTGACGAGATTTCGGCGCTGGGCAAACAGCGACGTCAGGGTGTGGCCGTTGTATTCCAGCCCCGTCTCAGGGTTGTGTACTGAAAAGCTCATCTGGGTTTTTTGCCCGCTGATACCCAGCTCGCTGAGCAGGCCCATAAAGCGCGGATAGGTGCGGTCGTTGTAGACGATAAACCCGGTATCGATCGCGTATGTGCCTTGTGGCGTCGTCACGTCAACCGTTGCGGTATGGCCGCCCGGTGTGGATCCCGCTTCAAACAGGGTCACCTGATGGTGCCCGGCCAGTCGCCAGGCGCACGTCAGCCCGGCAATGCCGCTGCCGATAATTGCAATGTTCATGAACGCACCATCCTGCGCAGCAGCGTGCGCTGAAGAAAAGCAGGCAGCCCTGAGAGCAGCCGCAAAATGAAGCCAAATCCGGCAGGAAACGCGATGTGCATTTTCCCGGCCGCCAGCCCGATACGGATCGCCTTCACCGCCTCATCGACGGTCACCCGACCCGGCATGGCAAAATCGTTTTTTCGCGTCAGGGGCGTATCGACGAAGCCCGGAGAGACAACCGTGACGGTAATCCCTTTTGGCTCCCAGTCCAGGCGCAGGCTTTCGGCAAACCAGCTCAGCGCCGCTTTGGACGCACCGTAGGCCTCTGCGCGAGGGAAAGTCAGCCAGTGGGCCATCGAGCTCACCAGCACCACGCGGTTGCCGCGAACCAGCTGCGGCTGCAGCGCCTCAAGGCAGTTCACCGGCCCGAGGAAATTGGTGTTCATGACCCGCTCCACCAGCGCTGCATCCACCACGCCACCGTCGAGGTATTCGCAGGTACCGGCGCAGAGAATAATCAAATCGGCGTAGCTGCCGGTCAGCGCCTGTCGGCAGGCCTCCCGGTCCGTCATATCGAACAGGCGAACGGTGAGATTGGGGCAGGTCTGATGCAGCGCTTCCAGACGCGCCGGATCGCGCCCGCAGGCAATCACATGATAGCCGTCAGCGGAGAAGGATTTCGCCAGCCCGGCGCCAATGCCCGAACTTGCACCGGTAATCAGTACCGTCTTCATGATTTGACCCTCCGCTTCACGCCGCGTACCGCCCAGCCCAGCAGAGGAAGATGTTCGTAGATCATCTCTCCCGCATCGTAGTAGTCGCGCTGGTGGGTGATGAGATCGTTTTCCGTCTCCACCACCGAGCACCCCGGCAGATCGAGCGGTTCGCCTCCGGCAATGCGCGGATGCGACCAGTGCATCACCCAGGTGACAACAAACCGGTTCCCGCTGCAGAGCGGCGGGTCGATAGAAAAACGGCAGTTCTCGACGTTGGCCAGCAGATGGGTGAAATAGCGCTGAAGCGCAAAGATACCGTCGTGCTCGCCGAACGGATCGACAAGCGTGGCATTTGAATGGTAAAGCCCGACCAGCGCGGACGGCGGCTGGCTATCCAGTGCGGCGTAGTACTCGACAAACCGACTCACGACAGAGGGCAAAGTGCTCATGGGTCACATCCTGGCTGTAAACAACGTGGCGTAATCGCATACTTAAAACTTACACAATTAACGTTACTTGTCCAAGTTTGTGCAAATTTATTTTTTATTACCCATAAATATCAACAACTTGATAACTCAATCATTTGACGGTTTTGTAGGCCGGGTAAGGCGTAGCCGCCACCCGGCTTTCACTTTCAGGTTATCCTTAAGGCAAATTCAGCGGTCATCTTCCAGGCTTATCCTTTTTATTCATAAGGATGCCTGACATGAAACGTTTCTTTCTCTCCCTCTTCTCAAGCCCGGAATCCTTACTGCAGGTGATGAGTCAGCAGGAAATTATTGAAGCCGTAGAAGATGGCGACCGCATCATTATCGACCAGGACGGGAACGCCTCGGTGAACTACAAAAGCAACGAGGTGCGGCAGGACTTTCTGCGTCACGTTAACGCGCTGAAGAGGGCCTGATATGGGAACGGCGATATTTATGGTGCTGATGGTCTGCGGGTACTGGTACACCAGCCGAGACCTGTCGACCCGCTTTAAAATCAAGCGTTCCTTTGGCTGGGACGTCTATTTTCTCGTTGCGCTTTACGGCTGTATTTTCGTTCTGCAGGGGGTGATTGCTACGGGGCTGCTCTGGCTGCTGCTGCTCACCCTTTCCGCCGCCAACAACGCCTTCCACTTTGCCTCACCAAAATACACCGACTGGCAAATCGACTTTATGAACTGGAGTTTTTTAGGCATTCAGGCGCCGGTGGTGGTGATGCTGGCGTTTGCCATTCTGTTTTGCCTCTACCGCTCTAACTGGGCAGGCAGCGCCAGGCTGGACGGCGAGAGTCGGAAAAAGCTCTACAAACGGCTTGCGCAGGCGAGCGGGATTGAACAACTGCTCTATCAGTGTATGGAGCAAGGCGAGCTGGCGCAGGTCACGCTCCGCTCGAGGCGGATTTACGTCGGTATGATCCACACCGCGACGCTGGAATATGAAAAAACGGCCAATATCGTGCTGATCCCGATGTTGAGCGGGTACCGGGATGCGAAGACGATGAACCTGCGCATCGAGAATAATTACAGCCGGTGGTATGCGGAGCATGACATTACGCTCGACTCGGAACCCCGCAGCGCCATGTCATTCCGCAAGGTGATTTTACTCAACCAGATTGAGAGCATCTCGCTGTTCGATCCCGCCAGCGCCAGCGCGCTGTCGCTGGCACAGCGGGACGAGAGCCCTGGCCCTAAAGAGACATCCCCATAATTCTGAGTATGCTCTGCTGTGAGGCTGTTTCAAAAAGGACATTCTTAATGCAGAGCATGCCCTGCTTCTGGTAGAACCGGTACGCTCCTGCGTTCTGCTCAAGCACTTCCAGCCAGAGAGAGTCCTTTCCCCTGCTTCGGGCCATGTCGATAATTTTATGGAACATGTCCTGACCATAGTGCTTGCCGGTCTCAGCAGGATCGAGGTAGAGCTTGTTGAGGAGAACGCCCCTCTTATCCGTTTCCGGAAGTATGGCGTCCCAGGTCACTTTCATGAATCCCACTGGCCGATCGGTTTCTGCCACAAACCAGGAAACATGGCTCTCGGTAAGGCTCTGCTCAATGACGGAGGGGGCATACTCGGCGTTCAGAAAATCCTTCATCTCCGCATCTGATACCCACAAATGCTGAAAATGCGCGGGATAGATACGATATCCCAACGCGCTTAATAGCGTTGAATCGGCCCCGGTGGCCTGTCGAATTCGAAGCGTCATGGAAGGTATCCCGCGTAATCACCCGCGTTGGGCATGTTGATAGAGATCCCAGCGGTTGCCGTACATATCTTCAAACACCACCACCGTACCGTACTCTTCCTCACGAGGTTCTTCACAAAAATGAACGCCTTTTGCTTTCATGGCATGGTAATCGCGCCAAAAATCATCCGTCTGAAGGAACAGGAAAACTCTGCCGCCGCATTGATTACCGATAAAACCTTCCTGCCTCTCGTTAGACGCACGAGCCAGCAAAATGTTGCAGTCGCTTTCCGGATTGGGCGAGACGACCACCCAGCGTTTACCCGGTTGCGGCGTATCCTCTACGAGGGTAAACCCCAGCTTGTCTGTGTAGTACTCAATGGCGCGATCGTAGTCATCAACCACAATAGCCACGCAGCCGAGGCATCGTTTCTGTGTTCTCATTTTTTCGTTTCCTTTGCCCTAATTGACTCATTATGAACGCTTTTCCACTGAATATGCACACATAAAAACAGCGATCGCATGCGCGACCCGACGAGCAATTCCTTCATCAGATAAGCTTTTTCTGGTGTCAGGCTGTATCTCAAGGCTTGTCATCTCTTCCGTCGTGACATCACGGCCTTTCTCAAGAAACAGGCTGCATCAATTGCCATCGGGTAACCCTGCCAGCGCCCTCTTCAACGACGCGATGACCTCATCCGTCTCCATGCCCATCTGCGCTTGAATAATGGCGCCGTCAATGAGCAGCATGATTTCATTGACGACGCGCTCATCCGCAATCTTCGTCAGCGACGCAATAATCTTCTTTGTTTCGATTTTATGATCGCGGCATATCGCTTTTATTTCGCTTTCAATCTCTTCGGATTTGGCTTCGGCGCTGGCATTAATAAACGCACAGCCGTGAAACTCAGGCGAAATAAACCATTCATAAAGGGTAGCCGATAGAGCGTCCGCAGGCGTCTGGCCTTCAACGAGATGTCGACGAAGCGTGGCCTCAAACCAGTTAATCCATATTTCATGTCGATAGTGTAAATAGGCGAGAATAAGCAAGCTCTTACTCGGATAATGGCGATAAAACGTTACCTTCGTCACTTTCGCCTCTTTAATCAGCGTATCCACCCCCGTCGCTCTGAAGCCTGTGGAATAAAACAGATCGTGCGCCGTCAGTAATATTTTATCCCTGACGCTTATTTTTTTATCGTTGTTTTCGGATTCTGCTTTCATTTGTCGATGGCCTCAAAACGGATGTTGACAACGTTATTTTTCAGGCATAGATTAGCGCAAGTAGACAGACCTGTCTACATAATCACATAACGAGGTAATCGCCATGAACACACGTCCTCCCTTACCGCCCTTCACACGTGAAAGCGCTATTGAAAAAGTCAGGCTGGCAGAAGATGGCTGGAACAGCCGCGATCCGGCGAAAGTTGCGCTGGCCTATACGCTGGATACCCAATGGCGCAACCGTGCAGAATTCGCCACCAATAGGGAGGAAGCGCAGGCGTTCCTGGCGCGGAAATGGAAAAAAGAGCTCGATTATCGTCTGATTAAAGAGCTGTGGGCCTTTACGGATAACCGCATCGCGGTCCGCTATGCCTATGAATGGCATGATGATTCAGGCAACTGGTTCCGCTCGTACGGCAACGAAAACTGGGAGTTCGCACCGGACGGCTTGATGAAGCCCCGCTTTGCCTGCGTTAACGATATGCCGATAAAAGAATCCGAGCGACTGTTCCACTGGCCGCTGGGCAGACGCCCGGACGATCACCCCTCGCTGAGCGATCTGGGGTTATAGGCTCAACGCATCACTCCGGCTTCCCGGAGTGATGTGATTTACAGCGCGCCCAGCTGTTTCATCAGCGTCAGGTTGTCCTCAATATGCCAATTCGCTGCAATTTTACCGTCACGGATTTCATAGATATCCGTGACGATAAAATCTATTTTCTGCCCCTTTCCTTTCAGCTTGCCAAATGTCCCGGTGAATGTGCCGTAAAAATGTAAATGTGAGACCACGCGGTCGCCTGAAATAATCATCTGCTCAACGTCGCAGCGCAAATCGGGCACGGCCGTGCGAAACGCCCGCGAGGCTAAAATAGCGCCTTCCGGCCCCTGCTTACGGCCTTCCGGCGGTGTTTTATCAACAAAGTTTGCCGCCAGGGCATCACGCGCCAGAGTTTCATTACCGGTGTTCCAGAACGTGGCATATTCTCTGGCAACGGCTTCATTCGTCTTTAATTGCCCCTGGGGCAGGCTCTTGTCCACAATCAGCTGTTTCGGCTGTACTCTTTCCCCCTGCGCGGAAATAGCATTGCCCGACAGACCAGCAAAAATAAGCGCCGCGATAGCGGGACGAAAGCACGTCGTATATTTCATGATGTCTCTCTACAGAGTGTTACGTTACCCGCAGACGATGCCCTGCGGATCACATTAATGAGGGGTCAGTTAATTAACGCCCCGCCCTCAATATCAATGACCGACCCGGTGACAAACGGATTGTCCATGGCGAAAAGATACCCTTGTGCGATGTCCTGCGCCCTTCCCCAGGCTTTGGCTGGCAGGGTTTCCGCCGCGCCTGCGAGCATTTTTTCCCGCGCGGCGGCGTCCATCCCCGCATACGCTTCCGTGTCGGTCAGCCCCGGACTCACGACGTTGACGCGCAGCGGGGAAAACTCTTTCGCCAGTACCTTTGTCGCGGCCTCAATGGCGGCATTCATCGTTGTTTTTACGATGGCGCCCGCCACGGTGCGGCGCGCCACAAACCCGCTGGTGAAGGTCAGCGTACCGCGGGGAGCGATGTTCCCGCTGAGATGGCGGGCGACATTCAGGCTTCCCCAGAATTTTGTATCAAAGGCCTGTCTTGCCGCACGGAGATCCAGTCCGGAAAGCAGCCCGCCCGGCGCCTGTGAACCCGCCGTGACGACAATATTATTGACCTCGCCCAGCGTTTCACTGAGCGCAACAAGCTCTTCCTCACGGCTGATATCGAGCACGAGAGTGCTAACAGACGCGGCATGAGCGCCCAGTCGTTGCCGTGCAGCGTCCAGTTTCGCGCTATCGCGTCCCGCAAGCATAATCTCCTCGCCGCGCCCGGCAAGCAGGGTGCCCACGGCGAAACCAATGCCGGAAGCGCCGCCGATAATTAAGGTTTTACGGGTCATAAAGTTTCCTCCTGCTGGGTGTACGTTGAGTAATCGGTATAGCCCGTGGCGGTGCCGCCAAACAGCGTGGCGGGGTCGCGCACCTGGGCCAGGGGCAAGCGGTGCGCCAGCCGGTGAGGTAAATCCGGGTTGGCAATAAACGGTCGTCCGAAGGCAATCAAATCGGCATAGCCCGCCGCCAGAATTTCTTCGGCTTTGGAAAGGTCATAGTTACCCGCGACGAACAGGGTGCCGCTGAAGGTCTCGCGAAGCGATTGACGGAAATGCTCAGGAATCTGCGGCGCGTCGTCCCAGTCGGCTTCCGCCAGGTGGATAAACGCAATCCCTTTTTGTTCGCACCAGGCCGCAAGCGCGAGTATGGCTTCAGAGACCTGCGGGTCGTTCATCCCGCGCTGGGTAATAAACGGCGAAAGACGAATGCCCGTACGTTCGTGACCAATCGCCTCGGCAATCGCGCTTAACACGTCCTGGGCGAAGCGGATCCGGTTAGCCACCGTACCGCCGTACTCGTCCGTGCGTTTGTTGGAGGTTTGGCGCAGGAACTGGTCGATCAGATAGCCGTTTCCGCCGTGGACCTCCACGCCATCAAACCCGGCCTGAACGGCATTCAAAGCGGCCTGGCGATAGTCCGCGACGATGTTCTGAATGTCCTTGCGTGAGAGCGTTCTCGGCTGCGGGCAGTCAACCATCTGGCCTTCTCCACGCTCATTCACCACCCACACCTGCGCGTCCGGGGCCAGCGCTGACGGGGCGACGGGCTGACCGTCCTGGTGAAAACTGGCGTGCGACATTCGCCCAACGTGCCAGAGCTGAGAAAAAATGACCCCGTCCGCCTGATGTACGGCCCCCGTCGTGAGCTGCCATCCTGAAACCTGCTCCGGCGAATGGATGCCGGGCGTCCAGGAGTATCCCTGACCCTGAGGCGAGATTTGCGTGGCTTCGGTGATGATTAACCCCGCGCTGGCCCGCTGCCGGTAATACTCCGCCATCAGCGCGGAGGGAATGTTGCCCGGCTGAAGGGAGCGCGCTCGGGTCATCGGCGCCATGACGATACGATTTTTCAGGTCCAGCGACCCCAGCCTGTAGCGTTCAAAGAGTGAAGCAGGTTTCATGTTTTCATCCCTTATGGTTTGGATGAAATCACTTTACAGTCCGCATCTGATTTTGATAATTACGCTAAAAACAGATGCACTTTTCGGAAAAGATGAATAATGGGTAAACTCGAAGACATGGCCTTACTGGTGGAAGTCGCCGAGGCCGGAAGTCTTTCCGCCGCCGGACGACGCCTGTCGCTTTCTCCTGCCACGATGACCGCCAGGCTGAAGGCAATTGAGGAGCGTTACCAGACGCGCCTGTTTCATCGCTCAACGCGATCCCTCACCCTGACCCGCGCAGGGGAAGAGTTTTATCACGCCGCGCTGCGCGTGCTGGAAGAGGTGCAGCACGCCGAGTCGCTGCTGACGCAAAAAGAGGGCGTGCTCAGCGGCAATATTCGCCTTTCCGCGCCCTCGGACTTTGGCAGACAGTATCTCAGCCCTGCCGTCATTGAATTTTCGCGTCACCATCCTGCCGTCAAATTTTACATCTCGCTAAAAGAACACGTTGAGGATCTGGTCGCTAACCGGCTGGATATGAGCGTGCGCTTCGGCAATTTGCCGGACAGCAGCCTTGTCGTCAGAAACATCCGCCCGAACCGTCGGGTGCTGGTTGCCTCCGGGGCGTATCTTAACGACCACGGTATCCCCGCCACGTTTGCCGATCTAGCCTGGCACCGGTGCCTGGCGCTGGAGTCTCAGGGCGTGGTGATGAACGAATGGCGCTTTGAACATGAGGGAGAGGAAAGCGTTGTTCGCGTCGAGCCCGCCATGGTGTGCGACGACGGGGCATTGCTTCGTCAGTGGGCCCTGGGCGGAGCGGGCATCGCCGGGAAATCGTGGTGGGACGTCAAAGACGACGTTGACGCCGGAAGACTCACGGTGCTGTTTGCCGACAGCTTCACCGGCTTTAGCCGCTACGATCGCAAAGATGTCGGGCTGCAGTTTGTTTACCCGCAGCGCAAGCTGCAGTCGCTTCAGGTTACGGCGTTTAGCCAGTTTTTTCTCGACTGGCTTAAAAAACATTAACGTAAAAAACAGTGATACACTTACTCCACCTGGCCGATTGTCCCGTCTTCACGACGTAAGACAGCACAACAGTAACCAAAGTACAAAATGGTCACTCGTTGCCAACCCTGGCTCGTCACGCTAAGCTTACATAATGACTAAAACTATGAACGCCCCATCAATACGTGGTCCACTTGACCATTCTGTCAGAGAGCAAATCGTCGAAGCGGCCTTTGAGCACTTCGGCCATTACGGCTATGAAAAAACCACCGTCGCCGAGCTGGCGAAATCTATCGGTTTTTCAAAATCCTACATTTATAAGTTCTTCGATTCCAAGCAGGCTATCGGCGAAGTGATCTGCGCTAACCGCCTGGAGCTGATCATGGCGGCCGTGCTTTCCGCCATTGAGGATGCGCCGTCAGCCAGCGAAAAACTCCGCCGTCTTTTTAAGTCGCTCACCGAGGCCGGCAGCGAGCTGTTTTTCCACGATCGCAAGCTCTACGACATCGCCGCCGTCGCGTCACGGGAGAAGTGGCCTTCGACGGAAAGGTATACCGAAAGCCTCCTGAAGCTGATTGAGAGCATCATTATCGAAGGCAGACAGGCTGGAGAGTTCGAGAGGAAGACGCCGCTGGACGAGGTCACCTGTGCCGTTTACATGGTGATGTGCCCTTACATTAACCCCGTTCAGCTGCAGTACAACCTTGAAACTGCCCCAACGGCGGCGGTACTTCTCTCCTCACTGATTTTAAGAAGCCTGGCCCCCTGATTAGTGACCATTGACTTTATTGGTCACTAATCACAGAATGCGGAAACTGTCCTGTTACTTCAAAAGGGTTTCCCATGCTCAGGCTCACTTCAGCCCGCCTTGCCATATGTCTTCTGCCGTTTGCCCTCGCGGCATGCGGCGATATTTCCGCGAGTGACGATCCGCGCACCAGGCCTCCGCTTGTCAGATCCGCCTCCGTCGAGAGGGCGAATCCAGCCGCTCGCACCTTTACGGGCGTGGTGGTGGCAAGAACGCAAAGCGACCTGGGCTTCAGGGTTCAGGGTAAAATCCTCGAACGCCTGGTGGATACCGGGCAGACCGTCAAACAGGGCCAGCCCTTACTGCGTCTGGATCCGGTTGACCTGAAATTACAGGCTCAGGCGCAGCAGCGCGCGGTGGATGCTGCCCAGGCGCGGGCGAGAAAAGCCACCAGCGATGAGGCGCGTTATCGCGGTCTGGTGGCGTCCGGCGCGGTGTCCGCCGCGGAGTACGATCAGATTAAAGCGGCGGCCGATACGGCCAGGGCGGATCTCAGCGCCGCCCGGGCGCAGGCCAACGTGGCGCAAAACGCCACGGGCTATGCCGTCCTGCTGGCGGATTCAGACGGCGTGGTGATGGAGACGCTTGCCGAACCCGGTCAGGTGGTCAGCGCCGGACAGGTGGCGATCCGCCTTGCCAGAGCGGGACAGCGCGAAGCGCTCGTGCAGCTTCCGGAGACGCTGCGCCCTGCCGTCGGCAGCGAAGCACGGGCCACGCTTTATGGCCGTGAACAGCACCCGGTCACCGCCACGTTGCGCCTGCTGTCTGATTCCGCGGATGCCGCAACCCGGACGTATGAAGCACGCTACGTGCTGGCAGGCCAGCTGGCGAACGCGCCGCTGGGGGCAACCGTCACGCTCAGCCTTGAAGACCCGAAAGCGGAAGGTCAGGCCATGCAGGTCCCGCTGGCCTCACTCTACGATGCGGGTAAAGGGCCCGGCGTCTGGCGCATTTCCGCCCAGCCGGCAAAGGTCATATGGACGCCGGTTAAGGTGCTGAGCGTGGGTGAAGATGCGGTCCAGATCGCGGGCGGCGTGAAGCCCGGGGAGAAGATTGTTGCGTTAGGCGCCCATCTTCTGCACGAAGGTGAAGTTGTCAGGCTGGCAGAACAGCGCCATGCCGCTCCGGCGGAGAACGCGCCATGAGCCAAAGCCACTTCAACCTGTCAGCGCTGGCCGTCCGCGAGCGTTCCGTCACGCTGTTTCTGATCGTTCTGGTGACGATTGCCGGTATTTACGCCTTTTTTGGACTGGGACGCGCGGAAGATCCGCCCTTCACCGTGAAGCAGATGACGGCGATTGCCGTCTGGCCGGGCGCAACCGCGCAGGAGATGCAGGATCAGGTGGCCGAACCGCTGGAAAAGCGCCTGCAGGAACTCAAGTGGTATGACCGTACGGAAACCTACACCCGCCCCGGCATGGCCTATATCACCTTGTCACTGCAGGACAAAACCCCGCCTTCTGAAGTGCAGGAGGAGTTCTATCAGGCGCGTAAAAAGCTTGGGGATGAATCCCAGCGTCTCCCGGCGGGCGTCATCGGCCCGATGATCAATGACGAATTCTCGGATGTCACCTTTGCCCTCTTTGCTCTGAAAGCAAAAGGCGAACCGCAGCGGCAGCTGGTACGCGATGCCGAAGGCCTGCGCCAGCAGCTTCTGCACGTTCCAGGGGTCAAAAAAGTGAACATCATCGGTGAACAGGCCGAGCGGATTTATATCGCCTTCTCCCATGACCGTCTGGCGACGATGGGCCTCTCACCGCAGGATATTTTCAATGCTCTCAACGGCCAGAATGCCCTGGCCGCGGCGGGCGCCATTGAGACCCGGGGCGCGCAGATTTTTATCCGCCTGGACGGCGCGTTCGATGAACTGCAGAAAATCCGCGATACGCCTTTAGTCGCCCAGGGCAAAACGCTCACGCTGTCGGATGTGGCAACGGTTGAACGAGGCTACGAAGATCCCCCGACGATGCTGATACGCAATCAGCATGAACCCGCCCTGCTGCTGGGCGTTGTCATGCGTGAGGGCTGGAACGGCCTGGCGCTGGGTAAAGCGCTGGATGCGGAGACGGCGAAAATCAACGATAGCCTGCCGCTTGGCATGACCCTGACCAAAGTCACCGACCAGTCCGTGAATATCCGCTCCTCGGTCGATGAGTTTATGATCAAATTCTTCGTCGCCCTGCTTGTGGTCATGGTGGTCTGTTTTGTCAGCATGGGCTGGCGCGTGGGGGTGGTGGTTGCGGCGGCGGTACCGCTGACGCTGGCGGTCGTTTTCGTGGTGATGGAAGCCGCGGGAATAAACTTTGACCGCGTCACGCTGGGCTCTCTGATCCTCGCCCTCGGTCTGCTGGTTGACGATGCCATTATCGCCATCGAAATGATGGTGGTGAAGATGGAGGAAGGTTACGACAGAATCAAAGCCTCGGCCTACGCCTGGAGCCACACCGCCGCGCCGATGCTGGCCGGTACCCTGGTGACGGCCATTGGCTTTATGCCGAATGGTTTTGCCCAGTCGACCGCCGGGGAATACACCAGCAATATGTTCTGGATTGTCGGCCTCACCCTGATTGCCTCATGGTTTGTGGCGGTGGTGTTCACACCGTATCTTGGAGTGAAGATCCTGCCGGCGATCCCCAAAGTGGAAGGCGGCCATGCTGCCATCTATAACACGCCTCGCTATAACCGTTTTCGCCAGCTGCTTGGCCGCGTTATCGCCAGAAAATGGCGCGTGGCCGGATCCGTGGTCGCCATTTTCATTCTGGCCGTGCTTGGCATGGGGCTGGTAAAAAAACAGTTCTTCCCGACCTCCGATCGCCCGGAAGTGCTGGTTGAAGTGCAGATGCCCTATGGCACCTCGGTTGCGCAAACCAGCGCCGCTACCGCAAAAATAGAAGCGTGGCTGGGCAAGCAGCCGGAAGCCAAAATCGTCACGGCCTATATTGGTCAGGGCTCGCCCCGTTTCTATCTGGCAATGGCCCCCGAGCTGCCTGATCCCTCTTTTGCGAAAATCGTGATCCTGACGGACAGCGAGACGTCACGCGAGGCGCTCAAGTTCAGGCTCAGGGAGGCCGTCGCCAGCGGCCTTGCGTCCGAAGCCCGCGTGCGGGTGACGCAGCTGGTGTTTGGCCCCTACTCGCCTTTCCCGGTTGCCTGGCGCGTGTCGGGGCCGGACGTCAAACAGGTGCAGGACATCGCCGAACGGGTGAAAGCCGTGCTTCAGGCAAGCCCGATGATGCGAACCGTTAACACCGACTGGGGCTCGCGCGTTCCGGTGCTCCATTTCACTCTCGATCAGAACCGCCTGCAGGCGACCGGCTTAACCTCCAGCGCCGTTGCCGGGCAGCTTCAGTTCCTGCTCTCCGGCGTGCCTGTCACCTCCGTGCGGGAAGATATTCGATCGGTAGACGTCGTTGCACGCGCGGCGGGAGATATCCGCCTTGACCCGGCAAAAATCGAAGGCTTTACCCTGGTCGGCAATGCGGGACAGCGCGTGCCGCTGTCTCAAATTGGCAAGATAGAGGTCGGCATGGAAGACCCGATCCTGCGCCGCCGCGATCGCACCCCCACGATTACCGTACGGGGCGATATCGCCGACAATCTTCAGCCGCCGGACGTGTCGGTCGCCATCATGAAAGAGCTCCAGCCGATCGTTGATTCGCTGCCGGCCGGCTACCGCATTGACATGGCGGGGTCGATTGAGGAGTCGGGCAAAGCCACGCAGGCCATGTTACCGCTGTTCCCGATCATGATTGCCTTGACGCTGCTGATCATCATTTTGCAGGTGCGCTCACTCTCCGCGATGGTCATGGTGTTCTTAACCGCGCCGCTGGGGCTGATTGGCGTCGTGCCGACCCTGCTGATATTTAATCAGCCGTTTGGCATCAACGCGCTGGTCGGCCTGATCGCCCTCTCCGGCATTCTGATGCGCAATACGCTGATCCTGATCGGTCAAATCGATCATAACCAGAAGGACGGCCTCGATCCGTTCCAGGCGGTGGTCGAGGCGACGGTCCAGCGAGCGCGGCCGGTCTTACTCACCGCCATGGCGGCCGTGCTGGCGTTCATTCCCCTGACGCATTCAGTGTTCTGGGGCACGCTGGCCTGGACGCTGATCGGCGGAACGCTGGGCGGGACGATCATTACCCTCGTCTTCCTGCCCGCGATGTATGCGATCTGGTTCCGGATCCGCCCGGTTGAACAACGCGTGCAGCCTGCCACGGAAAACGTGTAAACTACCATCAGTAGATAACTGACCTGAGGCAAGCATGGTTGTTAAGCGCTTAAGAAAAGAGGACCGCCGCGTGCAGCTGCTGGAGGTTGCGCGTGGAATCGTGCGTCAGCAAGGCACGGAGGCGTTGACCCTTGGCTATCTGGCAGAACGGGCTAACGTGACCAAGCCCATCCCCTACGACCACTTTGGCGATCGTGAAGGGCTATTGATGGCGCTGTACCAGGATTATAGCGATCGGCAGCTGGCAAAATTCCGCGAGACGCTGGCGGTGGACAGCAAAACGCTGGAGAAGACGATCCGCTTTTTCAGCGCGGCCTATATCGACTGTGCGATTGCCGCCGGGCCTGAAACCGGGCCAATCGCCGCGGCGCTGTCCGGTTCTCGCGCGCTGCAGACGTTTCGGGAAGCGTGCGTGGCCGAATGTGCCGACTGCCTGCGCACCGCGCTTTCGCCTTTTATCGTCTTAAAAGGCGTTCAGGGAGAAGCGGTACTGACGGCCATCATTGGCGCGGCGGAGGCGCTCAGCACCGCGGCGGGCAACGGCGTGCTCGCCCGAAATGTGGCAGAAGATATGCTCTGCGGCGCCATGACCGGGGTGCTGGAGACCTACGCGAATAGCACAAAATGATCGCCGGGGGCGGATTGACACCCAAGTTACCAATAGTAATATAGGCATCACTTCTCCCCCATCTGGAGGTCGCTATGTCTGCAACACATGCCATTAAAAACGCGCTGATCGTGACGGCACACCCGATCGACAATTCGTTATCCCATACGCTGGCAGCTCGTATTGCCGGGAAATTACGCGAGGAAGGTACGCAGGTTGAGATCGCCGATCTGCATGCTGAAGGGTTTAATCCGTCGATGACCCGCGCCGATCTCGATTTGTATCACGGCGATCCAAGCGCCCTCCCCGACGATATTCTGCGCGAGCAGCAGCGCGTCGAGCGCGCGGATATGCTGGTATTCGTCTTCCCGGTGTACTGGTGGTCGGTTCCCGCGCTGTTGAAAGGCTGGTTCGATCGCGTGTTAACCCTGAACTGGGCGTATAAGGTGGCCGACGACGGCCGGATTGTGGGCAACTTAAGGGATGTTCCCGTCCGCCTGATTGCCACTGGCGGGAGCGATCTTACCGGGTTCGACAAACACGGCTACTCGACGGCGATTCAGACGCAAATCATCGAAGGGGTATTTGGCTTCTGCGGGTTGAAGAACGTTAAGCTCGATATCCTTTACCAGGCAGACACGGCGACGCCCGAGCAGGTTGACGAATTCCTGAGCGAGATCGGCAACCTAAAATAATATCGGCTATCCAGCCAGCAACGGCGTGCCTCCTTCGCCATAAGGAGGCACGAGTTCTCGATGTTACTAACCGTCAGGGATCCTGCTGGCAAACCGGAACGCTCTTTCTTGTGATTATTCAAAAAATAACGAGAAAAGGCCTATCGTCATCACTACACTCATAATCACCTGAATCAAAATAATAAAAAACGCGATCCCACCCAATACCGTGATTTTTCGACGCAAAATGAAAGTTATGCCGGAAAGTACAGCACTGAACAGAATGGCTTTAAGTATATAGGAAAGCGGCACCATGGCCGGGTGACCGGTCTGTACTCCAGCAAGCCCAATGAGACCCAGTAGAAAATTACCGCAAATTCCCCCTCCCCAGAAAGTCATCGGTAAGCTCATCTGCCCCGCGACTAATCTTTTCAACATACGCACATCCTTTTTGTGATTTTTTATCGAAACACAACGGTTTTTATCCAGTCTCTCGCACAGTTGGATTGTGCAATAAGTCGAGCCGACAAATACGCAACTACCAAATATGCTGATATGATTTTGTTCATCTTTACATGCATATTGATGGTATTGAAAAGAACTATCGGCAGCAAATTTTTAAAGTTTAACGGCTCGTCCGGATATGATTTAAAAGATATATCAGCGAAGGTCATAACATGTTTACGTCAGTTCAGCCAACAACCACCCTCACCACCACCGGAACCTTCGGCGGTGCGAGCGTATCTGTAGTGAACGACTGACAAACAGAACCTCAATCCCCGCCGACATGGACGGGGAAATCTCTCTCCGTTCACCACCCTCTGAATGGAGAAAGAAAATGGTTTCATCTGACAATGCTCTCTTGATTATCGACATGCAGCAGGGCCTCTTTCGGTACCCGGTTTCCCCTCGCTCCGCCGATGCCGTTCTGGCCAATATCCGCTTGTTAATCGCCAACGCCCGAGACGCGCAGGTGCCCGTCTTTTTTGCCCGCCATATTGGGCCGGACGACTCCCCCTTCTCAGAAAAGGGGCCGTTAACACAGCTGATACCTGAACTGGACGTGAAGGAGCAGGACGTTGTTTTCACCAAGCGCTATCCCAGCTGTTTTCGGGATACGGTATTGCTGCGTGAACTTAATCAGAGAGGCATCAAACAGCTGGTCATTGCCGGGATGAAAACAGAGTTTTGCGTCGATACGACCTGTCGGGCCGCGCCGGAGCTGGGTTTCAGGACGGTATTAATTTCAGATGCGCATACCACAATGGATAATGACTGTTTATCCGCCAGCGACATTATTGCCCATCACAACAACACGCTGGCAGGCCCGTTTGTGACGCTGTCGACTGCTCGTGACTGGCTTTTTAGTACGGTGAGTTGACTCAGGTGAGCGTTTATCTCTTTACCCGGCTCGCCTTTCCGCGCGCCGGGCACATAAGAGAATAATTACAGGGTAAAACCACCGTCACCCACCTGTGCCTGAGCGTACCATTGCATCAGCTTCTCGGTGCCGGGCTTGTTTTCTGCCGGTGACCATGGGGCGGTATCATGCTCGGGCACGGGCTGATACGCCCCGTGTTTAACCTCAAAAATGACGCCGCCTTTATCCAGCGACAGTACGGCATGCCAGGTTCCGGCATCCATCTCCAGGACTTTACACTCTTCGCCTAACACCACGCGCCGGGTCACGTTGCCGCTGTCGTCAAAATTCAGCACCAGAAAGCGGCCGCTCAGCGCCGTCAGCAGTTCAAACGTGTGCGGATGGCGGTGGGGCCGGACATAGGTACCGGGTTCCATTGCAATGGCCAGGCGCTGCACCGGGTCGCTCAGGTCAGGGTGTAAATTACGGTGCGCGCGTAAGCGAGGAGAATGTGCGGCCTGCTCGCTTTGCTGCTGCAGGTCACTAAAAGTAATCTGTTTCATATACACCTTTAGGTATGTGGGCTGTCTGCGGCAACCCGGTTGCCGCAGGACGTTATACCATCCTGAACGGTCGAGGAGCGATGGGATTTGTGAAACAAATCGCTGCCGGGCGAGTGGTCAATCCCCCGGCAGGAAGCTCATCAGTAGAACTGACATGAAAACCGCCATTCCCCTTCTGATGACCGGTGAAAGTAACCGATACCGTTATCCGCCCACATCCAGTTAACTTTTTCTTCTGACCCAACCTGAAAAACAAACTCTTCGATTCCCACACCGTGTTGTATCTCAGTCGGAAATCCCCCTACCTTGGTTCCCCTGTAGCGGTTGAAATCTTCAAAAAAACTATCACTGGCCTGCTCATCATCATTTACGCAAGAGAGATCAATAATATCCCAGGCATCTTCCCATCCAGGAGCATCGTCAATGACACGCAGCCATTGAACTGGAAACGGCCGATACGGCGTGTCCAGTTCAGGCAATGGCTGAGGCTCTTCGAGGCTGGCATACTCGCGAATTAACCATCCTTCACCGTGCGGTTCGTCAAAGGGATGTTGTTCCACATTGTGAAACAACACCAGAAGGGCTATGCCCTTCAACTGGTCAGGAATAACAGGAAGCTCGTCGACCCTGATCTGAAGAAGTGGAAACATGGGTTTGCCCTTCCAGGTGGGTAATCCTTCATCTGCGCGAGAAACGCCCTTCAGAAACCATGACGTAATGGGATCTTCAGGCGGCCGGAACCCACCGACCTGCCCGACCGATGCGGGTCTTAGCCTGGTCCGGAGTTCTTCTAAAACTGACGCACTCTCTAATCTCATGTTTGCTCGCCTCTGTAGACGCTTGTCGGATAGATATTCTGCTGTTCATTATAAGTTAATCATCACATCTGGAGAATCTCATTGAATAATAAAACCTATGTTGAGTAAAACTCACATTGATTCCCACTATTTCTCGTTTTTCAAACGTAATCACATTGAAATACCATCCCTTCATTCCCTGCCTCTTCCTGACCTGGAATAGAGAACGCAATTCAAAAAATAAATACACCTGCATGCCTATGGAGTACGTATGACACTCGATGTTTTATTTCATCTAATGAAAAAGATCTCACCTGAAAAAAACATCGCGGGTGAAAATATACATGCGTTAATAACGTTACTTTCGTCAGAAAACGATAGCGCTGAGGTCCTTTCGCCCTTTATTCATCGACTGCATCTTCTGTCTTTCGCCCAAAGCAATCCGGGTAACGCCGAAGAGTTGCTCTCTGCGCATTTGCCCAAAGACGACGGGATCCTTCCGGTTCTGGACTTCGCAGACTGGCCCCGGGTGCGTTACGCCGCTTCAGGCGAAGCTCAGACGCCTGAATCTGAGGAGTACTTCCGTGATATGACATCGGCTACCAATCTGTTACGTTCTGCGCTGATCGAAGCTGAACGCGCAAAGGGAACGCCTGCGTTTTTTATACTGGATAAATTACTCAACCTGAACAGCGCCCTGCCGGAAAGATATAAAAAGATGGCAAATATTCCCTACGCATAAATACGTTCACTGTGCGGAATATTTCCCTGTTAATATTCCGCTATTTATTAAATCCGCTTTTCATTGAAATCAAGACAGACAATATCCAAAGAGGGCACCACTGGCGCATTAAGGTTAAGCCAGGCCAGCAACCGTTCAATACTCTGTCCTCTGAGCGAATTTTTGGGCCAGACAAGGTAGTAACCGTCCCCTGTTGCTATCGCCTCCCTGAAGGGCAGCGCGAGCAGGCCGCTTTTCAGCGCGTCGAGCGTGAGCCGGAGATCCGCCATCGCTACGCCGTGTCCGTGCATGGCCGCAAGGCTTCCCTGCTCCAGGGTGTCGAACACGATCCCGCCGCCCATGTCGAGGCCGGGGAATAAGCCCGTCCTTTTCAGCCAGCGCTTCCAGTCCCGTCTGTCCGGTGACGGATGAATAAGATCGCACTCTGGAAGCCGATGCCGGGCAGGCTCCAGCAAAGACGGCGTACAAACCGGAATAAGCCATTCGCTGAACAGCAGCCGGCTCTCCGTTGACTCGCCAAAATAGCCGTTCCCGAGGAGGATCGCACAATCGTAGGGCTCGCGGCTGAAGTCAACGGTGTCGAAGTCCATCCAGACGCTGGCGATTTCGATTTTCGGCTTCGCGTGGTTCTCGCGAAAGGATTTAAGCACATTGAGGAGCCATCGCATCGTCAGGGTGCTGGGGGCTTTGAGGCGCAGAAGGTGGTTTTCACTTTTGAATGCGCGACAGGCCCACTCAATATTCGAGAAACTTTCGCTAAGCTGCCCTGCCAGAATGCGCCCGGCGTCGCTGACCTCCACTCTCGGACCCTGCCGCTTAAACAGCTCGCAGTCAAACCACATCTCAAGCGTCCGGACATGCCTGCTGACCGCCCCCGGCGTGATGTTCAGGACTTCAGCCGCTTTGCTAAAGGAGTTCAGCCGTGCGGCAACTTCGAACGCGCGCAGCGCATACAGTGGCGGTAAAGACATATGTTCCCTTTTTGTCAGGTGTAATCATGCTGTTTTTGTATTATCGGCACTCGGTGACGTTTCATCCCATTCCTCGGCCGGAAACGTCAGCAGCAGCACCCTGAGCAGGGACTCAAGCTGCGCGCGTTGCGCCTCAGAGAGGTTTCTCAGCAGCGCATTTTGCGTTTCCGTGTGCACGAGCAGCGCCTGTTCGATACGCTCCTGCCCGTGCAGCGTCAGGCTGACGAGCGAGCTGCGCTTGTCGTCGGGATCGGCAATCCGCCTGATAAGGCCTTGCTGTTCGAGATGGTTGAGCCGGTTCGTCATCGCCCCTGAGGTGATCAACAGGGATGTATACAGCTGCGTGGGCGAAAGGCAGTACGGCTCCCCGGCGCGGCGCAGCGTGGCGAGGACGTCAAACTCGCCCTCGCGAAAGCCAAACGGCGCCATAGCCAGCGCGCGTTCTTTTCCCAGGTGCTTCATCAGCCTGAGCATTCGGCCAAAAATTTTCATGGACGAGGCGTCCAGCTCGGGCATGGCGCGGCTCCACTGGCCGACAACGAAGTCTACATGGTCTTTCATCTTCACCCCGTATGGCGTGGGAATTTATCGAGTTGTGCGGTACATCTTACACTAAAACAGATTTTATCTTAACGTTAAGATAAATGCTCGCGGCAATTTGCCCGGGCCATTCACACCCGAAAAGGATGCCATGTTGAAACGCACGTCACCGTTACTCTTCGCTATTATCGCTTTTATCGTCGGGCTGAATCTGCGCCCCATTCTGGCCTCGGTTGGCCCCCTGTTCTCCGTGCTGCAGCGCGAAGCAGGGCTGACCGCAACGCAATTCAGCCTGCTGACCACCCTGCCGGTGGCGATGATGGGACTGGCTGCCCTGTGTGGCCCCTGGCTTTTAGCCAGGATCGGTGCCGTCAGGGGAATTATGCTCGGGCTGTTCATCCTGCTGGTAGCCTGTTCATTACGCGGTTTTAGCACCTCGCTGACGGGTTTGATGGGCACCGCGTTACTGGGCGGGGCCAGCATCGGCACTATCCAGGCGTTAATGCCTGCCCTGATAAAAAAGGCGTATACGCAAACGGCCAGCACGATCATGTCGCTATTCAGCACGGGCATTATGGCCGGTGCGGCAGTCGCCGCCGCCAGCGCCGAGCCGCTGTTTTCATGGCTCACGCTGAAGCCCGCGCTGGCTATGGCAGGCGTGCTTGCGCTGCTGGCGCTGATGCTGTGGTTACCCCTGGTTAAGCAGCCTCAAGGGGAACAAACAGCACATGAATCCGTTACGCTCTCTTCCTCCCGGACTGGACTCCTTCTGCTCTTTTTTGGCGTGGGGACGGGCGCCTACACGCTGGTCTTAGCCTGGCTGCCCCCGCTCTATATTCAGGCAGGATGGTCTGCACGCAGCAGCGGCTATATGCTGGCCTGGCTGACCTTAACCGAGGTGGCCGCCGGGTTTGCCGTCTCCGCGCTGATCGGTAAATTCCCCGACCGCCGTGTTCCGCTGATAACTGTACTGTTACTGCTGCTGGCGGGATTACTGTGTCTGGTCTTCTCTCCAGGTACGACGCCGGTCTTATCAACCTTGCTGCTTGGCATCGGTATCGGCGCCCTCTTCCCGCTGTCGCTTATCGTCACGTTCGATCATGCGCGAACGCCCGCGCAGGCCGGGAAGTTACTGTCTAAAGTTCAGGGAGGAGGATATATGATCGCCGCGCTCATGCCGCTAGTTGCCGGGATCGTTCGCGACAGTTCGGTCTCGCTGACCAGCGCCTGGCTGGTGATGAGTGCGGGAGTCGTGCTGTTGATCGCTATCGCGTTCACTTTCAAACCCGCCGTGAACGTGCAGGCGCGGTGAATGCGGTACCAGAAATGAGAGTCGTATTTCAGACAGCTCTACGCTAAATTCCATCATTTCAGGCTATTAAGGAGTGGATATGTCGCAAACGTTACCGGGAATTGATGTCATGTTCGTCGCCGGGTTCGGGCCCATTTCACAGGATACAGCGTCCAGCACCGCGTTTTATATCCAGACACTCGGTCTGCCGCTGAAGCCGATGGAGGGCAATGCCGATTATCTGCTCACTGAAGAGGGACGCTTACCGGGCGTGAAGCATTTTGCCGTCTGGCCGCTGTCACAGGCGGCAACGTCCTGTTTTGGTGAAGCGCAGTGGCCCGTGGAGCATCCGATACCGCAGGGATGGATTGAATACGAGGTGCAGGATCTCGATTCCGCTACCCGTGTTCTGAGTGAAAAAGGCTATCGCTTGTTGGTCGCCAACCGCACGGAACCGTGGGGGCAAACCGTCACTCGCCTGCTCAGCCCGGAAGGTTTGCTGACCGGACTAACGATTACGCCGTGGCTGCGTGGATAGAGGATGTTATAAGGTGCTGGCTTATATCACGATAGGGACAAATGACTTTCAGCGCGCCGTGAACTTTTATGACGCTATTTTTAACGTGCTGGGCTATTCACGTCTGCCCGCCTGGACTGATAGCTGGGCAATGTGGGGAAACGAAAATCATCCGGATGACGAATTTAGCTTCTGCATTTGTCCTCCTTTTGACCAGCACCCCGCGACGGCGGGAAACGGGACAATGTTCGCATTCAGAGCCGATAACGCGGAAATTGTCAGACGTTTCCATGCAGCGGGCCTTCGTGCGGGAGGGAAGGATGAAGGCGTGCCCGGTACACGAACCGCCTACGGCCCCGATTTTTATGTTGCCTATCTGCGCGATCCTGACGGGCATAAACTGGCGTGCGTTTGCCAGCATTATTCTCCTGATGCAGATAAGCTATCAGGCGAAGAAGAGTCACTTCAATAATAAAATTTTGCGGTAAGGACCGGTAGACACCCAGTCCTGCGGAGATCACTTCAGCTCCAGCGTGCTTATTACATGGGCAATATCCGCGATATCGCCAGCTGACAACGGTTGCAGAGGTCGCGGCAGGCAATCCATGTCGGTAAGCCCAAGCACGCCAGCCGCAGCGGCAATAACGCGAATACTTCCGCCATGTTTCCGGAAGAGCGACCACAACGGCTCAAGGCGGGTTGTCAGGGCTGTAACGCGTTGACGATCGTTTGCCGCCGCAGCTTCGGTGATTTGTTTCGCCATCTCAGGGAACAGACCGCCACACACGGAATACCAGACTTCACAACCGGCGTTTAATCCCAGCCCCGCATAAGCGTCGCCACTAATACCGATTGTTACGCCAGGGCGCAAATGTTGACGTAACGCATTCACCCGTTCAATCGCTGCAGCGGGGCTATCCGGGACGCCAGGGATCTTGACCGAGCGAACCCCCTCAAGTGAGGAGAGACGACCGTGAAGTTCATCCGTAAAGGTAAAATGCGTAGTGCCCGGATTATCATAGATACACACCGGTACAGACACGTGCCGGGTAACGGTCTCAAAGAGTGAAAAGACTTCTTCGTCACGGAGTGGCTGGTAGCTGACCGCCGGGAGTAACAGCGCATTCGCACCAGCTGCCTGTGCATCCTCTGCCAGATGCAGAATGGCATCGGTACTGACCGCTCCCACACACACCATAACGGGGATGTTCCCTGCATGCTGTTTAGCCAACGTTGCTACGCGCTTGCGCTGCTCCCGGGTCAGATAGGCGTAGCTTCCGGTTGACCCCAGGATGCCCATAGAATCAACCCGAGCGTCTGTAAGACGGGAAAGAATATGGCTAAAACCCTTTTCATCCACGCCGCGGGCAGTGACTGGGGTTAATGGAAACGCCGACAAACCGGTAAACATAACTCTTTCTCCTGAAGGGTATTACAGCTGTTGTTCTTCGATGAGAGCAACTTCAAACCACAGACCGGGCATCATTTTTTCCAGGCCGTCGGTCAGCATCTTCCCGGCTTCGTGAAGTCTATCCAGCGGCATCTGCGGGAGACTCTCCAGAATGAACCACATTTGCTGAGCTTCCACGCCTAAGCGGGTTCTGATCCCCTGTCGCCAGTTCCAGCGACGGCAGGTCACGCCGATATCATCACACCAGATAACCTCGCCTTGTGAAGGATACTCAACGGTGGCCTCTCCCTCTTTGACGGTATCAAAAGGCTCTGTTCCTTTTGCCACAGTCAGACTCGGCGCCCCCTGATAGGCAGAGAGATTCTCTCCACCAACCGGAACGGCATAGCGGAGACTAACGGCATTATAAAGATCAACGATAGGATCGAGCGCTGGCATCGTTCCGTCACGTAACACGCGCTTGCGTAACGCATCTGCTGAGCAAGGGGTGCGTTTAGGTTTAGCACCAAACTTTTGAAAAACGTCGGCCCATGCCGCCAGATGAGAGTCCGCCCAATCTGGTTCACCGGCCAGAACGGCTTCACAGGCTTCACGCAGCGCCGTTTCCCCAATGTCGGGATTAAGCACTGGCGCAGCTTTTACGCAAATGCTCAGTGCACGAAAACCGGGAGCAATACGATAAATTTCAGGGGTAATTGACGGAGATACTGTTAGCACGTGATAATCCTGTAATGACCAATTTATTCCATGATAATGACCAATGACCAAAAAAGTCAATTTAATGACCGATGCAAACGCTATCGTCAACACTGTGAATGAAGCCGTATCTCAGCGAATTAAACTCTATCGTAAGCATAAGAAGATATCCCTCGATGAACTCTCCCGTCGGGCAGGCGTCAGCAAGGGAGCGCTGGTTGAGATAGAGGGATGCCGGGCGAATCCCAGCATTGCCCTGTTATGCCGCCTGGCTGCCGCAATGGGGGTTTCGGTGGCTGACTTTGTGGATGTCAGTTCAAAACCGACCGTGCATCTCATTGCTGAAGATGAGATCCCAGAATTGTGGGAAGGTGAAAAAGGCGGGAGAGCAAGATTGCTCGCAGGGTCAGGTGGCCCTGATATGACCGAGCTCTGGATGTGGGAAATGCAGCCGGGGGAAAAGTTTGCCTCCCCCGGCCACACGGAAGGTACGCTTGAACTGTTTTATGTGCAGTCGGGCACGCTCACACTCGGCGTACAGGAACACGTGTATCGGGTAAATACTGGCTGTTCGGCAACCGCCAGAACGGACGTTCCTCATTTCTATGAAAACCAGGGGGAGAACACGCTGGTATTTATCATGACAGTACATGAAAAAGCATCCTGAGCATTCCCCGGCATAGAGGACAGCCCTGTGCCTCATCACAAGTAGCCCAAAAGGAGGAGTTCGGTGAATAATCAGCATCTGCGTTTTACCAAAGACAAATTTATTGTCACAACCGATCCCAGCTTTTTTCAGCTAGAAGCCATTCACGATTACCTCTCGCAATCGTCCTGGGCTCCTGGTATTGATGCTGAAACGGTCAGGATATCAATCCAGAACAGCCTTTGTTTCGCGCTCCTGGATGGAACAAGACAAATCGGCTTCGCCCGTCTGGTCACAGACTATGCCACTTTTGGTTATTTGTGTGACGTCTACGTGCTGAACGATTATCAGAAAAGTGGTCTTGGACGTTGGCTGATTGAATGCTGTCATGCCCATCCATTGTTGTCACGTCTGCGACGGATAATGCTGGTAACCGACAGCGCGCCATGGTTATACCAGAAGCTGGGGTATAACCCATTGAACCGACCAGATTTTGTCTGGCAAATCAATCGACCCGATATTTATCGTAACCCCGGGCAAAAATAAAAGTACTTTGCAGAGAGTAATGATAAATGTGAATCCGCAGGGCCTGTCACTCTGATGCAGAAGAATTTGCTCTTTTAGCCGAACGAATCTTACGACATCCGCTTCTGGCACAGAGCGGACATCCGAATATCGGCTATCCCCAACAAACGGATGGCTCTGGCGACAAAAAACACTCACCTTCCCAGTGCTGCAACAATTGCCCCCTCCATTTTCTCGGGCGTAGTCATCGGTGCAAAGCGCTTGAGGGGTTTACCGTCACGCCCGACAAGGAACTTGGTAAAGTTCCACTTGATCCGCCCACCCAGCACGCCGGGCAATTCGTCTTTCAGATAACGAAAAATCGGATGTGCTGCGGCACCGTTGACCTCGACTTTCTCGAACATGGGAAAGCTGACGCCGTAGTTAATGTAACAGGTCTTTGAGATGTCGTCGGCACCGCCGGGTTCCTGCTTACCGAACTGGTTGCAGGGGAAGCCAAGCACCACCAGCCCTTGATCGGCGTATTTTTTGTACAGTGCTTCAAGCCCCGCATACTGGGGCGTAAAGCCGCACTGGCTGGCCGTATTAACAACCAGAATCACCTTACCCGCATAGTCGGCCATAGAGATAAGCTGCCCATCCAGACGGGTGGCGCTAAGTTCATAAAATGGGTCATATTAGTGATTATGATCTCTTAGAAAAACGGTTAGCACATCCTTTGGAGGAGTTACACCCGTTTCTGAAAGCATCCATCCCACAGCGCCTCGATGATAGGTACCGTGAAACAGTACATGGTTGAGCATATCCGCCGCTTTCATTTCGCCATATCCGCCATCGACAAAACGGAATTTGATGATTTCAGAAAGTCCGGGCACGTCCATTGAGCCTGCGTGCGTAATATACCAGTCAGTGCATTCAGTCATCTTTTTCAGAAGCTCGTCTGCAGACGGCGTTTCCGGCGTATTCAACGCGGTGTATTGATGCGTTTGACCAGTAATATTTGCCCTGAAAATCATATCCACGACATAAACATGGTTCATAAGTCTGAGCATCAGATGGTGCTTTTCAGCATTTGCGGAAGTATCGACCCTCTGTATTGCTTGTAAGGTTTCTGTATCTGCCCAGCGTTTGAATTTGAATAACGTGACAATCGTGCCTGTGTCCATCGCCCCTCCGGATTAACAAAAAATTATCATATCAACAACTTTATCAGGCCGGTATCACTTCCACTTCCGGCAACACACAGAGGTGATTCTGCTACCCGAAAAATTCCCTCACGGCAGGCTATTTGTGATACATTCCTGGCGCGTCAATGACCACCACACTCGCTATCAGGTATGCAGAACATAACAAAAAAAATTCACTGGCTTCTGCTTACTCTGCCACTCCTCAGCGGTTGTGGCACGCTCTCGCAAATTTCCTCCCCGGAAGGTACTCAGGAACTTCTCACTCATGATTCGCTGGATGGCGACGTTGACAGCGTGGTGCGTCACTACATAGCGCAAAAATCCGTTCCCGGGATGACGGTCGCGGTGATCCATAATCACGGCTCACCGCAGTTTTACACCTGGGGCGTAACCGATGCGGTCAATCGCTATCCGGTCAGGCCCGACACCCTGTTTGCGCTCGGCTCGATCAGCAAAGGGATCACGGCAGAAGTAGTGGCTTGTCTGGTGAATGAAGGGAAACTGAACTGGAACGATAGCCTGGCGACATTGCTTCCGCCGGGGACGGCGCTTAGCGCGGATGCACAAAAAATCACCCTGCTTGAACTGGTAACCCACACCTCCGGCCTGCCGCGTCAGAATATGGATGTTCCGATGCTTGGGAAATTCATCAGCTACTTAAGCACCGGCGATAATTTCTACGGTGAGCTGGATAGCGATAACGTGCTGCTCTACCTCGCCGACTGGCGAGCGCCAAAGAATAAAGTGCCGCAATACTCCAATACCGGCTACGCGCTGATCGGCTATATCCTGAAACACAAAACCGGCGAAGATATCCAGAGTTTAGCCTCGCGCTATATTTTCCGTCCGCTGCAAATGGCTAACAGCAGCTTTACGCCCCGGCAGCTAAAAGGGTACCCCCAGCGTGCGCTTGGCCACGCGGGCGATCAGCCGAAATTTATCCCACGCGGGCAAATCACCCCGGACTGGCATTTTTCCAACAACATGGTGGCGGCAGCGAGCTTATACAGCAACGCTGAAGATCTGGCGGCCTATGCACGCTATCACGTATCGACGACTCACAATCGCTTACTGGACAGCGTCTTTGCCGAAGTCAGGGATACCGACATTCAACGACCTGACGGAGTACAGGGTATTGCCTGGACCACCGACTTTATCGGTCTGGAGAAAATCACCTATCAGGTCGGCTATATCGGCGGCTACTCCAGCTTTATCGGTTATGACAAAGAAAAAGGCAATGCGGTGGTGGTGCTGCAAAATACCTTTAACTGGAGTAATTACATTGGCATTGCGCTATTGATGGATATGGCGAAAAAAGACGGCCTTACCCCTGGTTCGCCGACTTCGGCCTCAAATTCTCGTCAAACGTCAGCCGTTTCCGTTCAGACTCAACCTCGCGCAGCGGCTCGACCTGGTGCATAGTGAGCTTGCAGCGCTCCACCAGCACCTGATACTCCCGCGTGCCCTGCTGCTTCCATGCCAGCTCCTGCTCGCTCAGCTCACGGATCGCCCTGGCCGGGCTGCCGATGATCAAATGGTTGGCAGGCATCTCCGCTTTGGCCTTCACGAACGCCGCCGCGCCGACGATGCTGTTTTCACCAATGACCGCCCCGTCCATCACTACCGCGTTCATGCCCACCAGCGCATTGCGGCGGATCACGCAGCCGTGAAGAATGGCGCTGTGGCCGATGTGCCCGTCCTCTTCCACCACGGTGTCCTGATCCGGGAAGCCGTGCATCACGCAGTTATCCTGAATGTTCGCCCCGTCTTTCACCACGATACGGCCAAAATCACCGCGCAGGCTGGCATTGGGACCGACATAAACGCCTTTGCCCAGAATCACGTCGCCAATGAGCACCGCCGTTGGGTGAACATAGCTCTCGTCAGGCACGACCGGCGTCAGGCCGTCAATTTGGTAAACAGGCATCTTCCCTCCTTATGCGCTTGTAAGACCACCAAAGCGTTGATAGTAGAGCGTGCCGGGCACGGGCAGTTCACCGACGGAGGTTTCGCCCTTCTCGCTGACAAACGCCAGCGCTCCCGGCGCGACACGCTGATAGATATTTATGCAGAGCTGTCGGGCGCTTTGCCCCGCCCAGTGCGCAGGCAGTAACTCTTCCGGCAGCAGCGGGTCCTTCAGCACCACGCGACGATAAAAGTGAATCAGCAGCAGCTGGATCTGGAAGCAGCGTTCCGGCGTCAGCTCCTCCGGCGCGGCCTCTTTCAGCAGAGGCAGCAGCGGCCGGAACGAGCTGATAAACGACTCGTACATCGCGTTTTGCTCGGTTAACTGCCAGCACTCTTCTACGCGTGAACGCAGCGCGGCGCGCGAGAGCGCCAGCGGCGAGTGGGCTTCAAAAAAAATCACGTTTTCGGCCACGCCGGCATCGTGAAGCAGGGACTGCACGTCCGCCAGATGCTGCGACGGCGAGGCCATCAGGCTCGGCGCCAGCGTGCCAAACCCCTGCCAGATCAGCTGCTTTTTAACGTCGGCCAGGGTGGTTTTATTCAGCCCCTCGGAGAGCAGCAGTAACCATTTGCCATCCCAGGCGGGCAGTTCCGCGCGGTAGATCTTATTCTCCGCGCGACGCGTCAGGCGCAGCCCCTTATCGCTCAGGCGGTAAAAGCTGCGTCGCCCGATGCGCGAGACGTCCAGCCAGCCCTCTTTGTTGAGGCGAAACAGCGCGGTACGCACGAACCGTTCGCCAAACCCCATGCCTTCCAGTAAGGCAGCCAGGCTGCCGAGCCAAATCTCACCGCCGCGATGGGAAAGCGCGTCACCGTATAGCGAGGAGATAAGCGAGGTCCCGCTGACGGGAACGGAGCTGACCGCGTGCTGGATAAAGGCGTCGAGTTTATTCATGTGATTCATTCTGTTGTTATTTTTGTCCTGGATGAATCATAGCATAGGATTCTGGGATAGCCCCTCACCCTAACCCTCTCCCTTTGGAAGAGGGCCGGGGTGAGAGGAAACTTAGCCGTTGGCCGCAACTTTACGCAGGTCAAACACCCGGCAGGCTTTCCCCTCCGAGCGCGGGATGCTGCCGCAGTTCACGATCGTCACGTCGGTGGAAATCCCCACCATCGATTTAATGCGGTGGCGCAGCTGGTGGCACACCTGGCAACGCTGCTCGTGCGTCAGCGTCAGGCTGCTCTCTTTCAGCTCCACCTTCACGGAAAGTGAATCAAGATGTCCGCGACGGTTCACCTCCAGCTGGTAGTGCGGAGAGAGATGTTCGAACTTCACAATCTCCTCCTCCAGCTGCGACGGGAAGACGTTAACGCCGCGAATGATCAGCATATCGTCACTGCGGCCGCTGATGCGGTCCATACGGCGCATGCTGCGCGCGGTGGCCGGGAGCAGGCGCGTCAGGTCGCGGGTGCGATAGCGGATCACCGGCAGCGCCTCTTTGGTCAGCGTGGTGAACAGCAGTTCGCCCTGCTGGCCGTCATCCAGCGGCGTGCCGTCGTTCGGGTTAACGATCTCCGGGTAGAAATGATCTTCCCAGATGGTCGGGCCGTCGACGGTTTCGATACACTCCATTGCCACGCCCGGCCCCATCACTTCGGAGAGGCCATAGATGTCCAGGGCCGTAATGCCTAAGCGTTTTTCAATTTCGCGGCGCATGGCCTGCGTCCACGGCTCGGCGCCGAAGACGCCCACTCGCAGGGAACAGCCGCTGGCATCGCCGCCCATCTGGCGCTCCAGCTCCTCTATCAGGTTGAGACAGTAGGATGGCGTCACCATGATCATGTCCGGCTGGAAATCGCGGATCAGCTGCGCCTGTTTCTCCGTCTGGCCGCCGGACATCGGGATCACCGTCGCGCCTAAGCGCTCGGCCCCGTAGTGCGCCCCCAGCCCGCCGGTAAACAGGCCGTAGCCATACGCCACGTGAATTTTGTCCTTCGCGCTGCCGCCCGCGGCGCGCAGGGAGCGCGCCACCAGATTGGCCCAGTTGTCAATGTCGCCCTGGGTGTAGCCGACAACGGTCGGCTTGCCGGTGGTGCCGGATGACGCGTGAATGCGCACCACCTGCTCCATCGGCACGGCGAAGGTATCGAACGGGTAGTTATCCCGCAGGTCCTGCTTGGTGGTGCACGGGAACTTACGGATATCCGCCAGCTCGTTGAAATCGTCAGGATGAACGCCCGCGGCATCAAACTTGCGTTTGTACATCGGCACGTTGTTATAGGCGTGATGCAGCGTCCATTTCAGACGCGCGGTCTGCAGCGCCTGTAACTCGTCAAGGGAGGCCGTTTCAATCGGATCAAGCTTTGTTGTATTTGTCATTGTAGGGTACTCACATTGTTTTTATGCTCAAACACGCTCAAGGATCATGGCAATGCCCTGACCCACACCGATGCACATCGTACACAGCGCGTAGCGCCCGCCGCATCGGTGCAGTTCGTTACTCGCGGCCAGCGCCAGCCTGGCGCCGCTCATGCCCAGCGGGTGGCCCAGCGCAATCGCGCCACCGTTCGGGTTGACGTGCGCGGCATCATCCGGCAGGCCCAGCTGACGCAGCACGCCCAGCGCCTGCGCGGCGAAAGCTTCATTAAGCTCGATGACGTCCATATCGTGAATACTGAGTCCGGAGCGCTCCAGCACCCTGCGGGTGGCCGGTACCGGGCCGAGCCCCATCAGACGTGGCTCCACGCCCGCCGTCGCCATCGCCACGATCCGCGTGCGCGGGACTACCCCCTGCGCCAGCGCCATCTTCTCGCTGGCGACGATCAGCGCCGCCGCGCCGTCGTTAACCCCGGAGGCATTGCCCGCCGTGACCACCCCGTTCTTACGGAACGGCGTTTTCAGACCGGCAAGCTGTTCGAGCGTGGTGTCGGCGCGCGGATGTTCATCCACGCTGAACTCGTTGACCGCCCCTTTTTTGCCCGGCACCGGCACCGGCACGATCTCCTGCGCCAGAATGCCGTTCTGCTGCGCCTGCGCGGTACGCTGCTGGCTGCGCAGGGCAAACGCGTCCTGATCGGCACGGCTGATATTTAACAATTCAGCTACATTCTCTGCCGTTTCCGGCATACTGTCAGTTCCGAATTGCTGATGCATGAGCGGATTCACAAATCGCCAGCCGATGGTTGTATCGAAGATCTCCGCCTGTCGCTGGAACGCCGCGGTGGCTTTGCCCATCACAAACGGCGCGCGGGACATCGACTCCACCCCGCCCGCAATCAGCAGGTCGCCGTCGCCCGCCTTAATGGCGCGCGCGGCAAAACCAATCGCGTCCAGCCCGGATCCGCACAGGCGGTTGATAGTCGTGCCGGAGACCGTCTGCGGCAGACCGGCCAGCAGCAACGACATGCGCGCCACGTTGCGGTTATCTTCCCCCGCCTGGTTGGCGCAGCCGAATATCACGTCGTCAATCCGCTCCAGATCGAGCTGCGGGTAGCGGGCCAGCAGCGCGCGCAGCGGCACGGCGCCGAGATCGTCAGTTCGAACAGCGGAAAGCGCGCCACCGTAGCGGCCCACCGGGGTTCGAACGCCATCACAAATAAATGCGTCACGCATCAGGCCTCTCCTGTCACGCTGCCGCCGATGCGGTGAGATTTTCCGCGAAAAAGGGCGACGGTTTTCTGTTGTTGGTTCTGAATTTCAATGTCATACACGCCGGTCAGTTTGCCCTGATGCTTCACCCGCGCGGTGGCGGTGAGCGTGTCCCCTGCGAAGCCCGGACGCAGAAAGTCAATCGAGCAGCCGGAGGCTACCGCCGCCAGCCCCTGGCTGTTGCAGGCGTAGGCAAAAGCGGTGTCTGCCAGCGAAAACAGCTGTCCGCCGTGGCAGGTTTTATGGCCATTCAGCATCTGCGGGGTGATGGTCATGGTCACCACCGCGTAACCCTCGTCCATCTCGACAATGTCCATCCCCATCGCCTGCGCGCAGGCGTCCCGTTCGTACATGGCGCGGGCGTTATGCCAGGCGTTATGACTCATAGCTACTCTCCAGAAGCGCGCGCTGGCGCAGCAGTGAACAGGGGCGATAGCGCTCTTCGCCGTAATGGCGCTGCAGGTTCTCCAGCAGCGTCAGCAGGCGCTGCCAGCCCAGGCGCTCGCCCCAGGCGATCGGCCCGCTCGGGTAGTTCACGCCCAGGCGCATGGCGGTATCGATGTCCTTCTCGCTGGCGACCCCTTTTTGCAGGGCATCCAGCGCCTCGTTGGCAATCATCGCCAGCGTCCGCCAGATCAGCAGGCCGGGATAATCGGCAATTTGCACCACCCGGAGCCCCTGCTGCTGCAGGTAGCGGATGGCTTTTTGCGTCGCGGTATGCGGGTTGCTGGCCGCGGCGGCAATGACCGCCACGTCGCGCTCAATGCGGTCGACCACCACCACCGGGCCGTTGAGCCGCAGCGCCAGCGCCTGCGCGGTCTCCCCCTGCGTTTCAATCAGGTACACATCATCAATTTCCGTGACACCGTCACGTCTTTTTTCCACGCGCATCGGGCTATAGCTGTCGTTCACCGCCTTGACCCACTGCACGTCGGGTTTGTCACCCTGCCAGTCGTAAACGCCCTTCCCGCTCTTTTTGCCCAGCCTGCCTGCCAGTACCAGCTCCTGCTGAACCAGCGAAGGCAGAAAACGACGCTCCTGCCAGAAGGCGTTAAAGACCGAGCAGGTCACCGCAAAGTTCACGTCCTGACCAATCATGTCGGTCAGCTCCAGCGGCCCCATCGGGAAGCCGCCGCCTTCGCGCAGGGCGGCGTCAATCACCTCCGGCGGCGCGACCTGCTCTTCCAGCGCGCGCCAGGCCTCGGAATAGAAAGGACGCGCAACGCGGTTGACGATGAACCCCGGCGTGGACTGGCAGCGAACGGGCTGTTTGCCCCAGTTCAGCGCCAGCTCACACAGCGCGTCGGCCACTTCCGGGGAGGTCGCCAGCCCGCTGACCACCTCCACCAGCTTCATCACTGGCGCCGGGTTAAAGAAGTGCAGCCCTGCGACCCGCTCCGGGTGGTGGACGTCCGCCGCAATCGCCGTGACGGAGATGGAGGAAGTATTGCTGGTCAGTACCGTCTGCGGCGGGCAGATCTCAGCCAGCTGCGCAAACAGCGCCTTTTTCACCTCCAGCCGCTCTGAGGCCGCTTCAATCACCAGATCGGCCGCGGAGAGCGCCTCGATATCCGTGACGGGAAGCAGCCGGGCAAGGATCTGGCTCCCGGCATCGGCAGAGAGTTTACCCCGCGTTACCCGGGAGGCCAGACGCTGGCGGATCCCGTCGATGGCGCGCGATATCGCATCGCTGGAGATGTCGTAGATCAGCACCGGATGACCGTGGCTGGCCGCCACTTCGGCAATGCCGGCGCCCATCGTGCCGCTGCCGATCACGGCGACAGTCCGTATGTTCAGCATCTTATTTCCCCGTAAAGTTCGGCGCGCGCTTTGCCAGGAAGGCGCTGACGCCCTCGCGGTAGTCGTCGCTGCGCCCGGCCAGACGCTGAAAGTCGCGCTCGAGATCGAGCTGGGCGTCCAGGGTATTGGTTTCCGCTGCATTGATAGCCTGCTTGATCAGCCCCAGCCCGAAGGTCGGCTGCGACGCAAAATGCAGGGCCATCTGCTGCGCCGTAGCGGAGAGCTGTTCGTCGTCCACCACCTGCCAGATCATCCCCCACGCCTGCGCCTGTTCAGCGCTGAGTTTGTCACCGAGCAAAGCCAGCCCCATGGCGCGGGCGCGTCCGGCCACGCGCGGCAGCAGCCAGGTGCCGCCGCAGTCCGGCACAAGACCGAGCTTGCTGAAGGCCATCACAAAGCTGGCGGAGCGCGCCGCAATCACCATGTCGCACACGAGCGCCAGCGTGGCGCCCGCGCCCGCCGCTACGCCGTTAACGGCACAGATGACCGGTTTCGGCAGCTTTGCCAGGCGGCGCACCAGCGGGTTGTAGAAGGTTTCAACGGACATGCCCAGATCCGGCGCAGGGCCGTTGGGGTCGACGTTGCGGTCGTTCAGGTCCTGACCGGCACAGAAGCCGCGTCCAGCCCCGGTGATCAGCAGGCAGCGGATAGTGTCATCGCGCTCGGCCTGTTTCAGGCACTCGGCCAGCTGCTGGTGCATCACGTCGTTAAAGCTGTTCAGACGCTCCGGACGGTTCAGCGTAAGGGTCATCACGCCCTGTTCTACATGACTGAGAATAAATTCCACAATTAGCGTCCTTTAAAGTCGGGGGTGCGTTTTTGTAGGAAGGCGTCGATGCCTTCCCGGCGGTCTTCGGTGGCAGAAAGCAGCGTAAACAGCTGGCGCTCCTGGGCCAGACCGGCCTGGAGCGGCACCTCCTGGGACTGGCGCAGCGCCTGCTTCGCCGCCTGCAGCGCCAGCGGCGAGTGGCGCGCCATTCGTGCCGCCTGCTTCAGGGCATACTCCAGCGTCAGCGCCGCCGGGAAAACGTCGCTCACCAGCCCGGCGTTCAGCGCCTGCTCTGCGGTAATGCTCTCGCCGGTCAGCACCATTTTGCTGGCCAGGGATTTACCGACGCTGCGGATAAGACGCTGAGTGCCGCCCGCGCCGGGCATGATGCCGAGCGTGATTTCCGGCAGGCCGAAACGGGCGTTGTCACCGGCAATCACCACGTCGCACAGCAGCGCCAGCTCGCAGCCCGCCCCCAGCGCGAAGCCATTTACGGCGGCGATCAGCGGTTTAGGAAACGCGTTGATCCGCGCCCACAGCTGCGGGCGAATATCGTTCAGAGTGGCAGGCAGGTCTTTCTCCGCCATTTCGTTGAGATCGGCCCCGGCGGCAAAGCAGCGCTCGCTGCCGTAAATCACGCAGACGGCGATGTCGGCATCCACAGCGGCGGCCTCAAGCTGTTCCGTAAGCTGGGTCAACAGCGCGTTGTTGAGGGCGTTGCGCGCCGCCGGACGGTTCAGCGTCAGCTGCAGCACGCGGCCATGACGGGTAACAATCAGTTCACTCATGCCATCCCCTTCGCGTCAAAGTCGACGATCACGTCGGCGGTTAACGGCAGCGACTGGCAGCTCAGCACATACCCGGCCGCCAGCTCGTCCGGCTCCAGGCTGTAGTTGGTTGCCATGTCCACCTTGCCGCGCAGCACTTTGCATTTGCAGGTGGCGCAGACGCCGCCCTTGCAGGCATACGGCAGATCCGCTCCCTGACGCAGGGCGGCATCCAGAATGCTTTCGTCGTCCGCCGTCATGGTGATTTCACGGTCGCGCCCGTCCTGGCGAACGGTCACTTTCTGGCCTTCTGCCTGCACGTGCACCGCGCGCTTAACGGTGATTCCGGAGGTGTTAAAGCGCTCAAGGTGAATGGATTTGTCCGGCATCCCCAGCGCCTTCAGCGTGGCTTCCGCGTCATCCATCATCGCCGACGGGCCGCAGATAAAGGCCTCGTCATACTGGCGAAAGTTGATCAGGGTTTTCGCCAGTGCCTGTAGTTTTTCCCCGTCGATGCGGCCATAGAGCAGATCGCTGTCCAGCCGCTCCTGGCTGAAGATGGAGATCAGCTGCAGCCGCTGCGGGTATTTGTCCTTCAGGTCCGCCAGCGCCTGGCGGAATATCATGCTCTGGCTGCTGCGGTTGCCGTAGATCAGGGTGAAATGACTGTTCGGTTCGGTCGCAAGCGTCGCGGAGATAATCGCCAGCATCGGGGTGATCCCGGAGCCTGCCGCAATCGCCAGGTAGTGGCCTTCACGTTCGGCCTGTGGCTGGTAGCCAAACTGCCCCTGAGGAACCATCACCTCCAGCGCCATGCCCGCTTTGATCTCATCCCGGGCATAGCGGGAAAAGCGCCCGCCGTCGATGGCTTTGACCGCCACGCTGATTTCGCCCGGAGCGGTACTCCGGCAGATGGAGTAGCAGCGGCGCAGCTCGTCTCCGCCAAGCGTCGTTTTTAACGTCAGGTGCTGGCCGGGACGGAAGCGGTAGGCCTCCTGCAGCGCCTGCGGCACCGCAAAGGTAATGGTCACCGCGTCGCGGGTTTCGGGTTCCACTTTTGCCACTGTTAATGAATGAAACGTTGTCATGGCAGCCTCAAATACATTTGAAATAGTCGAAGGGCTCACGGCAGGAATTGCAGCGGTAGAGCGCTTTGCAGGCCGTCGAACCAAATTCACTGATAAGCGCGGTGTCGGTGCTGGCGCAGCGCGGACAGCTCACCTCCACCGGCGCGTGCGCGTGACAGCTATGCCCCACCGGCGGACTGATGCCGTACGCCCGCAGGCGCTCGCGCGCATCGGGGGTCATCCAGTCGGTGGTCCAGGCGGGTTCAAGCTGGAGCACAATGTGCACCGGGGTAAAACCGTGCGCGGTCATCGCCTCGCGGATCGCCACCAGCAGGTGTTCCGTCGCCGGGCAGCCCGAGTAGGTGGGCGTGAAGCCGATAACCCAGCCTTCACCCTGCGCCTTCACGCTGCGCACCATGCCTAAATCGGTGATGGTTAACACCGGCACTTCCGGATCGGGGATCTGGCTTAACAGCGCCCAGATCTGCGGAATTTGCGCAGGCGCGATGTCGACGAGGCGTTGCATAGCGTTCTCCTTTACCACTGCTGACCGGGGTACGCGCGCTGGAGATACTGCATTTCCGCCAGCATCGGGCCCAGATGTTCGGTATGCAGCCCCTGCTTGCCCCCGGTGCGGTACGCCACCTCGGCGGGCACCTGCAGGCAGGCTTCATTCAGACCGGCATACACTTCGCTTTCCCACGGCTGGCGCAGGAGGCGCGGGTCAACCGCCACGCCGGACTCAATCAGCTCAAGCTCGACCTCATCGGCGTCAAACAGCTCGGCCGTAAAACGCCACAGGCTCTCGATGGCCTGCTGCATTTTTTGCGCAGACGTTTCTGTCCCGTCGCCCAGCCGCACCAGCCAGCCGCGGCTGAAGCGCAGGTGGTAGCGCGCCTCTTTAATCGCCTTGGCGGCGATGGCAGCAAGCTGGCCGTCGCGGCTTTGGGTCAGGCGGTCGTACAGCGCCACGTTCCAGGCATCCATCAGGTACTGGCGGGCAATGGTGTCGGCGAAGCTGCCGTTCGGCTGCTCCACCAGCAGCACATTGCGGAACTGGCGCTCGTCGCGGCCAAACGCCAGCGTGTCTTCATCGCCCTGGCCTTCCCGCTCCGCGGCATAGGTCAGAAAATTGCGCGCCTGCCCCAGCAGGTCGAGGCCGATATTGGCGAGCGCGAGGTCGATTTCCAGCTCCGGCGCGTGGCCGCACCAGGCGCCGAGACGCTGAGAAAGCACCAGACCGTTGTCGCCCAGACGCAGGGCATAGGCAGTCACTGAGTTCATTCTTTGCCTCACATATGCTCGATGCCGTCGGGGATGGTGTAGAACGTCGGATGGCGGTAAACCTTGCTTTCCGCCGGGTCGAAGAACTCGCCGCGCTCTTCCGGCTGGGAGGCGACAATCTCGCTCGCCTTCACCACCCAGATAGAACACCCTTCGCTGCGGCGGGTATAGGCATCACGCGCATTTTCCAGCGCCATGCGATCGTCGGCGGCATGCAGGCTGCCCACGTGACGATGGGATAACCCCTGTTTGCTGCGTACGAACACTTCGTACAGCGGCCAGTAGACATTGCTCATGGTTATTTCCTCTTAAGCGGCCTGACGGGCGCGCTGTTTTTCGGCGTGCGCCAGCGCGGCTTCCCGCACCCACGCGCCCTCTTCCCAGGCTTTACGTTTCGCGGCCAGGCGTTCGTGGTTGCAGATGCCGCGCCCGTTAATGACCTCGTCAAACTCGTGCCAGTCAATCTCGCCGAAGCGATAATGACCGCTCTCTTCATCAAAATGCAGGTCGGGATCGGGCACCGTCATGCCCAGCATCTCCACCTGCGGCACCGTGTTGTCGACAAAGCGCTGGCGCAGCTCGTCGTTGCCAAAGCGTTTGATTTTCCAGGCCAGGCTGCGGGCGCTGTTCGGCGAATTGTCGTCGTTCGGCCCGAACATCATCAGCGCGGGCCACCAGAAGCGGTTGATGGCGTCCTGCAGCATCTGGCGCTGAGCCTCGCTGCCCTGCGCCAGCGCCATGCAGGCTTCAAAGCCCTGACGCTGGTGGAAGCTCTCTTCTTTACAGATTTTCACCATCGCGCGGGCATACGGACCGTAGGAGGTTCGGCACAGCGCCACCTGATTGACGATGGCCGCGCCGTCCACCAGCCAGCCGATCACGCCGATATCGGCCCAGCTCAGGGTCGGATAGTTGAAGATGGAGGAGTATTTCATCTTGCCGTCGAGCATCTTCTGGTAGATGTCTTCCCGCGCGCAGCCCAGCGTTTCCGCCGCGCTGTAGAGGTAAAGCCCGTGTCCGGCTTCGTCCTGCACTTTCGCCAGCAGGATCGCCTTACGGCGCAGCGTCGGGGCGCGGGCGATCCAGTTCCCTTCCGGCAGCATGCCGACAATTTCGGAGTGCGCATGCTGGCCAATCTGGCGGATCAACGTCTTACGGTAGGCGTCAGGCATCCAGTCCTGAGGCTCAATCGCCGTCTCCTGCGCTATGCGCTGCTCAAACCGTTGTTCTTGCGTCACGTCATCACCTTTATGATTCGTTAGTTTGCAAATTAAAGCGTAATGCTGAATCACTTTGTTTTTTAAAAGTTACACAAAGGTTAAATATAACCCCAAGAATTGTTTACTTGTTTTGTGATGCTGCTCGCAAGGCTTTTGCTGAAAGCCTTGATAAGCGGGCCTTGGTATTCTGTGATTCATCCATCCAGATCACATCGTTAACAATTCATTAAAAACTCAGCTTGATTTTTATGATTCACGATCAAACTATTAATGGGTAAACCACGTAACATTTGGAGATAAGCGATGCAGCAGTTAGCCAGCTTCTTGTCCGGCACCTGGCAGTCTGGCCGGGGCCGCGAACGCACTATTCATCACGCCATCAGTGGCGAAGCGCTGTGGATCGTGACCAGCGAAGGGCTGGACATGGCGGCCGCCCGTCGCTATGCGATTGAGCGCGGCGGCGAAGCGCTTCACGCGATGACCTTTATCGAACGCGCAGCCATGCTGAAGGCGGTGGCAAAGCATCTGCTTAACGAGAAAGAGACGTTTTATGCTCTGTCCGCCCAGACCGGGGCGACGAAAGCAGACAGCTGGGTCGATATCGAAGGCGGGATCGGCACCCTCTTCACTTATGCCAGCCTGGGCAGCCGCGAGCTGCCGGATGACACCGTGTGGCCGGAAGACGAGCCGATCCCGCTGTCGAAAGAAGGCGGCTTTGCCGCGCGTCACGTCCTGACCTCGAAGTCCGGCGTGGCGGTGCACATCAACGCCTTTAACTTCCCCTGCTGGGGAATGCTGGAAAAACTGGCCCCGACCTGGCTTGCGGGCATGCCCGCCATCATCAAACCCGCCACCGCTACCGCGCAGGTGACGCAGGCGATGGTGAAGTCCATCGTCGACAGCGGGCTGGTGCCGGACGGCGCCATCAGCCTGATCTGCGGCGGCGCGGGGGATCTGCTCGACCAGCTCGACAGCCAGGACGTGGTCACCTTTACGGGCTCCGCCAGCACCGGGCAAAGCCTGCGCGTGCACCCGAATATTGTGGCGAATGCCATTCCGTTCACGATGGAAGCCGACTCCCTGAACTGCTGCGTGCTGGGAGAAGACGTCACGCCGGAGCAGCCGGAGTTCGCCCTGTTCATTCGGGAAGTGGTACGCGAGATGACCGCCAAAGCCGGGCAGAAATGTACGGCCATCCGCCGCATTATCGTCCCGCAGAGCCAGATTGACGCCGTGAGCCAGGCGCTGATTGCCCGCCTGGAAAAGGTGGCGGTGGGCGATCCGGCGCAGGAAGGGGTAAAGATGGGCGCGCTGGTCAACGCCGAACAGCGTTCGGACGTACAGGAGAAAGTGGATCGGCTGATCGCCGCAGGCTGCCAGGTCCGTCTTGGAGGCAAAGCGGATTTGCAGACCGCGGGCGCGTTCTTCCCGCCGACCCTGCTGTTCTGCCCGCAGCCGGATGAAACCCCTGCCGTCCACGCAACGGAGGCTTTCGGGCCGGTCGCGACCCTGATGCCGTATCGCAACGCACAGCACGCAATGCAGCTTGCCCGCGCGGGCGGCGGCAGCCTGGCAGGCACGCTGGTCACCGCAGACCTGGACATTGCCCGCCAGTTTATTCTCGGCGCGGCGCGCGCCCACGGGCGTATTCAGGTCCTCAACGAGGAAGCCTCGAAAGAATCCACCGGCCACGGTTCCCCGCTGCCACAGCTAGTGCACGGCGGTCCCGGACGTGCGGGTGGCGGCGAGGAGCTGGGTGGCCTGCGCGCGGTCAAACACTATATGCAGCGCACGGCCATTCAGGGCAGTCCGACCATGCTGGCCGCCATCGGCAAGCAATGGATGCGTGGCGCAGCGGTGCAGGAAGATCGCGTGCATCCGTTCCGTAAATACTTTGAGGAGCTGCAGCCGGGCGACAGCCTGCTGACGCCGCGCCGCACCCTGACGGAAGCGGACATCGTGAATTTTGCCTGCCTGAGCGGCGACCACTTTTACGCCCATATGGACAAGATCGGCGCGGCAGAGTCGATCTTTGGCGAGCGCGTGGTGCACGGCTACTTCCTGATTTCCGCCGCGGCAGGGCTGTTCGTTGATGCGGGCGTTGGGCCTGTCATTGCCAACTACGGCATGGAAAACCTGCGCTTTATCGAGCCGGTTAAACCGGGCGATACCATTCAGGTGCGTCTGACCTGCAAGCGTAAAACGCTGAAGAAACAACGCAGTGCCGATGAAAAACCAACCGGCGTGGTGGAATGGGCGGTTGAGATCTTCAACCAGCACCAGCAGGCCGTGGCGCTCTACTCCATCCTGACGCTGGTGGCGCGCCAGCAGGGGGATTTCTGACACCTTCCCTTCACCGCCTTTCCTGCCGGGTGGCGCGATGCTAACCCGGCCTACGACGACCAGCCGGGGTGTGACATCGCCCCGCTCTTTTTTTAACCTGGCAAGACTGGCAAATAATCTGGCAGATGCAGGCAAACGCTTTTCTCAGGCGCCTGTCAGGATAGGGCTGTCACAACACTATAAACACAACAAGATGAGGTCTACGATGGGAAGCAATTCTTCTTTTTCTGCCCGTAGAACGGCGCTGGCTATGGCCGTTGCGCTGTGTTGCGCCTGGCAATCCCCTGTTTTCGCCCACGGCAGCGAGGCGCATATGGTCCCGATGGACAAAACGCTGCAGGACTTTGGCGCCGACGTTCAGTGGGATGATTACGCACAGATGTTTACCATTGCGAAAGACGGCGCCTTTGTGAAGGTCAAACCGGGCGCTAAAACCGCCATCGTCAACGGGAAAACCCTCAAGCTCGAGGTGCCGGTGGTGATGAAAGGCAAGAAAGCCTTTATCTCTGACAGCTTCATCAATGATGTTTTCCAGTCCGGTCTTGACCAGACTTTCCAGGTTGAAAAACGCCCTCACCCGCTGAACGCGCTGACGGCGGACGAAATTAAGCAGGCCGTTGAGATTGTCAAAGCCTCAGCGGATTTTAAACCGAATACCCGCTTTACCCAGATTGCCCTTGCTGAGCCAGAGAAAGCCAAAGTGTGGGACTTTGTGCTTAACGGTACGGCTGTGGATGCCCCGCGTCAGGCAAAGATTGTGATGCTCGATGGGAAGCACGTCATCGAAAGCGTGGTGGATCTGAAGGATAAAAAAATCCTGCGCTGGGAGCCGGTGAAAGACGCGCACGGCATGGTGCTGCTGGATGATTTCACTGCGGTGCAGCAGATCGTTAACGAGAGCACGGAGTTTGCCGAGGTGCTTAAAAAACACGGCATCACCGACCCGAAAAAAGTGATTACCACGCCGCTGACCGTCGGCTATTTCGACGGTAAAGACGGCCTGAAGCAGGAAGATCGCCTGCTGAAGGTGGTGAGCTATCTCGACGTCGGCGACGGCAACTACTGGGCGCACCCGATTGAGAACCTGGTGGCCGTGGTCGATCTTGAGCAGAAAAAAATCCAGAAGATTGAAGAAGGCGCCGTTGTTCCGGTTCCGATGACGCCGCGCCCCTACGATGGCCGCGACCGTATAGAGACGCCGAAAAAACCGCTCGACATCATTGAGCCGGAAGGCAAGAACTACACTATTACCGGCGATATGGTGCACTGGCAGAACTGGGATTTCCACCTGAGCCTGGACTCCCGCGTCGGCCCGATGATTTCAACCGTCACGTATAACGACAACGGCAAAAAACGCCAGATTATGTATCAGGGGTCGCTCGGCGGCATGATCGTTCCTTACGGCGATCCGGACGTGGGCTGGTACTTCAAGGCCTATCTTGATTCCGGCGACTACGGCATGGGCACCCTGACCTCGCCGCTGGTGCGCGGTAAAGACGTGCCGTCCAACGCGGTGATGCTCAACGAAACTATCCCGGACTACACCGGCGCGCCGATGGAGATCCCGCGCGCGATTGCGATTTTCGAACGCTACGCGGGGCCGGAATATAAGCATCAGGAGATGGGCCAGCCTAACGTCAGCACCGAGCGCCGCGAACTGGTGGTGCGCTGGGTGAGTACCGTGGGCAACTACGATTACATCTTCGACTGGGTGTTCCATGAAAATGGCACCATCGGCATTGATGCCGGCGCGACGGGTATCGAGGCGGTGAAAGGCGTTCAGGCGAAAACCATGCACGACGCCACCGCCAAAGATGATACAAAATACGGCACGCTGATCGACCACAACATCGTGGGCACCACGCACCAGCACATCTACAACTTCCGTCTTGATATGGACGTGGACGGCATCAACAACAAGCTGGTGGCGATGGATCCGGAAGTGAAGCCGAATACCGCCGGGGGCCCGCGCACCAGCACCATGCAGATTAATCAGTACGATATCGATACCGAACAGCAGGCGGCACAGAAATTCGACCCGGGCACCATTCGACTGCTGAGCAACACAAGTAAAGAGAACCGCATGGGCAACCCGGTCTCGTACCAGATCATCCCTTACGCGGGCGGCACGCACCCGGTGGCAACCGGCGCGAAATTTGCCCCGGACGAGTGGATTTACCATCGCCTGAGCTTTATGGACAAACAGCTGTGGGTGACTCGTTACCATCCGGATGAGCTCTACCCGGAAGGGAAATTCCCGAACCGCTCCATCCACGACACGGGCCTTGGGCAGTACAGCAAGGATAACGAGTCGCTGAACGATCAGGATGACGTGGTCTGGATGACCACCGGCACCACCCACGTGGCGCGCGCGGAGGAGTGGCCGATCATGCCGACGGAATGGGTGCATACCCTGCTTAAACCGTGGAATTTCTTCGACGAGACGCCAACGCTCGGGAAGAAAAAAGACGAAAAATAACCATCCGCCGGGCAATTGCCCGGTTTTTTTTGCCCTGGCGTTTGAGGATCGTCCTGGCTTGCTTATAGTTACTGATATCTCACCTGCATGATTTATCCCCCGGACGGGAAAGGGCTTTATGGAAAAAAGAAAAAAACCGACGCTGGAACGGGCAACCTGGCCAACGCGCCAGGCCATGGTCATGCATGGACTGGCGATGAACCTGCCGTGGCTGGCCTTCGTCAATATCAGCTTCGCGGTGATGATTCTGCTGCGACACGTTCTGCTTAAGGCCAGCGATCCTCTTTATCCCCACTCGCCGCAGCTGACGAGAATCGTCGATGCCTCCATGCTCGGTATTATCATCCTCTCGGCTGCGCTGATCCTTATGGCCTGGCGGCGCATCGCCGGCATCAGCGTGGTGTTGTTTATCTGCAGCGCCATCTGGTCGGTCTCCTGCTTCTGGTTTATCACCCAGCTGCTGCTCCCGCACGTCTGGCCGCTGTGCGTTATTCTGTTACTCGCCGGTTTGACGGCGCTCTATTTCTACCCTGAAGGGCTGCTCGCCTTTGTGCTCCCGCTCTGGATCACCCTGCCGATAGCAAGCTGGATACGAAACGATGGTCTCAACCTTCACTTCGTTGTTATCTGGAGCGTCTTTACGCTGATCCTGATCTGCGGGCGTTTTATTCTGTTGAGCTGGTTTGACGAAGCCTGGCGACGTAACCAGCAGAATCAGCTGCTGATTTCGCGGCTGGATGCGCTGGCGCATCAGGATCCGTTAACCAAAACCGCCAATCGACGGAAAATGGAGGTGGTGCTGGAGAACGCGGTTGAGCAGAAGAAGCCCTTCTCGCTGATTATGCTGGATATCGACTACTTCAAGCGCTACAACGACACCTACGGGCACCAGGCGGGTGATGACTGTCTGACGCGCGTGGCGCGCGTGCTTAAGCAGTCGGTGCGCACACCTGAGGATGTGGTGTCACGCTACGGCGGCGAAGAGTTTCTGGTGATTCTGTTTAATTGCCCGGAGAACATCGCTGAAAAGGTCGCCCTGCGTATCCAGGACGGCCTTCGCGCAGAGGCCATACCGCACGGCGCCTCGACGGTCAGCGACCATGTCACCGTGAGCATGGGGATTGCGGGGATGGAGGGGGGACTCGCGGGCACCGAGATTATCGCCCGCGCCGATGCGGCGCTGTATCGGGCGAAAGAGGCCGGGCGGGATCGGTGGTCGCTGTAGATAAAAGCCGGGTGGCGCTGCGCTTACCCGGCCTACGGTTCGAGTCGTTGTAGGCCGGGTAAGGCGTAGCCGCCACCCGGCTTGCTTTTTAATACCGCACGCACACCGACTTGGTTTCACACCAGCCGTCCAGCCAGTCCGGACCGAAGTCACGCCCTGTCCCGGACTGCTTCATCCCGCCGAACGGCAGGTTGGCGTCGATCAGCGTATGGCTGTTCACCCACACGGTGCCCGCCTGCAGCCTGTCGGTGTACTCCAGCGCCTTGCTGATATTCTGCGTCCAGACGCTGGCCGTCAGGCCATATTCGGTGTCATTTGCCAGCTGGAGCGCCTCTTCCCCGTCGGCGACGCGTACCAGGTTGACCACCGGACCGAATACTTCTTCACGGGTGAGCCGCAGCGAGGCATCCGGGTTCACCACCAGCGTCGGCGACACGTAATAGCCTTTGCCCTCCGGACCACGGTTACCGACGATCAGCTCCGCGTTGCGCGACGTCGCCTCATCAAGGAAAGACTGCACCTTGTCGCAGTGCGCACGCGACACCAGCGGGTTGATAAACGCCTCCGGCGACATGCCCGGCCCGACGCTCAGGGATTTCACCGCCTGTTCGAACCCGCTCACCAGCGTGTCAAACAGCGGGGCTTCAATATAGATGCGTGAGCTCGCCGCGCACACTTGCCCCTGGTTCAGGAAGCTGCCGGTCATTAATCCTTCTATCACCCACGCGGGGTCCGCATCCTTCAGCACAATTGCCGGGTTTTTCCCGCCGAGCTCGAGGGTCACCCCGGTGAGCGTGTCCGCCGCCGCGCGGGCAATTTGCTTACCCGTCGCCGTTGAGCCGGTAAAGCTCACCTTCGCAATATGCGGGTGCGAGGTCAGCGCTGCGCCACATACCGCGCCGCTGCCGGTCACCACGTTGAACACCCCGTCCGGGATGCCCGCTTCACTGGCGAGTTCCGCCACGCGCAGCAGGGTCAGCGGCGTGGTTTCCGACGGCTTAATGACGATAGAGCAGCCCGCGGCCAGCGCTGGCATCACTTTCCACATGCCAATCATCAGCGGGAAGTTCCAGGGCACAATTCCGGCCACCACGCCAACCGGCTCTTTACGCGTCCACGCCTGATAGCGTGCCCCCTGCGGTAGCGGGATGGAGAGATCGAGGGTTTTGCCCGCAATTTTGGTAGTTAGCCCGGCGGTATAGCGCATCCAGTTCAGGGTGCAGCCGACTTCAAAGGCACGGGAGATGTTGATGGACTTGCCCTGCTCCAGCGTTTCAAGCTGAGCCAGCTCCTCGCCGTGCTTTTCAACGAGATCGGCGAAATGGAGCAGGATCCGCTCGCGCTCCGCCGGGAGCTTTCCGGCCCAGGTACGGGCCACAAAGGCGCGCCAGCCGGACATGACGGCACGATCAACGTCGTCGACGCTGGCGTCGGCAGTTGAGGCAATCACCTCGCCCGTGGCCGGGTTGTAGACATTAAGCCGCTTTTCACTGTCCGACGCGGTCTGACGCCCTTCAATCCACAGGCCATGCTGTCGGTCTAAAAATTGTTGCACGGCAGGCTGAATAGCCACCAGTGATTCAGACATAGGATACTCCTTCGTTATTCTTCGCAGGGTGTTCATCCAGTCTAAGAGGGGTTTTGCATTCTCGCTTTTGTCTCTGTGACATTCGCTTTGCCACCTGTGACAGGCGCCGCAAATCGCGATAATTGCCGCTTATATCGCTGTTACCGGTGAGTGTTCTTTCCTATAGTCAGCCTCATAGCTCTGACAAAATGCAACACAAATGCAACAATGCGAAAACGTTGACGGTGCAGTGAGAGAAACGATGGCGTGTGCAAGCGAGCAGGAACAGTATCAGCAGTGGCTGGCGCAAATTAACCAGGTTTGCGGGCGTTTTAACGCGCAGCCCACCGGGGGCAGATTCTACGGCGAGCTGGAGACCAGCTATGCGCGCAGCCTGAAGCTCAGCACCGTCACCGCCGGTGGTGTCAACCTGTTCCGCTCCCGTGAGGAGATCAAACAGAGTAACGATGCCTGGTTCTATACCGTGTTTCAGCTCGAAGGCAGCGCGGAGATTGAGCAGGATGACCGTCGCGCGGTACTCAGAACCGGGGATATCACGCTGATTGACGCCTCACGCCCCTGCTCGATCAACTGGCAGGAAAAATCCCGCCAGATTTCGCTCCTGGTTCCCCGTCAGATTATTGAGCAGCAGTGCCGTTTTCAGGAGATAAGCTGCGCCACCGCCCTCTCCCGCACGCTGCCCACGGTGCAGCTAAGCCATCGCCTGTTGATGGAGAGCATGAGCAATGCCAGCCTGAGTGACCGGGAGAGTGAAGCGGCGCTCGAAGCGATGATTTGCCTGCTGCGCCCCGCTTTCCAGCAGCGCGAAATCATTCAGCCGCGTAAGGAGCGCCAGTTCCAGCATGTGGTGGCGCTGATTGACGACCATATTCAGTCTGAATCGCTGCGCCCGGAATGGATTGCCGCCGAAAGCGGTATGTCCGTGCGCAGCCTTTACCGTATGTTTGCCGAGAAGGGGCTGGTGGTTGCGCAGTACATTAAAAACCGCCGCCTGGATCGCTGCGCGGAGGTGCTGCGCGCAGCCGGTGATGACGAAAAGCTGGCGGGCATTGGCTACAGCTGGGGGTTCACCGACCATAGCCATTTTTCAACGGCGTTTAAGCAGCGCTTTGGCGTTTCGCCGGGTGAATACCGCAAGCGCTACCGCTAGCTATTTTTTCAGCCATTTTCCGTTAATGCCCTTCACATACTCGCCCGGCTGGGCGCGGGCAACCAGTTTTTGCCCTGCCATTTTGGCCACTTCATCGACCGGCAAATTATTGCTGTCAGCCAGCTTCTGGTAGCTTTCCGTGCGCGCCGCGTTGATGCGATTGACCAGTGCCAGCGTTTCGGCATCCTGTTGAATCGGGGCCAGATAACCGCTGAGGGTTTCCCCCACGCGCCCCTGGGCCCGGGCATCGTTGAGGGTGAGCGTAGCGGCCTGTACGTTCATCCCCAGCGCCAGCAAAATCAGAGCTACTCGTTTCATGGCATCCTCAGAACAGATCGCTGCGCGATTTCAGCAGGGTTTCAACGTCTTTATCGACCTTAATGTGGATCTCATGTTCGATTTTGACATTCATGTTGATGGTAATCGGCTCCTTTGGCGCAGCGACTTCAATGCGCGGCGTACAGCCGGACAGTAGCGCGGCAACGGCAACGGTGAGCGCACCAGCCATCTTTTTCATTGTTATTCCTCACTTTCCTTGCCAGTCGAACTGCGGAGACCGGGTATCGCCGCGTGTTGCTCAAACCAGGTTTGCAGGTTGTCTCCAAAACGCAGGCTGCGCCAGAGGGTAAAGACATTCTCGTCATGGGTATAGTTCAGGTTGACGGAGCTGCTTTTGCCATCGACCCGGCTGGTCCCCTTGATGGTCGCCTGCATGGTTAATTCACCCAGGTTATCTAAATTGATTCTCGTCCACGAACGCGAAATTTCCATGTAGCGGAGCCAGTTAATCGCGGCGCCCGCGACCATATTGTCTTTCACGATGGCGTCGGCCGTATCTTTGTCGATGCGCAGCGTCATTGGCCCCGGGTTGGTCAGCCAGCCATCCTTAATGATCCATTTTTCGTTGTCCAGCCAGAACGGCAGCGCCCCGCTGACCGGCCCCGACATGGCGAACTGTTTCGGATTGACGGCGCTAATCAGCTCGCTCGAGGAGATATTGTCCACCCGCAGCAGGGCCGGATCATGCTGCGGCATTCGCAGCTGCTGCATGGTGATCTTCCCGCCGAGGGTTTCCACCTTCACGTTGGTGAGCAGCAGCGGATTGTCCTCCGTCCAGGGATAATCGCCCTGTAAATCCGCGGTAATGTTGCGCGCGGTCACCAGGTTTACCACTTCACCGATGCGCAACGTGACCGGACCGCGCGTGCCCAGAGACCAGGTGCCCTCGCTGAAGCGGAACGGCAGCACAAAATCGACGCCGTTAATCTGGTTATCGGGCATCCAGGCGCTGCCGGATTTCAGCACTCCGTGCCCGCCCGCTTCAAAGCCCTGATCGGCCGCCGCCGAGAAGGCGACCTGCGCATAAAGCTCCCCACCGCGCAGCGTCATTTTCCAGTCCGGCGGAATAAGCGGCTGGAATACGGTGAGAGACTGTTTCGGCCACCAGGCCTGCCCGCGAAGGCGCACGCCATCCCAGCGTCCGTTCACCTGTACCGGGCCGATGTTGTCCGCATGGAGGTCACCCTTAAACTGAAAAATCGTCGGGTCGATGCCGTCGACGCTGAAGGTCAGGACCGAGGGCGGCAACACGCTGCCGCCGGAGAAACGGGTTTGCCCTGCGTTGAGCGACAACGCCCCACTGAAGGTTGGTTTTTCGGCATCGCGCAGCCAGCGTACAGGCCGGTCCAGCACCAGACGCGGCGTGCTGACCTCCATCGTGCCGTACTGAAGCTTGTCAAAGCCGGTGGAGAGCGCCGTCAGCTCAATAAGGTTATCGCGCCACTCGCCTTTCCCGGCGACATCCCAGCGGGCATGCATCGGCGTAAAGCCGCCTTTGCCCCAGTAGCGCCACTGCCACAGGCCGTTATCGGGTAAAAAGTCGTTTGCCTGACCGTCCAGGTGGAGTTCAAAATCGCCCATCTCGTTTTCATGGGCGCGCAGAATCGCCTGTAAACGACCGTCCACCCCCTTCCGGGTGAGCTTCACGCCCGCCAGCGGCCAGCGGATTTCATCGATATCGAGCGAGTCAATGATGCGCCCGCGCGAGCGAAGCAGCGCGCCCGGCTCAAAGGCGAGCTGCGGTTCATACAGGCTGCCGGTCAGTTTTGCCGGTAATTTGGCGTAAAGAATGAGATCGTTTTGCTTCGCCTCGCCGCTCAGGTGCAGGGGCATGTCGCTGTTTTCCATGCTGAGCCTGCCGGGCCCAATATTCAGTACCGCGTTGCCTTTACCCGCATCGCCTTGCGTCAACACGTTCAGTCGTCCGGTCAGGGTGGCTTTCTCCAGCCCCTGCTGCCAGTTGTCGGCGCGAAGGGACACCCGCCCGCTCAGCGGCATACCCGAGAGATCCCAGTTCCAGCGCCCGTCGCTGATGTTGAGCTGTTGCGCCGTGATCTGCCACGGCAGGTCGAGAAGCGGATCGGGGTTGTCTCTCGCCATCACCACCAGCTGTCCCTGATTGTCTTCCCAGTCGAGATCGGCATCGACCAGAGACGTTAACTGTGGCACGTTAAAGGTCGCCACCGCGTGGCCTTTCACCGGCACGCCGTCCGGCACCAGCGGCAGGGTAAACTCGCCCACCAGCTTAATCGGCTGCGGCTGATCCGGAAGCTGAACATCGAACTGGCTGACCGAGAGCGTCTGACCGCGAAGCGTGCCTTTAATGCTGACCTGCTCGCCTTTATAGGCGATCTCCTGGCTGGACGGGATTAGCGACGCCTGCAGCTCGCCCTGCCACTGCTGCCAGGGCGACAGCGTCAGACGGTGAATCGTGAGCCAGGTATTGGGTAACACAGCCTGCCATTGTGCCAGCGTTTTCGGGGCGACCGTTGAGGGCGCCGACTGGGGAATTTTGCTCAGGCAGACGGTGTTAAGATCCAGCGCGCCGATATCCAGCTTCCAGCGGCTGGGATGTGACAGCGTCACGTTATCGATGCGGGCAATTTCGCAGTCTTCCACCAGATAGCGAAGATCGGGGATCACCAGCGCGTGGCGAGTCAGTTTCGGGCTTTCTTCGAACGCGATGCGCGTCCCGACGGGAAGCCAGATCCCGGCGAGCGTCGGCACCCACTGGGCGAGCGTCATCAGCAGCGTCAGCGGCAACAATATGAACAGCAGTAAAAGCGCAAGAGCGGCTTTGTATTTACCCTTCATGGGCAGTTAATATCCTGATTTAGCGAAAGAATTAAGCCGGCAGTGCCGATCATTGTCGCATGTTTAGCGGTTGAGTAGAAGTTAACGCCAGGATTAAGGATAGATGCTGTAAATAGTATGAGGTAACTTTTTTGCTATGCGTAACCTAAAGATCACATTTTAGATTCAGTGGGTTACGCATTATTTCAGGCGTAAAAACGGGAAAACACTGCAAAACTAATACCTGTTCCTGGGCATTGCCAGCAAGTAAAGCATTGCGAATATCAATGACCCCCAGTACACCGAGTCGTACCGCCAGGGATCAAAATCAATATGTAAAAAACCGCTAACAAACTCATAGCCGTTGGCAAAAACGTTAATTTGAATGGCTGCGATGGCTATCACAAATAGCGTATAGGCAATGAACAGAGGATATTTATGAAGCCTGTTGACCTTGAGTTTCCCGAGGTACAACAAGAAAAAAACGACAATAGATACAATAAAATAGCATACGGCAGGTAGAATCGGTGGGGTTAATGACAACTCGAATTGTTCCGACATAATTAATTCTCTTTAGCTATCTGGTACATCTGCCAACCTGTGACGCTTCCACTGGTTAAATCCAGAGCCATCGCTGTTTTAGAAGCCTCTTGCCATCCTCTGATATAATCAGATTCAATGTTGCGAAACAGACTCCAGGATTTTTCTCGGGGAGCCAGTACTCTCCTGCCCGCGCCATAGGCTGATAAAGAGATATCAACTACTCCATAGACAATATCAGCTTCATTATTCCCATAGCCGAGTTTCGCTGCTACGTAACGATAAGCATCTCTTAGCGTGCCAGACCGATCTTCACGATAAAGAAGATAGTATCCATTTTCATACATGTTGTTTAGCCCATGAGTAATCATAGGTGCACCATACGCAGCACAGGCCAGACCCAGCGAACCGACGCATAAACTAGCGCCCCCATACACTTGCGCCCCACCGGCAACGAAACCGATCTGTTTAAGCGCTAAAGTCGTCGTTGTTGTTCGGTTTTTTTCAACAACAATAAATAACTTAGCTTTATTGAAGGTGAGTAAATCATCCTGTTCCTTAAGATGATGTATCTGTTCATCAAGTAATTGAATCCCGCCTGACCAGGTCAAGCAATGCGACTCGATCTCCCTTCTCAGGTGAGCAACAAGTTGTTGAGTTTCAAAAAACATACCAGCGGTACCATAAAGCAAATGCTTTGTGGCAATTCGCTGCGCAAGATTTTCAATCTCTAAGACTTTCTCTTCGAAATGACTTTTATCCCGATTATGGTTGTACATTCGGTCTCCCTGTCATTTTAAAATGATAGTAATAATACTACCTTCGGGTAATGACTCCAACTTATTGATAGTGTTTTATGTTCAGATAATGCCCGATGACTTTGTCATGCAGCTCCACCGATTTTGAGAACGACAGCG